>JADFIJ010000061.1 GCA_022566775.1 Pseudomonadota bacterium | reverse complement strand
GGGGGGTTGTTTTGCCGTGACTAGCGCCCAGGGATGGAGCGCGGGAGGGCCAGGGATGGCCCACTGGAACGGCAAAATAACCCCCCTGTTCCGAGCTTGCGTCCTAGAACGTAGGACACAATCAACTAATAAGGGAAGATTATTCCAACCAGGCCCAAAGCAACCTGAATCTCTGAGCGCGGCTCTCTAAGCCTCAATAATTTCAAAATCGTGAGTGACCTTCACTCCGGCATTTTTCATCATGATTGAGGCGGAGCAGTATTTCTCGGCCGAGAGTTCGATCGCCCTGGCCACCTGCTTTTCACTCAAATTGCGTCCTGCCAGCTTGAAGTGTAAATGAATAGATTCGAAGATGGCCGGTGTTGCGTCCACCCGTTCGGCGTTTACCTCGACTTCACAGCTGGTGATTTCCTGTCGCGCCTTTTTCAGAATCGTCACCACATCGTATGATGAACAACTGCCAACACTCAGCACCATCAATTCCATCGGGCGCATCCCCATATTTCTGCCGCCACTGGCCGGTGCGCCATCCACCACCAGGGCATGGCCAGTACCCGACTCGGCAACAAACATAACGTCCTGAACCCATTTAATACGAGCATTCATAATCATTTCTCTGCGCAAGGGAGCCTCTGATAAACTAGCACTTAGTTGAGCTAGGCAATTAAATAATAGCGGCGATTAACCGATACAAACAATGTAGTCGAAGGCGCGCAAGATTGACATAATTCATGTTTCGGCTCTATTTGAATCATGCCGCAAACCTGCGCAGAGTCTGGCGATACGTACGCGGCGTCAGGATTCGAAAAGCCCATTTATTATGATCGGCATCTCACAATTGCAGCCAAATTGTGATATATATTTGAAGTCGATCCGACTTTTAGGAATATTGCTATGTCATTAATGGCCATAACGCCACATATTGAGGACCTGGATAATTTTCTGTCCCACTGTCATAGAAAGAGCTACCCGAATCGCTCGACCATAATTTATGAAGGCGACAAGTGCGAGATCCTGTATTATATCATCAAGGGTTCGGTGTCGGTCATCCTCGAAGACGATAATGGCAAGGAAGTTATCATTGCCTATCTGAACCCGGGTGACTTCTTCGGCGAGATGGGCCTGTTCGAGCAATCGGAAGAAAGAAGCGCCTGGTGCCGAACCCGATCTGCCTGTGAAATCGCAGAAATCAGCTATAACAGCTTCAACAGCTATATCCGTGCACATCCAGAAATTGTTTTCACTATCGGTCAGCAGATGGCCCATAGATTGCGTAATACCACGCGAAAAGTTGGCGACCTCGCTTTCTACGATGTCACCGGTCGCATCGCGCGCGCGCTGATTGACCTTAGCAAAGAGCCGGACGCCATGACCCACCCGGATGGAATGCAGATCAAGATCACTCGACAGGAAATTGGCCGTATCGTTAACTGCTCCCGGGAAATGGCGGGTCGCGTCCTGAAGGCACTGGAAGAGCAGGAATTGGTTAGCGTTGCGGGCAAGACTATCGTGGTATTTGGCACTCGCTAAACATCAATTGTTTCAGCTTGGCGCCGGGACTGCTTGCCCGCATCAATGCTTCTCCCACCAGAAAACCATAGATACCCTCACTCGTCATCCTCATCACGTCGGCAGTGGTATTTATTCCGCTTTCTGTAATAATTAATTTGTCTGCAGGAATACTGCTTGCCAGATCCAGCGTCGTTTGCAGATTAGTTTCAAACGTATGCAGGTTCCTGTTATTGATTCCGATGAGTTCGATGTTCAGCTCCAGCGCCCGATCGAGTTCTTGCCGGTCATGAACCTCAACCAGAATATCGATGGCGAGGTCATTGGCGAAGGCCGCCAACTCCTGCAGTTGGATCTCTCCCAGCGCCGCCACAATCAGCAATATACAGTCGGCCCCCAGCGCCTTCGACTCGGCGATCTGATAAGGGTCGATCATGAAGTCCTTGCGAATTACCGGTAGAGAGCAGGCCGCCCTGGCTTCAAGCAAGAATTCATTCGCACCTTGAAAATATTTTTCATCGGTCAGAATGGAAAGACAGGTGGCACCATTGTCTTCGAAGTCCCGGGCAAGAGCTGCCGGATCAAATTTTTCCCGAATCACGCCCTTCGAAGGAGACGCCTTCTTGATCTCGGCAATTACCGCTGGTTTTTGCTGTCGAATCTGGCTCGCCATAGCATGAGTAAAGGCTCGCGATGCATCTGCCGGCGGCAAGGAAGAAAGCAGGTCGGGCAGTGAAATCCGCGCCCTGGCGCGCTCCACTTGGAGCCGCTTGTGCTCGATAATTTGCTCGAGGATGGTTGCGATGGGCATATGCCAGCTTACTCCTGCATGACAATGGACTGCGTAAAGTTCACCAATTGCTCCAGCTTATCCAGGGCTTCTCCGCTTCGCATCACCGCCTGTGCCCGTTCCACCCCAGCGCCTAGATCGGCGGCGAGACCGGCTACATAGATTGCAGCACCCGCATTCAGGGCCACGATATCGCCGGCCGCCCGATTGTCATAATTCAACGCCTGCTTCAGCATTTCCAGGCTGGCCTGTGCGCTGTCAATCTTTAGCATGTCGAAATTGTCATACTGCTCGATGCCAAAATCTGCTGGTGAGATGGAATAGGTATTGCACTCACCATCCTTTAACTCGCCCACATGGGTCGCCGCCGATACGCTTATCTCGTCCAACCCATCCGCTGACGAGACGATGAGCACATGATTACTTCCCAACTCCTTAAATACGCTAAGCAGCGCCGGGATCCAGTCTGGATCGAATACCCCCATCACCTGATTCGGCGCGGATGCCGGATTGGTAAGTGGTCCCAGCAAATTAAATACGGTGCGCACTCCGATTTCCCTGCGCGCCGTGATGACATGTTTCATGGCGCTGTGATGCGCGGGGGCAAACATGAAGCCCACACCCACCTCTTCGATGGTGCGAGCGACCTGATCCGCCCTTAGAGACAGATTGAGTCCTGCGGCTTCCAGTACATCGGCACTGCCACTGACACTGGTAGCGCCGCGATTACCATGTTTGGCAACCCTGGCCCCTGCTGCCGCAGCGACGATGGCGGCTGCGGTTGAGATATTAAATTTGTTGGCCCCGCTGCCGCCGGTGCCACAGGTGTCTACCAGATGGGTGCGGGTAGCGAGAGTAACTGGCGTTGCCAGCTCCCGCATGACCGTGGCACCACCGAGAATTTCCGCGGCCTTCACCCCCTTCATCTGCAAGCCCACGAGAAACGCCGCGTTCTGTGCATCCGTGGAGGTCCCCGACATGATGTCGCGCATGACGGCGATCATCTCATCCTTACTCAGATCCAGGCCCTCGGTCACTCGTTTTATTGCTGATCTGATATCCATAGTGTTTCTATCCTGTTCTCTCCAACTCTGTCATCCCATGGCTTCTATAGTGAGAAGCAAGGTTGAAAATCTTAAGCATTTTCCAGAAAATTTTGCAGTAGCTGATGACCCTGTTCACTCAAGATGGACTCGGGATGAAATTGCACACCTTGAATTGCCATGCTGGTGTGACGCACGGCCATGATTTCTTCACGCTCCCCGGCTTCGTCCTGGGTCCATGCCGTCACCTGCAGACAATCCGGCAGTGAGGCCGCCTCGATCACCAGGGAGTGATACCGGGTTGCGGTGAACGGATTACTCAGTGTACTGAACACACCCTGCCCATCATGGTAAATGCTGGACAACTTGCCATGCATCACCTTGGCGGCGCGCACGATGTTGCCGCCAAATACCTGACCGATGCTCTGATGCCCGAGACAGATGCCCAGCATAGGTATCTTGCCGGCGAAATGATCGATTACCGCAGTGGAAATACCCGCCTTGTCCGGCGTGCAAGGCCCCGGTGATATGACAATCTGCGTTGGATTCATGGCCTCGATGGCCTCGACAGTCACCGCGTCATTACGGTAAACCTGGACATCGGCACCCAGTTCACCCAGGTATTGCACGATGTTATAAGTAAACGAATCGTAATTATCGATCATTAACAACACGGAATTCTGTCTCCTGCCTAAACGAATCTTGTTCTTGCCAATTTAAAGCATTGAGGCAGCTCTGAATAATGCAGTGATGCCTTAATCAACCCTGAGTGACTCGTTCGCCATCTGCACCGCCCTGACAATCGCCCTGGCTTTATTAAGCGTCTCCTCCCATTCCATCTGCGGCTGGGAATCGGCAACGATGCCGGCACCCGCCTGAATGAAAAGCCTGTCGTTCTTAATTACCGCCGTGCGAATCGCGATGGCCATGTCCATATTGCCGTTCCAGGCAAGATAGCCCATGGCGCCACCATATATACCCCGTTTTTCCGGCTCCAGTTCATCGATTATTTCCATGGCCCTGACCTTGGGAGCGCCACTCAAGGTTCCGACCGGCAAGGTTGCCTGCAACACCTGCAGCGAAGTCCTGTCCTCACGTATTTCACTTTCCACGATGGAGGCGATATGCATGACATGAGAATAACGCTCGACAAACATCTTTTTCGGTACTGTGACAGAACCAATTTTGGAGACTCGCCCCGAGTCATTACGACTCAAATCGATCAGCATCAGGTGTTCGGCAAGCTCCTTGGAGTCGGCCAGCAGCTCCTTCTCCAGGATAAGATCCTCGGCCTCGGTGGCCCCGCGTTTGCGGGTTCCTGCCAGTGGTCGAACCGTAATTTTACTACCATCCACCCGGGCTAGAATTTCCGGCGAGGCGCTGACCACGTGGTGATCGCCAAGATCGAAATACACCATGTACGGTGAAGGATTGAGAAAACGCAGGGCCCGGTAAATGTTCACAGGGTCACCACTGAAATCCACCGACATTCGCTGTGCCAACACTACCTGCATCACATCACCGGCGACGATGTAATCCTTGATTTTTCCCACCGCCTGCTGGTATTGCTGTTGCTGGAAATGAAACGCAAAATCACTCTCGGCGATACTATTGCTGCCAGTAGAAATTTTGGGCAGTGGTACCGGCTTATGTAATTCTGCCTGTAGCTGATTTAACCGCAGTTCAGCATTTTCATAGGCCTGCGCCGTACTCGGATCCACGTTGATGATGAAGGAAATGGTGCCGCGAAGATTGTCGAAAACCACCACTTCTTCCGACAACATCAGGAGAATATCGGGCGTGCCAATCTGATCTTCTCCCGGCGCCGGCCCCATGCCGGTCTCAACATAGCGCACGCTATCGTAGGCGAAATAACCCACCAAGCCGCCTGCAAACAATTGCCTGTCCGGAATATCCGCGACTCTGTATCTGGACTGAAACTCGGCGATGAAGGCAAACGGATCGGCACCGCTACGTTCTTCGACTACCTTGCCATCGGTCTCGACGGTCACCCGATCGCCGATGACTCGCAGGATGGTATTGCAGGGCAGGCCGATAATGGAATAGCGACCCCACTTTTCGCCACCCTGAATAGACTCAAATAAATAGCTGTGCAGACCACTGCCGAGTTTGAGGTAGGTGCTGAGGGGAGTTTCGGTGTCGGCAAGGACTTCACGCACGAGGGGAATCCGGTTATAACCGGCTGCTGCGAGACGTTGGAAATCTGCCTGGTTCATCGCAGATCTAAGCTTTGTAGACCATACATACCACGAGTCTAATGCCGCTTGCCGGGATTCGATCCCAGTTCGGCACGCATGGCAGCAATAGTCTCAGCATAGTCCTTGCTGTTAAAGATGGCCGAGCCTGCCACAAACATATCGGCACCGGCATCGGCGATTTCCCGAATATTATCGATGCCAACTCCACCGTCGACTTCCAGGCGGATGGGATAAGCACTGTCGTCGATGAGTTTGCGCACCTGCTCCAGTTTTTTGAGCGTGGAAGCAATGAATTTCTGACCGCCGAAACCTGGGTTTACCGACATCAGGAGAATCACATCAAGCTTATCCATGAGAAATTCGAGACAGTTCAGGGGACTCGCAGGATTGAAAACCAGACCTGACTTGCAGCCCTGATCCCGTACCAGTTGCAGCGATCGATCGACATGTGCTGTGGCCTCGGGGTGAAAACTAATATAGGTGGCACCGGCCTTGGCGAAATCCAGTATCAACTGATCCACTGGTGAGACCATGAGGTGAACGTCGATGGGTGCGGTTATTTTATGGCTGCGCAGTGCTTCGCAAATCATGGGCCCGATAGTCAAATTCGGCACATAGTGATTATCCATCACGTCGAAGTGGATCACATCGGCCCCGGCATCGAGCACGGCATTGACTTCGTCACCAAGCCTGGCGAAATCAGCAGACAGTATAGAGGGAGCGATTAGATAATCTTTCATTAGACAGGTCCGATGTAACGTTGCGGGGCATTTTACAGAGATTGGAGGGGCTTGTCGTGTGGAGAACTACTGGGGAGAACGCGCTGGGTGGGGGGGCTTTTCTTGCGTTGTGGCGTGATGGAGAACGCGCTGGGTTAGAGACCCCTATTGTCTCAGCGGCTTGCACCCCTCCCGGGTTCCCTCACTCGGTCGGGAGCCCTGGGAAACGGTCTCCCTCGGTCACTCGGTGCTACGCCTCAATTGCTGAGTCAACAGGGGCCTCTAACCCATCGCTCGCAGTTCCCACTTAGCCTAGTGACACGGATGCCAGGAACCCCCAATGGTCTGAGATTAAGTGATTAGAACCAATGTCGAATACTTAGAGATTCTGCGATGGACCTCCAAGCGATGGGGTGGCATATCCTTCTGCCGCAGCAATCAAGGCGCCGCACCGAGTGACAGAGGGAGAACCCGCTGGCAGGTATCTCTGTAATGGGCTAATACATAGATCTCTCCGGCTGCAGAGATCTTCCTGGAGGAATTACTCTAAGGGGGCAAGCCGCGGAGGCAGGAGGGTATGGCAGCGCAGCGCGCCTTCACTGGCCCGTTCGAACCTGACGGGTATCGACAAACTAGACTCTGATTTTTCTGAATCCGCAAATGGTTTCGTAGGCGCTGCGAATTGCGTGGAATTTTTCCTGGGCTTGCCGGGTCGCTTCTGCCGATAAATTTTGCATTAGCTTGTCGGGGTGGTATCGGGACATGAGCTTCAGGTAGGCTTGACGAATCTCACCGTCGGCGACTCTGGGTTGCAGTTGCAGCACCATATAAGCATTGCGCAGTGAATTTGGCCGTTGCGTCAGTTTATTATCGGAAGATGCAAGCACTTCGGCACAGACCGCAAGAAATTCGGTTTTGTCGTAGCCCAATGTTTCGGCAATGTCTCGCAGCAGCATTTTTTCTCTTAGCCGCATTTCGCCCTTGGCATAGGCGTTGCGACACTGGATCTGCAGGAATAGATGAGACAGCTCACTGCGGATGCCGATGACGCCGACCAATTGCCGTACCACCTGCACAACATCGGTGCTCGCCTGCTTACCCTGGTCGAAATAACCGATGGCGCGTTGGCGCCTCATGCCATCGAGACCCATCTTCTTCATGATAGCGCTGGCAAACACCACTTCGGCCGCGGTCACCACACCATCCAGTTTCGCCACCCGGCCCATCACCGCAAACATCGCCGATGTAAACAGCGCTTCGGTACGTCCCCCCGCGGGGATTCCAGGGGGGGATATCAGGGCGACAACCGAACTTCCCTGCAGCCGTGTGAGCATGGCTCTCTGGTAAGACCGGTTTCTGAGGAATCCTAGCATGGGCTATTCACCTGCCGCCGCGTTCGCCAGCACATTCACTTCCTGTAGCCTTTGGGGTGTACCGACATCCATCCATAGACCGAGATGAATTTCACCACTCACCTGGTTTTCCGTCATCGCCGCCTGCAGTAGCGGCACCACAGAACGCGGTTCGATGGCAAGCCCGGTGAACAAATTTTTATGCAGCACGCTGATGCCACTGAAGGTCAGCTTCTGATCACGGGCACTGTGATCTTCATGCACCCTGCCCGCGTCATCGATATAGAAATCGCCGTAGGGATTATGGTCAGTATTGTCTGCCAGTATCAGATGAGCTAGCCGATCTTTACCGTCGACGGCCTGTAAACTGGAAAAATCAAAATCCGTCCAGATATCTGCATTGACGACGATGAAGCAGTCGTCCTGTAGCTGCGGCAGGGATTTGATGATGCCCCCCGCGGTATCCAAACGAGTCGATTCCCGGGAATAGGAAATTTCCACTCCGAAGCGCGAGCCGTCACCGAGGGCAGCCTCGATCATATCGCCCAGGTAGAAGTGATTGATGACGATGCCAGACACACCCGCAGCCACCAGCTTCTCTATCTGATGCTCGATCAGTGGCTTGCCCCGAACTTTCAGGAGCGGCTTGGGGAGATTGGCAGTGAGGGGCTGCATTCGCTTACCCAGCCCGGCCGCCAGAATCATTGCGCGCATGACTATTCCTGAGGCTGTTTTGTTTCCGCTACGGGTAATACTTTTTGTGTAAACCAGTTCCGAAAATGTGCCAACTCAGGGTATTGCTGGCTCACATTTAAAAAATACTGGATAACCAGAGGAATATCGGCCAGATACTGGGGTTTTTTATCCCTGATGCATAATCGGGAAAAGATACCCATTACCTTCAGATTGCGCTGCAGGCCCATGAGATCAAGGTCTCGGAGGAATTGTTGGAGTGAAATATCGCCGATCACCGCCCTGGTTTGCGCTCGATCGAAATAGTACAGCGCCCATTCTCTGACCCGTTCGGGTGGCCATTGGATATAACAGTCCCGCAGCAATGAAACCAGGTCGTAGGTGTAGGGACCGGCGACGGCATCCTGAAAGTCGATCACTCCAGGACCCGTGTCCCCACCGAAGACTTCCGCGTCAAGCAACATCAGATTGCGAGAATGGTAATCGCGATGCACTGCGACCACCATCTGCCCTAGCGCAGCATCTTCCAGAAAGCTAAATGTGCGTGCAATAAGCTCCCTGTCGCCATCGCTTAGTCGCAAGCACAGGAACTCCTCGCAATACCACTTCTCGAACAGCACCATCTCATCATGCAATTTTTCCCGGTCATAGGGGTCAAGTCTCTCAATTTTAACCCCGCTCTGAAGTTTGATCAGGGTGTCTATGGCTTGCCGGTATAAATCGCCAGCCGCCGCAGTCGAGCCCTGTTCTTGCTGGCGTAAAAGATGATGAAAATACAGCCGGTCACCAAAATCATCGAGCAGCATGAAGCCTTGTTTATAGTCTACGGACAGGACTGCGGGAGTCCTCACCCCGGCGTCGTGAAACAGGCTCGATATGCGAACGAATGCCTCGCTGTCTTCATTTGACGGCGGTGCATCCACGGCGATAAAACTGCGCTGGCCCAGACGGGCACGGAAATAGCGCCGAAAACTAGCGTCACCGCTAACCGGCTCCAGCTCAAGTAAGCCTTGCTTCGCGGGAATTAACTGATCCAGCGCGGCATTCGCCCACTGGCTTAATGCTTGCAGTCTTAACTCGTCCATATTCGATGATTAGCGGTCGAAATCCCGCTTCCTTCCCATTGTCCGATTCCTTTGTCCAGAGCAATGAATTAAGCTGTCAGGACAGCAACAGTCTTACAATTCAATCAGTTAGTCGGTTCCGTATTCGATTTGTTTAAGATCACATTCACAAGAATTATTGAGTTTTCATCCGCTCCACTTTCCCATGTCGTCCTTTCCCATGTGTTCTAAGAAGCGCCTTCGCCGTCCACACCTTCTTCTGCTTATTTCGGCTGGGCTGATGATGCTATCAATTTCACCGGCATCAACCGCCCAACTGCCCCAGACCACCTGTCGGGCCAACGCCGCCGGTGATGGCTGGATTTGTGAGACCACCACAGCCGGTGCCGCGGCCAGTCCCATACCGGCGCCCCCGCGCGGCGGTATCGACAGGGCAGAATCCGGGAACCCTCCGGTGGCCAGTCCCGAGTCGGTGGAACCAGTAGCGGAGATCGAAACAGTAGTGGAGCCCGGCCCCGACCAGACTTCGGTCCGCACAGACCCCGATACCACTCCGGCGACTGACAATCGAGATGCAGGCGAAGATACTGCTGGCGCGAAGCCGACGCCGCTGGAGTTCGCGACCGGCGCTTTTGCTGCCGGGGACGACCTCGACTGGGTGCCGCGGGAGGCAATGAGCGAGGCTCAACAAGAGGCCTTACCAGCCAATTGCTGTGGTGCCTTCGTGGACCCCAGCGGCATCGAGAGGAATCCTGAGAATAATCCGGAAAACGCAGAAACTCGCTTTCGCACCAGCGCCGGCATTCGACAGATATCCACCGGCCTGATCACGGTGGATGGCGATATCGTTGTTCAGCAAGGCTATCGCCGCATACAGAACAATGATACCACCACCATCGATCGAGCTGAAAACACGGTGCTGATGCAAGGAAATGTGGTGTTTCGCGAGCCAGACGTGCTGCTTCGCGGTAGCTCAGCCTTTATCAACAATGACGAAGGCATCAGCAGAATTGAAAACGCCCAGTACGTCATCCACGACCTTGGCATCCACGGTACAGCCGGCAGCATCGTCTACACCAGTGAGTCTGGCTTGATAAGCATCGAAAATGGTGAATTCAGTCGCTGTGAACCAGATAATGGCTTCTGGCATATCGAGGCCGCCAGTATCGTGCTGGATCAGGAACGGGGCCGCGGTTACGCCCGCTCCGCCCGCCTCGAGATCAAGAACGTACCGGTGTTTTACTATCCGTTTACCCTGCAGTTCCCGCTGGGTGATGAACGCATCTCCGGTTTTCTGGCGCCCAGTACCGGCTCTACCCGCAGCGGCGGCTTCGACTTCGAACTTCCTTACTACCTCAATCTGGCGCCAAATTACGACGCCACCATTTCACCCAGAATCATCTCCGACCGCGGCATCCTCACCAGCACCGAATTTCGTTACCTGTCCCGGCGTTCCATGAATACACTGAACCTGTCCTTTCTCGGTAGCGACGATCTGTTCGATCCAGCTACCGTTAATGTCCCCGGCTCCGACTCGCCGGCGACTGCAGATCGCTGGTTTCTTGGTTATGAACATTTTGGTAACTTTGGCCGCAACTGGAGTACCTTTGTTGACTACAATGGGGTAAGTGATGAAGACTATTTCTACGATCTCGGCAGTAATGGTCTTAATGCCACCAGTCGCACCCACCTCAATCGGCTGGGCCGGCTCAATTTTCGCTCCGACTACCTGCGTGGAGATATCAGGGTACAGCGAGTTCAGATCATAGATCCATTATTTACCGAGGGCGGATTGGCAACTCCCTATGACCGCCTGCCACAGCTTAACTTCGAATCAGATGCTTATCTCGCCGGCGGTTTCCGCGTGGGCTTGAGTGGGCAGATTACCGCCTTCGACAGAAACCTCAATGAAGACCTGTTTACAACTACCCGAATTGACAATGGCGCGCTGGTGACCGGTGAGAGGGTCAACCTGGAGCCGGCCCTAAGCTGGTCATTGGAGGCGCCTGGCTGGTTTCTGCGCGCCGATGCGAAGTACATGTACAGCGCATACACGCTGCAGGATCAGGCCATCGGCAGCGTCGACGATCCAGATTTTGGCGTCGCCGTTTACAGCTTCGATAGCGGTCTAATCTTCGAACGCTCGATGTCCCGCGCTTATACACAAACATTGGAGCCAAGAGTCTTTTATCTGTTCAGTGAATTTGAAGATCAGGATCAGTTGCCGTTATTTGATACCTCTGAACTGAATTTTAGCTTCAGTCAGCTTTTCCGTGACGACCGTTTCAGCGGCGGTGACCGGGTAGCGGATGCCGATCAGGTCAGCATCGCCATAACCAGCCGTATCCTCGATGCTCTCGGGAGAGAACGGGCACGGGTCAGTGTCGGTCAGATTAGGTACTTCCAAGACCGTCGGGTGACCATGAGAAGTCCATCTCAAACTTTCACTCCTCGTTATTCCACGCTCTCAAGTAGTTCGGCACTCGCTGCTGAATTTGCCTATTCCTTCTCCGATAGCTGGCAACTGAATGCAGACGTGCAGTGGAACCAGGATTCACAGGAAATCGAAGAAGGAAGTTTCGCGCTGCGCTATCATAGAGATGCCAGCCACCTGCTTAACCTGAGTTACCGCTTCCGCGGTCTTGCCTTGAATCCGAACCTGCCTGTTTTTAATGCCGGCATCGATACCCGCATTAAACAGACCGACCTTTCCGGGGTCTGGCCATTGAGTAAAAATTGGAAATTACTGGGACGTTGGAACTATGATCACAGTAATTCCCGGAATCTGGAGAGTTTTGCCGGCATCGAATTCAGCAATTGCTGTGCAACAATTCGCTTGATTGGCAGGGAATGGGTTGACGAAGACGAATTGTTTCTTCCTAATATCGAACCCAATCGAGGAATTTTTGTCCAATTTACACTAATTGGGCTGGGAAATATTACCGGAGGTAATGTCAGCAGCCTGTTAAGAGACGGTATTTGGGGATTTAGAGAACCATATTATGAATAGTTTAATTATGACCAATCTGCACCCAAGCGGTGCCGGCAAAGCTACCGTGCCTGGGCGATTCGGCAGGTGGCTAGCGGTAGTCAGCATAAGTCTTGGCCTGGCAACACTGGGTGAAACCGCCCTCGCCCAACGGGTTCAGCTGGACCGGGTCATTGCCATCGTCGACGACGATGTGGTGCTGCAGAGTGAACTGGACGCGCGCATGACCGAGATTAGACAATCGGCTGCCCGTGCCAACCAGGCCCTGCCCTCTGGCAGTCAATTCCGCACCGACGTACTGGATGCCCTGGTTATCGAAAATCTGCAACTGCAACTGGCCGAGCGTATCAGCATTCGCTTCGATGACGATACTATTAATCGCATCCTGGCCAACATGGCACAAAACAACAATATGAGTTTCGATGAATACGTCTCCCTGCTGGAAGAGAATGGCGTTTACCTGCAGACACGGGATCAGGTTCGGAGGCAGATGACCGTGCAGGAATTGCAACGGGGCATGGTCAATCGACGCATCAGCATCACCGATCAGGAAATTGAAAATTTCCTCAATTCCGAAATGGGCAAGGAAGCAATCGCAGCCACCTATTTCATCGACCACATTCTCATCGCCTCCGGCGCTTCAGACTCTCCCGAAGTTAAAGCCAACAAACTAAAATATGCAGCCGACCTTGCGGTGCGCATTATGGAAGGTGAGGCATTTCTTGACGCCCGCAGCGCCGCCATTGCTGCCGGCAGATTTGAAGTCAGCAGCACAGAATTTGGCTGGAGGAAGGCCGACGAACTACCGCAATTGTTCGCTGACATCGTCGCTGGGATGACAATCGGCGATGTCGAAGGACCGATTGAAGCTGGCAATGGATACCATATCATCCGCCTGGCCGGTAAGGAGGGTGGCACCGATCAAATGGTCAGCCAGACCAATCTGCGACACATCATGTTGGTAGAGAACGAAATTCGCACCGATGAGCAAACCAGAACTGCCATAGAAGAGCTACGCCAGAAAATTGTAGATGGTGAAGACTTTGCCAGCTTGGCAAGACAAAATTCTGACGACGCCTCCTCGGTAGTTGGCGGTGGTGATCTGGACTGGATAAACGAAGGCGGTATGCCGCCAGAGATGCAGGCAACGATAGACATCATGGAAATCGGCGAGCTGAGTCAACCTTTCAAGACCGAAACCGGATGGCACATAGTCGAAGTGCTGGGCCGTAGAGTTCAGGATCTCAGCGAGGACTATAGCCGTAGCCAGGCTGAAAATGCGCTGCGCGACCGCAAGTTCGACCTTGAGCTCGAGAACTGGCTGCTCGAGATCCGGGAAAAAGCATTCGTCGAACTGATCGATTAAAGGCGCGCCAGGACCTGTGATGTGACTTACCGCATTGCTCTAACACCCGGCGAACCGGCCGGTATCGGACCGGACCTTTGTGTCCAGTTGGCACAGCGACCCCCACCCGGAGTCGAGCTGGTTGTGGTTGCGGATCCAGCCTTGCTCAGCAGCCGTGCGGAACTGCTCGGTTATCCCCTGACACTCAATCAGTTCGACCCGTCCACGGTGCCCAGCGCCAGCCGTGCCGGCGAACTGACCGTGTTGCCAGTGAATCTGGCTGCTGCCGTCAGCGTCGGCAAACTTGATCCTGCCAATGGTGAATACGTACTGAATACCCTAAGCACCGCCGTGGACTCCACCTTGGCGCATGAAGTGGATGCCATGGTCACGGGACCGGTGCAAAAATCGCTTATCAACGATGCGGGGTTCGAATTTACCGGGCATACAGAGTTTCTGGCAGATTATTGCCAGCGGGAACTGACCGTCATGATGCTGGCCACGACTGGTCTGAGAGTAGCGCTAGTGACTACCCACCTGCCGCTGGCGGCAGTGCCAGGCGCAATTACCAAAGCACTACTGACCGACGTAATTTCAATTCTTCACCAGGACCTTAAACTGAAGTTTGGTCTGGAGAAACCACGAATCCTGGTTTGTGGGCTCAATCCCCACGCCGGAGAAGCGGGTCACATTGGGCGGGAAGAAATCGAAATTATCGAACCGGTGCTGGCGATGAAGCGACAACAGGGGCTCGATATCATCGGTCCACTGCCCGCCGATACCCTGTTTACCAAAAAATACCTCGACGACGCCGATGTGGTGCTGGCGATGTATCACGACCAGGGCTTGCCGGTACTGAAGTACAAGGGATTCGGCAGCTCCAGCAATATTACGCTGGGATTACCCATTATCCGCACTTCTGTGGATCATGGTACGGCATTGGATCTGGCGGGGTCCGGCAAGGCTGATATGGGTAGCCTCTACAATGCAATCACCGTTGCTACCGAGATGATTCAACATTGGAAATCAAACTAGGGAACCCCTGATGTGGTCTCGAATAACGGCATGAAACACCGGGCGCGAAAGCGCTTCGGCCAAAACTTCCTCCACGATCGAGGCATCATCGAGCGCATTATTCAGTCCATAAGGCCGCAGGCTGGAGACCATTTGCTGGAAATAGGTCCCGGCCAGGGAGCGCTGACTGAATACCTGATTACTGCCAATGCCAAACTGGATTGCGTGGAACTGGACCGGGATCTGGCTAAATTTCTTGATAAACTTTACGGCAGCAAGCCGGGATTCACACTCTACCAGGAAGATATTCTCAAGTTCGATCTGGCTAAACTTGAAGCCGATGAACATAGCTTACGGGTTATTGGTAATCTGCCCTACAATATTTCAACACCGGTGTTGTTTTATTTGCTTAAAAATTGCGCCCTGATCCGAGACATGACGTTTATGCTGCAACTGGAAGTGGTGCAACGAATTGCAGCGCAGGTGGGGGAGAAGAATTATGGTCGCCTGGGATTGATGCTGCAATATTTCTGCACCGTAGAACATCTGTTCAATGTGCCGGCGTCAGCATTTTCGCCGCAGCCCAAAGTCAGCTCGGCAGTGGTTCGGCTCACTCCCCATGTAAAACTCCCGCTGCAGGCACGCAGCCTAGAAAATTTGCAGATCGTGATTCGAACCGCCTTCAGTGCGCGTCGCAAGACCTTGAAGAACAGCCTGAAGTCGATCATTTCGGAACAGGCGCTCAAGGCGTTGCCGCTGGATATCAGCTTGCGGCCAGAAAACCTTAGTCTCGCCGACTATATCCTGATAAGCGATGTCCTGATCAGCGACACCTTGCCAATCACACCGCGGGCACTATGAGCAACTACGTCATCGGCGACATCCAGGGCTGTTACAAGCCCTTGAGAAAACTTCTGAAGAAGGTTCGCTTCTCCCCCAACCGGGACAAACTATGGTGTGTGGGTGACCTGGTCAACCGCGGTCCGAATTCACTGGATACGCTGCGCTTCCTGCAAGACATCGACGATGCTACCCATATCATCCTGGGCAACCACGATTTGCATTTTATTGCGATCAATGAAGGCTGCGCTCCATCCGTTTCCGAGGGCACTTTGTCCAGGCTCCTCAAGGCGAGAGATTGCCAGGATCTGAGCGATTGGTTGCGAAGCAAGCCTCTGGCACACTATCAGAGTCTCGATACCCGCGATGGCATCAGGAATTTTTTGATGATTCATGCCGGCGTGTCGCCAGCGTGGTCCCTGCAGAAGACGCTGAACCTCGCCGCCGAAGTTGAATATGCATTACAGTCTACGGCGTACCGGGATCATCTGCGGCACATGTACGGCAACACGCCCACGTTCTGGTATAACAAATTGCGAGGCCTGGACCGACTCCGGGTCATCACCAATTACCTTACCCGAATAAGATTCTGCCATGA
>JADFIJ010000060.1 GCA_022566775.1 Pseudomonadota bacterium | reverse complement strand
CATCCCTAGCCGCCACCGAAAACGGCATAATCCTGGGTACACAACTGGCTGGCAGTCTGGGGATTTATAGTTCGGGGGAGGTCAGCGCCATCGCCCTGGGCAGCCTGCTGTCGAGATCCCTGGCGGATGCACAGGGATTTGAAGTCGTCGGTTTTGCAGATTTTGGCCTTTACAGCAATGGCAATATTGCCCTCATCAATATGCAGCCGGCACGGCGTCTTTTTCAACGAGACCCGGGTGTGGAGCTGCAACTGCGGCTCAAAGTCCGCGATGTGTTCGCGGCCGAAGCCATCGTTGCCTCCGCATTTTCCACCGTCTCCGGGGTGACGCTGGTGCCGTGGAATATCGCCCAGGCCAGCCTCTTTAATGCCCTCAATATGGAGAAGATACTCACCGCATTCATGCTGCTCATGATCGTCATCATCGGCGCAGTCAACATCGTATCGACTCTGGTGATGGTGGTTTCCGACAAGGGCGCCGACATCGCAATTCTACGCACCATGGGCGCCAGTCGACGAACTATAATGCAGGTGTTTGTTATTCAGGGTTTGATCGCGGGGGTCATAGGCACCGTGGTTGGCGCGGTGCTGGGGGTCTTGCTGGCGAGTAATATTACCGCGATCAGCCTGGGGCTGGAGCGCATGATTAATTCAATATTTGTCGACGCCAATGTGTATCTCATTTCCCACCTGCAAACCCAGGTGGATTGGACTGAGGTGTTATGGGTGTGCGTGGCGGCCCTGATCATTTCCTTCCTGGCGACTCTTTATCCGGCGTACCGGGCCAGTAAAATACAACCGGCCGAAGTTTTACGCTACGAATAATTGCGCACCGAAGACTCACCACCAGCAGCGGAAATTGCAATCTTAAGGAGCCTCTAATTAATTCTGACACGCCAGTATTGACCTGCGAACATATCGGGAAAATATATTCCCAGGGACCGCAAGAAATTGAAGTACTTAAGGATATCAATCTCGAGATCCTGGCAGGGGATCAGATTGCGATCATAGGCAGTTCCGGTTCCGGCAAGACCACCTTGTTAAATCTTCTGGGTGGACTGGACCTGCCCACCGTTGGTTCGGTTCATGTCGCCGGCAAGAACCTGGCCCTGGTAAATGAGACCGAGCGGGGCCTGTTGCGAAATCAATATCTAGGATTTGTTTACCAGTTCCATCATCTGCTCGGTGAATTTACTGCGCTGGAAAATGTTTGTATGCCGTTATTGATTGGGGGTGTGGACAGCGCTGCGGCGGCGGAACGGGCCGGCGCCATCTTGTCCCGGGTTGGCCTGCAGACTCGACTCGAGCACAAGCCCTCGGAACTGTCAGGTGGCGAGAGGCAAAGAGTCGCCATCGCCAGAGCCCTGGTGGCGGAGCCAAGTTGTGTGCTGCTGGACGAGCCGACCGGTAATCTGGACAGGAGGACGGCACATGAAATTCAAGACTTGATGAGCGAACTCAATGACACCCTGGCGATCAGCTTCGTGGTGGTTACCCACGACGAAAGACTGGCGCAGTCCATGCAACGCAAACTCATCCTGCAGGACGGCATGCTCCGTGACGCCTAAGCCCATTAATGTTCCGCGCCTGATTGCGCTGCGCTACTTGAGCGTAGGCAAACACAGCCACCTGGTTTCTTTCATGTCCTTCATCTCCGTATTTGGACTCGCCCTCGGGGTGGCGATTCTGATTACGGTGCTTTCGGTGATGAACGGTTTCGATCACGAAATGCGTGAAAATATATTGGGCGTGGTGCCACACATCACCATCACCTCCAGAGAAAATTTAAGCCCTGCCCAGTGGCAGGAGATAGAGTTGACAGCGGCGCAGCATCCTTCGGTGACGGCGGTAGCGCCGGTGATCGAAGTGGCCGCGGTGATGGCGACCGGCGATGGCTACAAGGCGGTGCTGATCAGCGGTATCAATCCGGAGTCGGAGGCCGCGGTCTCCTCCATCGCCAAATTTATTCACAGTGGCTCTCTGGCAGCATTACAGGACAAGCGCTGGGGCGTGGTGCTGGGCCAGACCCTGGCATCTCGGCTCGCAGTCACCGTAGGTGATAACGTTGACATTTTTTCGGCGGCGATTTCTATCAACCCGGTGACGCCGCTGGCGACGTTCAAGAGTTTCGAGGTGGTGGGGATATTCAAGGTTGGTAGCCTGGAGCTGGATAGTGAAATGGCACTCATCAATCTGTCTTCCGCCCGGGTGCTATTCAAGATAAGGTCGCCGTACAATGGTTTGAGAATTCGCACCAGCGAGGTCCTGAATGCGGACCCGATTCGGTTGGAGTTGGCCAGGGCGCTGCCGGCAACGGTATCGATACAGAGTTGGACAGCCGCGCTGGGGGGCATCTATAACAATATAAAATTCTCTCGTTCCATCATCAGCTTCATGCTGTGGTTGCTAATCGGCGTTGCCGCCTTCAACCTGGTGGTAAGCCTGATCATGATCGTGAGAGACAAGCGCGGCGACATCGCGATCTTACGGACCCTGGGCGCGAGCCCGGCCATGATAAACCGGATATTTATGTGGCAGGGCTGCCTGATTGGCGCCATCGGCATCACCATCGGAGTCGCCCTGGGCGTCCTCGGTTCCCTGAAGATCAGTGACCTGGCCGCCGCCATCGAAAGCCGATTTTCGGTACAACTGCTCAATGCCGAAGTCTACCCCATCGATTTCCTGCCCTCGCAGCTGAACTATGGCGACGTGCTCATGGTGACGGCGGGCGTGTTGCTGTTGTCGTTCCTGGCGACGCTGTATCCGGCCCGGAGGGCTGCGGCCGTGCAACCCGCCGAGGCCCTGCGCACGGAATAATTCGGCGCTAAACTGGCATTCCGCCACAGTCTTCACTAGCTTTATAGTCATCAATGGATTGAGGCACTGCCTGTGCGGTTTGCGCTTATCGGCTATGGCCTGGGCATTTTTGCCGGGGCCTTCGTCGCCACGCCCGAAGCGACCCATCTCTACGCCTATCTGGGTCAAGGCCTGGGGCTGGCGCTGGTACTGTTGCTCGCGCTGCGTTGGCGGCGACTGCTGCCAACTAAGCGTGTAATTCCAGTACTGTTAATGGGCTTCGGCGCCACCCTGGGATTTCTTTGGCACATGAGCTGGGCCAGCTCGATTCTGCATCGGCAGTTGCCGGAATCCCTGGAGGGAATCAACATGCTGGTGACAGGGGTGGTGGTCTCGTTGCCCCAGCGCAATGCCATCGCCCAACAGTTCAAATTCCGCATCCACCAAAGCGACCACCAGTTCTCGCAGCGAGTCATCTTACTTAACTACTATGGAGAGGCATCGATCCGTGGCGGTCAGCGTTGGCAATTCCTGGTTCGATTAAACCAGGCTCACGGTTTCGCCAACCCGGCTTCTTTCGATTACGAGGCCTGGCTGTTTCAGCAGGCGATTACGGCCAAGGGCTATGTCAGGACCAGTGCCGACAATCAGTTGCTGGCCGCTCGCTCACTGTCCCTGACTACCCTCCGCTCCCAGCTCCGCAGCAGGGTGCAAGCCGCGGTGGCAGACCTGGCCCATGGCGGCATTATTCTCGCCTTGATCTTAGGCGACAGGAGTGAAATATCCCAGGCCAGCTGGCAGCAGCTCACCGATGCCGGCATCAATCACCTGTTCGTGATATCCGGTTTACACATTGGCCTGATTGCGCTGGCAGTATTCGCCCTCGCCGACAAATTAATACGCCTGTTGCCGGCGACCCTGTTGCGACTGCCGGCGCAGAAATTCGGGGCGATACTGGCAATTCTAGCGGCCGTCGCCTATGGCCTGTTAGCCGGTTTTACCCTGCCTACCCAGCGCGCGATGATAATGATCGTGGTGTTTATGCTCGGCTACCTGGCCAACCGTCCGCTGGCAATTTCGATTCGATATTTGCTGGCCCTGGCCCTGGTGATGACGCTGAATCCATTGGCCGTTGTCAGCGCCGGATTTTGGTTTTCGTTCATCGCGGTGGCCGCCCTGTTGCTGTGCCTCGATTTACCACGCCGTGATGGGCACGAAGCCAGCACCGGCTCGCGCATTATTCACCGCTACATAAAACCCCAGTTGATCGTCTTCGTCGCACTGGCCCTGCCGCTGATTTTCTGGACCCAGCAACTGCCCCTGCTGTCCCCGCTTATCAATGTCTTTGCCATTCCCCTGGTGGCCTTGTTCGTCGTGCCCCTGTGTTTGCTGGCGCTTTTATTTCTGTTTATCAATGGGGCCCTGGCCCAGGGTTTGATGTTCACGGCCGACGCTACCCTGGCGGCTTTTTTCGGTTTTGTAGAGTGGATACTGGCAGTGGTTGGAAGCGGGGCGGTGGTGCATCCTGCTGCGCCGAGCCTGCCGATCATGGTGGTTTTGAGTTTCGCCGCGCTGCTGTTACTGCTACCGAAGGGGGTGGGAAATCGCTGCTTGGCATTCGCTCTGTGTCTACCACTATTCTCACCCGCGCCCGATAAATTCGAGCCGGCGCGCCTGAAGTTGCATTTTTTGGATGTGGGCCAGGGTCTCGCCGTGGTGGTACAGAGCCGCCACCACGTCCTGATTTATGACACCGGGGCGAATCTGAGCCCGGAATTCAATATCGGCAGTGCCGTCATTGCACCTTTCCTAAAGCAATCGGGTATCGGGCGGGTGGATCTCGTGGTTATCAGTCATGCCGACAATGATCACGCAGGAGGTCTCAGTGGACTAATGGAAAACGTGGAGATTGGGGCGATTATCAGCAGCGACGTCAGCCTGGGGGCGACGATGGCTATAGATGCCTGTCACGAATACGATGCCTGGACCTGGGATCAGGTGGAATTTCAGTTCCTGGGTGCGTATGCCGAAGCCGCCTCGAACAATGACAATTCCTGCGTGTTGCAAATTGCTGTAGGCAGGCACCGCATACTGTTGCCCGGGGATATCGAGCGCTTTAGCGAACGTCAGTTAGCGATCAACTACGGCGACACGTTGCGCAGTACGATCCTGGCGGCGCCCCATCATGGCAGCAAGACTTCTTCCAGCTATGCATTCATCAAGATGGTCGATCCGGAAGTGGTGGTGTTTTCGGCGGGATACAGAAACAGCTTCGGCCACCCGCACCCGGAAATCGTGGCGCGCTATCGGCGCGCCGGTGCGCGCGTCCTCAATACCAGCGACACCGGCATGATCAGTTTTAGCTTCGACACGGAATCGGCGGCGATGGTGACTTCCCTGTACCGACAACAGCGGCCCCGTTATTGGCGTTGAGCCTACTGCGGCGGCGCGGGGTAGAGCCACCATCGGGATAAGGCTAATGCTGGAATTGCCGATAATGCTAGGGAGGTAGGGGCGCTGCCCCGAAACTGCGCGATTATGATAAAGTGACGCGCCCATCGCATCGGAGGATTCGCGTGGTAGAAATTGTAACTGCGGGTGGCTGGTTAATGCTGCCTATTATTCTGTGCTCCATCGTGGCGATCGCTATCATCATTGAGCGCTTCTGGACTCTGAGCGCCACCCGCATCAGTCCCAAGTATGTGCTGGCCCAGGTCTGGACCTGGCTCAAGAACAACCAGCTGGATTCCACCAGGCTCCGTGAACTGCGTCTGTCTTCACCGCTGGGACAGATTCTTGCGGCCGGCTTGCTCAACTCCAAGTATGGTCGCGCCGGGATGATCGACAGCATCGAACAGACTGCCGCCCAGGTGATTCACGACATGGAGCGCTATTTGAGTGCCCTCGGCACGATCGCAGCAATCACGCCCTTGCTCGGTCTGTTGGGCACCGTGGTTGGCATGATCCGGGTGTTCAACGAAATCATGTTGCAGGGCACCGGCAACGCCAATGCCCTCGCCGGAGGAATTTCAGAGGCACTGATTTCCACCGCGGCAGGTCTGACCGTGGCAATTCCTACCTTCATGTTTCATCGTTACTTCACCCGCAAGGTCGATTCTCTGGTGCTGAATCTGGAGCAGGAGTCCATCAAGCTTGTGGATGCGCTACATAGCGACAGGAAGGTAGAGGTGAAATAGATGGCTGCGACTCCAACCTCGACCACCTCGACCGCGGCGGAATCCCTGTGAAGTTCAAACGCAGGATTCGAGAAGAGCTGACCATTAACATCACGCCGTTGATCGACGTGGTGTTTCTGCTATTAATATTTTTCATGGTAACAACCACCTTTTCTCGTGAGACCCGCTTGCTGGTAAACTTGCCTGAAGCAAATGCGGTCATCGCGGAAACCCTACCTTCTCAGATCGAAATACTGGTCACCCGGGAAGGCAACTACCTGATTAACGGACGCGCCCTGGTAAACAGTAGAATCGATACCCTGATGCGCGGCCTGGAACTGGAATCCGGCGGCGACAATACGCTGCCGATCTTGTTGATCGCTGACGCCGAGGCCACCCATCAGTCGGTGATAACGGCGATGGACGCCATCGGTCAATCAGGATTCACCAGGATGAATATCGCAACCCAGCGACCGACGGTGGTGGCGGAGCAGCAAACCCAGGACCGCAACTGAAACCACTATGACAAAGACAGAACCCAAGGAATCCGATCAAGACGGTTGGAAATTATATCGACGCCTGATCGCTTATGCACTGCCCTATCGCCTGGCTATCGGCTGCAGTATTTTTGGTTATCTGATGTTCGCCCTGACCACGCCGGCGACCACTTGGTGGCTGGGCTGGACCATAGATGCAATCACCGCCGAAGACTACGAGGAAGTCCGCCTCCTGAGTCCTCTGATCTGCATCGGCATCGTCTTGGTCAGGGGCGTCGGTGGATTCATGGGCAGTTATTCCCTCGCCAATATCTCCAACCACGTGATCCATGTGCTGCGCTGTGAATTGATCGATCACCTGATCAAGTTGCCCGCCACCTATTTCGATAAGAATACCTCCGGCCGCCTGGTGTCAAAGCTTACCTACGATGTGAATCAGATCACCGGGGCAGCAAGTAATGCGGCGGCGGTGGCAATCAGAGAAAGCTTTGTGGTGATGGGCCTGCTGGGCTTCCTGATGTTCAAGGACTGGAAGCTGAGCCTGACGTTTCTGGTCATTGCGCCGTTGGTGGGCAAGATTGTCACCATCGCCTCCAAGCGCTTCCGTCGTTACAGCACCCAGATGCAGGACTCGATGGGGGATGTAACCCAGATAACCCATGAGTCGATCAAGGGGCATCGAGTGATTCGAACCTTCAATGCCACGGAATTCGTTAGCAAGAAGCTGTTCGCCGCCAGTGAGAGAAATCGACGCCAGAACATGAAGATGGCCCTTACCCGCAGCGCCAGCACGCCAATCATCCAGTTAATCGTGAGTTTCGCGCTGGCCATCCTGGTGTGGCTGGCCTTGTCACCGGAGTTCTTCACCGATAAAACCCCGGGCGACTTTGTGGCGTTTCTCGGGGCCGCCGGATTGCTGGCAAAACCGATCCGGCAACTGTCGCAGATCAATTCCGTGGTTCAGCGAGGCCTGTCCGCCGCCTTCAGCATTTTTTCCCTGATCGATGAAGCGCCGGAAAAAGATCGGGGCAGCCATACCTCAGAGCGGGCCGCAGGCAGAATCGAGTTCAAGAATGTGGGATTTTCTTATAACGACGACACCGTGGCGCTCAATGGCATTAGCTTGGTTGCCGAACCGGGCCAGACCATTGCTCTGGTGGGCCGCTCAGGTAGCGGCAAATCCAGCCTGGTTAGCCTGATCCCGCGCTTCTACGAGTTTGATCAGGGCACGATCACCCTCGATGGGATTCCGATTCAGGAGTACTCTCTGCACAACCTGCGTCATCATATTTCCCTGGTATCGCAGAAGGTGGTGTTATTCAATGGCACCATTGCCGAGAACATCGCCTACGGCAACGAGTCGGTGGCCCAGGATAAAATTATTACCGCGGCTGAGAATGCCCACGCTATGGAATTCATAAGCCAGCTTAGTGATGGCCTGAATTCCCAGGTGGGGGATGATGCCAGCCACCTCTCCGGGGGCCAACGTCAGCGCATCGCTATCGCCCGGGCATTACTAAAAGATGCGCCCATACTGATCTTCGATGAGGCAACCTCGGCGCTGGACTCGGAATCAGAGCAGCATATACAGGAGGCGCTAAAGACATTGATCAAGGGTCGCACTACATTTGTTATCGCGCATCGGTTGTCGACGATTGAGAATGCGGACCTGATACTGGTCATGGAGCGGGGCAATATCGTGGAGTCGGGAACGCACTCCGAATTATTGGCCAGGAACGGCCAGTACGCACGGCTTCACAAAATCCAGTTCTCGGAGAGCGACGCGGCACCGACGCTATGAATTTCCTCGAACGGGCATGGCTTAAAAAAGCTGCGTGGTTACACGCACTGCGGCCGTTGGCGTGGCTTTTTCAAATGCTCAGCCGCATTCGCCAAACAATGCAACGGCCGGCTTCCCGCCCTCAATCTGATGCCGTGCCGGTGATCGTCATCGGCAATATCAGCGTCGGCGGCACCGGTAAAACGCCGCTGCTCATAGCGCTTGCGAATCGCTTTACAGAGCAGGGTATCCGGCCCGGCATAATCAGTCGGGGATACGGCGGCAGCGCTGGCGAATATCCCCTCAGGGTCACCACTGCCACCGCCGTCGAGCGCTGTGGTGATGAGGCGCTGCTAATGGTTCAAGGCACGGGGTGCCCGCTGGTTGTGGATCCAGATCGCGAGTCGGCACTGCGCTGCCTGCTGGAAAATGAGTCCGTCGATGTGATCTTAAGTGACGACGGCCTGCAACATTACCGGTTGCATCGCGACATCGAAATCGCCGTGGTAGATGGCCAGCGCCTGTTTGGCAACCGCCTGTGTTTGCCGGCGGGGCCACTCCGGGAACCGGTTTCACGCCTGCAGTCGGTCGACCATATCATTATTAATGGTGAGGTTAACAGCGAGTTGGTGGAACTGAAATCTGCGACCACCATGCAACTGATTCCCCGCTTCCTGATCAACCTCGGCAACGGCGAAAAAAGACCTTTCGCCGGCGCACCATTTTCCATGGGTAACAAGATCCAGGCGGTGTCTGCCATCGGTAATCCGGAGCGGTTTTATCAATTGCTGGATAAGCTTCCCTATCAATTAGACAAATTCAGTTTCCCAGATCACCATCTGTTTTCCGAGAGCGATTTCGAAGACCGGGGTATCGATATGCAGCAACCGGTCGTCATGACTGAAAAAGATGCGGTAAAATGTCGGCAATTCGCCATGCCGAATTTTTGGTACCTGTCGGTCGATGTGAAACTGCAGCAGGAATTCCTCGACCCACTGCTGGAACGGCTGAAGCAATTGCGCACGCATCAAGAAACGGCGCGGTAAACTGCTGTCAAAGGACCTCTATGCTGGATCAAAAACTATTGAGTATGCTGGTATGTCCTGTCTGTAAGGGCGATCTGCAATACCACAGGAGCGCGGCCGAGTTACTGTGTTTCGCCGATGCGATGGCTTTCCCAATTCGGGACGACGTGCCGGTCATGCTCAGCAGCGAGGCCAGGAAAATTTCTGCTGAAGAACGAGACAAGTACCGGTGACTTTCTCAGTGGTGATTCCAGCCAGGTATGCCGCCAGTCGGCTGCCCGGCAAAGCCCTGCTGGACATTGCCGGCAAACCGATGATCCAGCGTACATTCGAACAGGCCCAGGCCAGTGCCGCCACCGCAGTCTATATCGCCACCGACGATGAGCGCATCAAGACCGTGGCCGAGGGCTTCGGCGCCAAGGTCTGCATGACTTCCGCCGAGCATCGCTCCGGCACCGATCGCTTGCAGGAAGTTGCCGCGCAGTTGCGATTCGAGGACGAGCACATCGTCGTCAATGTGCAAGCCGACGAACCCCTGATTCCCCCGGCAGCGATTAACCAGGTGGCGGATAATCTCGCCACCCATGCTGCCGCCGGCATCGCCACCCTGTGTGAAGCGATCGGCTCGCAAGAGCAGATCGATGACCCTAACGTAGTCAAGGTGGTCATCGACAATCTGGGCCATGCCCTGTATTTCAGTCGTTCGGCTATTCCCTGGCAGGGCAGCGCCTCCGCCAGGAATTGCTTCCGTCACATCGGCATCTATGCCTATCGGGTGTCGACCCTGAATCAATTCGTGCAATGGCCGGCATCGGCGTTGGAGATCCAGGAGAAACTCGAGCAACTGCGCGCGCTCAGCAACGGGGTCAAAGTCCAGGTCGCACTCTGCGAACAGGTCATACCACCGGGTGTGGACACAGAGCGCGATCTGGAGGCGGTACGCAGCTTCCTTGCCGAAGCTTGATCGATGGCTGCCCCCGCGCCTGGATCAACTGCCTCATGACTGCAAAGATTCAGGTGCTTATGGTGTGTCTGGGCAACATCTGTCGCTCTCCCACGGCACATGGTGTTTTCAAAAACCGTATTGAAAATGCAGGCTTAGGGGATAAAATTCACGTAGATTGTTCTGGTACTGGAAATTATCACATTGGCGAGAAACCGGATCTGCGCAGCATCGAAACTGCCGCCCGGCGGGGTTATGATCTGGACAGTTTTCGCGCCCGGCAGGTGCAGGCCAGTGACTTCGAGCGATTCGACTATATCCTGGCCATGGACGCTACCAACCTGAGGAACTTGCGGGCTCGCTGCCCTCAAGTCTACCTGCCAAAGCTGCAGTTATTTCTGGATTATGCCGCCGCCGACTGCGAGGCGGTACCGGATCCCTACTTTAGTGGCCCCAAGGGCTTCGACGTGGTGCTGGATCTGATAGAGGATGCCAGCGATGGCCTGCTGGTCCACATCCGCGATCGGCATTTTCCCGACCCGGGCGCGGGCTAGTACCTTGAACCGGGCCAGCCAGATCCAGCAGCGGGTACAGCTCGCGCCTTATAACAGCTTTGGGGTGCCGGCGCTGGCAGCCTATTTCGCTAATATCGGCAGTCTCGATGAGCTGCGGCGGGCGCTGGAGTTCGCCCGGGACCAACAGCTGTCGGTGCAGATACTGGGCGGTGGCAGCAATGTGCTGTTTGTCAAAGACTATGAAGGCCTCATATGCCACATGAATATTCGCGGCATCAGCCATCTTCCTGGGCCGGGAGTGGTTCGCGCCAGCTGCGGTGAAAACTGGCATGAGTTTGTATCCTATTGCATGACTAACTCACTGCATGGTTATGAAAATCTTGCACTTATTCCTGGCTCGATAGGGGCGGCGCCGATTCAGAATATCGGCGCCTACGGGGTCGACCTGGCGCGATTCCTGGTAGAGTTGGAGGTACTGGATCGGGAGCGCGACACGGTGCGGAGTTTCTCCAGGGCCGAATGTGAATTTGGCTATCGCGACAGCATCTTCAAGCGGCAGGCGGGTCACCGCTACGTCGTGCTCTCGGCTAGCTTCGAGCTGTCTGCGCGTAACTTGCCCAATCTCGACTACCAGGCTTTGAAAGAGGCGCTGCCGGACCCCGGGGTTACCCCGCAGCAGGTCTATGACACGGTGTGCCGGATTCGGCGCTCCCGGCTGCCCGATCCTGCCAAATTGGGCAATGCCGGCAGCTTCTTCAAGAATCCGGTGGTTTCTCGGGACCAGTATCAGGTGCTACAGAGCGAACATGGCGAGATGCCCAGCTATGCTACTGAGGAAGAGGGGCTGGTGAAGATCCCGGCGGCCTGGTTGCTGGACCGGGCGGGCTGGAAAGGCAGACGCCGCGGACCCGCCGCGGTATACGAGAAGCACGCGCTGGTGCTGGTAAACAGCGGTGGGGCCAGTGGTGAAGACATTCTGTTGCTGGCGCAGGAGATGAGTAGTTCTATCGAGAGCCAATTCGGTATTGCCCTGGTGCTGGAAGTGCAACTCATCTAGCGCTTGCAAATCTTTAGGGTTTCCAGCACGAAATCTCAATTCTGTGACCCAGTTATCATTTCTTTCAAGCAAATTTGCCTAACCATGAATCACGTGGTAATACTCGTCTTGAGAGTCGTATTTGGTCCGTGACTGCATTGAAAACAAGAATTTTAACGTGAGTCTACCCAAGTGAATCTAATCTCCATCCTCCTCGTCGATGATCATGAACTGGTGCGCTGCGGCATTGCCCGCCTGATAGCGGACCAGCCTGATATGAAAGTTATCGGCGAGGTTAGCAGCGGTGAAGAAGCGCTGCAGTTCATCTTCCACAGCCTGCCGGCGATCATCATCATGGATGCCGGTATGCCTGGTATGGGGGGTATAGAGACAACCCGAGTCATCCTCGATCAATTCCCGTCGGCACGGGTGATTGCCATGTCCTCGGTGGCCTCTGGAGTGATTCCGGCACAGATGCTCAGGGTTGGCGCGCAGGCATTCATCACCAAGCGGTCCGGCGTAGGGGAGATGCTCAAGGCGATACGGCTGGTGCATAGCGGTCAGCGCTACGTCACCCCCCAGGTGGCCACGCAGATGGGGCTGGATCCGTTCAATCAACGTGGTGATTCCATATTCGACAAGCTCTCGCGACGGGAGATACAGATCTCGCAGATGCTAACTGACGGTAAGAAAGTTAGCCAAATAGCTGATTTACTTAAACTTAACCCTAAGACAGTTTACAGTTATCGCTATCGTATCTTCGAAAAGCTGGGCATCCGAAGCGATGTCGAACTCACCATCCTCGCCGTCAAGTATGGCCTCACCGACAACCGGGGTGAACTCGAACAACTGTCAGCTCTACAGAGCAAACTCTCCGAAGTGGTTTGAACCCCGAAGCCGCTTCCAATGCGCGCTAAAACACCCTAATCTCTGTCGCGACCCCCTTCACAGATGATGGTGACAATGCAGGATCATGTCAGAGCCAGCCCCCGCGCAGTTTGATCACAAGCGCTATCTAGCGAATTTGACCGCGAGACCCGGTGTTTATCGGATGCTGGATACTAGCGGTAAGGTCATCTACGTGGGCAAGGCGCGCGGCCTCAAGAGCCGCGTCAGCAGCTATTTCCGGGCCTCCGGACTGGCTTCGAAGACGATGGCGATGGTGGCGAAGATTGCCGATATCGAGGTCACCATAACCCATAGCGATACCGAGGCCCTGTTGCTGGAGCAGAGCCTGATAAAAACCCACCGGCCCGCCTATAACATCCAGCTGCGGGACGACAAGTCCTATCCCTACATCTTCCTGAGCACCGCGGATAAATTCCCCAGATTGGGATTTTATCGTGGCTCTCGCAAGGGTAAGGGGCGCTTCTTTGGCCCCTATCCCAGCGCCCATGCAACCCGGGAGACTCTTCAGGTTTTACAGAAGGTTTTTAAGGTAAGACAATGTGAGGACAGCTATTTTAAGAACAGGTCAAGACCCTGTTTGCAGTATCAGATCGACCGCTGCACCGGTCCCTGCGTCGGTTTAATCGATGCCGAAGACTATGCTCGCGACGTGCGTTACTCCACCCTGTTTCTACAGGGCAAGAGCGACCTATTGATCAGGGAATTATCTGCCAGCATGGAGCGTAGCGCCGCTGCAGAAAATTTCGAGCGGGCGGCGGAGGTGCGGGATCAGATCATCGACCTGCGGCGGATACAGGAAGCGCAGTTTGTCGCTAATCGGGGCGGCGATGCCGATGTGCTGGCCGCCGAGCTACGGCAACCTTATGTCTGTGTCCACGCGATCTACGTCCGCGCTGGCCGCATCATAGGTAGTAAGAGCTTTTTCCCAAGATTCCGCCTGGCAAGCGATGCCGACGAGGTGTTGGCGGCATTCATTTCCCAGGCCTACCTGGGGGCGGACAAGGCCGCCGCTATTCCCGCCGAGATCATCGTGCCGGCCCCGGTGGAGGGCGCTGTCGAGTTGGCTGCGGCACTTTCATACGTTGCCAATCGCAAGGTCAAACTGTCCATGCGCGTGCGGGGCTATCGCGCCAAATGGGTGCAACTGGCGCTCACCAATGCCCGTGAGTCACTCCAGGGCCATATCAGCAATAAGCAGAATATAATCAAACGCTTTCAAGCCTTACAAGAAGCGCTTAACCTGGAATCTATCCCCAGCAGAATTGAGTGCTTCGATATCAGCCACACCGCCGGTGAAAAAACCGTGGCGGCCTGTGTGGTATTCGACGAAAACGGCGCAGTGAAGAGTGATTATCGACGCTTCAACATCGACGGCATCACGCCCGGCGATGACTATGCCGCCATGAAACAGGCCCTGGACCGGCGCTTCACCCGACTCATGAAGGGGGAGGGAAAGATACCGGATATCCTCCTCATCGATGGCGGCAAGGGCCAGTTGACCCAGGCGCACCAAATTCTGCAGAAGTTTCAATTGCCGGAAATCCAACTACTGGGCATCGCCAAGGGCATAAGCCGCCGCGCCGGCCAGGAGACGCTGTTCCTGCGCTGCGGTGATCGCTTCCGCGAACTGGCGCTGGCCACCGCCTCGCCGGCCCTGCACCTGTTGCAGCAAGTCAGGGACGAGGCCCATCGTTTCGCCATCACCGGCCACCGAGCCCGCCGTAACAAGGCGCGCAGCCAATCGCTGTTAGAACAGATACCCGGCCTGGGACCCAAGCGTCGCCGCGAACTGCTGCGCTATTTTGGCGGCCGGCAGGAAATCAAGAAGGCCAGTGAGCAAGAAATTGCAAAAGTCACTGGTATTAGCAGCAAATTGGCCGAAAACATATATGCGCACCTGCATAATCAATAGTCAGGTTAGTGAACGCATCGATTCCCGAATTATGGCGGATGGGTTATTATTCACTTCGCTTTTAGAGTATAACCACCTGATACTTAAAATAATAATATTCTGAAGATTCTCATGAACTGGGCAAATATAGCCACATACTCGCGCATATTGCTGATTCCAGTGATCATCGCCTGCTATTATTCAGGGGTAGATTCGGCGCACCTGCTAGCCGCTATTGTATTCACCGTGGCCAGCCTGACGGACTGGCTCGATGGCTATCTGGCAAGATCCCTCAATCAAACCACCGCATATGGCGCTTTCCTGGATCCGGTTGCAGACAAACTGCTCATAAGCGTGATTTTGATTGTGCTGGTGGCTGCTTACCCGGCGCTGATGATCGCCGCCGCCATCATCATTACCCGTGAATTGCTGATTTCGGCCCTGCGCGAGTGGTTGGCACTTAGAGACCTTCGGAATTCCGCCGCCGTCATCTTTTCCGGCAAACTCAAGACCACCATACAGATGATAGCGATAATCATCCTCCTGCTCGCCGATGCCTCGTTGCCTGAGTGGGTCTGGTTTGCAGGTTATCTGCTACTCAATCTGGCGGCCCTGGTCAGTGTCTGGTCCATGGTTCACTATTTTAGAAATGCCTGGAGCGTACTATTTCCGAAATCCGATGAACCCTGAAATACAGCCCGGCACTATTCGTCCGCTCGTCCCCGGATCGACTTGACTTGCAGGCCTTAGCCATTAGAATAGGCGCCTGTTTTTGGGGGTCAGTTTTCCAAGCAAATCCAGAAATCTGATTGCCAATGACGCTCCAAACCGAAGATAATGCCAGTCTCCTAAAGCGGGAATAGCTCAGTTGGTAGAGCACGACCTTGCCAAGGTCGGGGTCGCGAGTTCGAATCTCGTTTCCCGCTCCAAATTTTTCAAACTCCCTGCACCCGGACTGCGTGTCCGGTGGCAATAGGGTAGTCGTTGCAATGGCCCATGGCACCTGAATTTAAAGCAGCTAGTGCATGCCGAAACGCCGATGATTTGGTATAGTGCGCCAACTTTTTCGGCGCTTCTCCAGGGTAGTGGATTACACAGTCCAGCGACGAGAACGCCGATAACTACAGGCTGAGTGGCAGAGTGGTCATGCAGCGGACTGCAACTCCGTGTACGCCGGTTCGATTCCGACCTCAGCCTCCAATTTTATCGTGAAGACCATCCTTTCTAATTGCCCGGATGGCGAAATTGGTAGACGCAAGGGACTTAAAATCCCTCGGTGGAAACACCATGCCGGTTCGATTCCGGCTCCGGGCACCAATAATATCAATGAGTTATAAAAACTTCTCTATTCAGTGGCAACAAAATATTAAGCCATGTAGGCGCAGTGTAGGCAGTAGAATTTTGGTTTTGGCCCTTACTCTGAGCTCAAGATACTTCATTACTTAAAATCCCTCGGTGGAAACACCGTGCCGGTTCGATTCCGGCTCCGGGCACCATTAAAATCAATGAGTTAGCAAGAACTCTATGCTAGTAGAATACAAATATATTCAATGTGTAGGCGCAGTGTAGGCAAACATCTTGGAGGGTTAGAGTGCTAGATAAAATTTTTGGGTATAC
>JADFIJ010000059.1 GCA_022566775.1 Pseudomonadota bacterium | reverse complement strand
ATGGTATCGATTTCGTCAACCCCGGTAACGACGATGCCATCAGGGCGATACAATTATACACAGCCGCGATCGCAGACGCCTGCCTGCTAGGTCGCGCTCGCAGTGCGCCTGCCGTCGGCGATAGCGAATTCGTGGAAATTGACGAGCAGGAGGCCCCGGCAGAAGACGCAGAGTCAGCAGAGTCAGCAGAGTCAGCAGACCCGGCCCCAGCAGCAGCTGACGATGCGGAGTCTGAAATCGCAGCGGCACCAGCGGCATCGGAGCCTGCGGAAGTTGATGCGAGCGTGCCGACAGAAGAAACTGCAGTCGAAGCAGCGCCAGCAGCCAAGAAAGCGGACGCCGAGGAGGCGCCTGCGGTCGAAAAAGCACCTGCGGTCGAAAAAGCACCTGCGGTCGAAAAAGCCCCTGTGGCTGAAAAAGCCCCTGTAGCCGAAAAAGCCCCTGTAGACGAAAAAGCGCCGGTAGCCGAAAAAGCGCCGGTAGCCGAAAAAGCGCCGGTAGCGAAGAAGGCAACAGCGGCCAAAAAAACGCCGGCGACCCCAAAACAGCCGGCAGTGAAAAAAGCGCCTGCCAAGAAGAAGCTTGCAGCCAAGAAAAAGGTCGTAGTCAAGAAAAAGGCACCAGCCAAGAAGAAGCTTGTAGCGGCCGACGACAAAGCCGGTAAAGACGCCTAAAGCAACCGCAGGGTAGCCCCGGTCTGGGGTTATAGTAAGGGGCGCATAGCCCCTTTGTTACAGTTAATACAGCTGATCTTCACGAGAGCATTCGCGCTTCCGGACACAGTGAGCGACTAGCGCAGAGGATTTAAGCAAGAGGCAACAAACATGGCAGATATTACAGCGAGCATGGTAAAGGAATTGCGTCAACGAACCGGCTTGGGGATGATGGATTGCAAGCGAGCATTGAGTGACGCGAACGGGGACATCGAGCAGGCTATAGCAGATTTACGCAAATCCAGCGGTGTCAAGGCGGCAAAGAAAGCCAGTCGTGTCGCTGCGGAAGGCGTGGTGATGACCAGGATTGCCGAAGATGGCAATTACGGTGTGGTCGTAGAAGTGAATAGCGAGACGGATTTTGCGGCGCGGGATGATAATTTCCTCACCTTCGCCAACCAGGCTCTGGACCAGGCCTTCGCGAATCCTGAGGCCGATGTCGACGCATTGCTGAACGCGGGTCTCGAAGAAGCGCGACAGGCGCTGGTACAGAAGATTGGTGAGAACATCAATGTGCGCCGGGTGCAGCGGCTGAAGTTTGATGATGCGAACCAGGGTATCGTCGAGAGTTATGTTCACAACAATAAGCGAATTGCAGTGCTGATAACCTTACAGGGCGGCGATGAGTCCCTGGCCAGGGACATCGCCATGCATGTGGCGGCGGTTAGTCCCATGGTCGTTCGTGCCGAAGACGTGCCTAAAGATGTTCTGGCCAATGAAACTGAAATATACTCTGCGCAGGCGCGAGCCAGTGGCAAGCCGGAAGAGATTGTTGAAAAAATGATCAGCGGCCGCCTGGGAAAGTTTATCGCAGAGATCAGCTTGCTGGAACAGCCCTTCGTGAAGGAGCCGGACATCACCATCTCGGCTCTGCTGACGGAAGCAGGCGCCGATGTCGTGAGCTTCGTGCGCTACGAACTCGGTGAAGGTATCGACAAGGAAGAGGTCGACTTTGCAGATGAAGTCGCCGCTCAGGTGCAGGGGTCAGAGGACCCGAAGGACGATGCATAGCAGGGTCAGTTAGAAAAAAATAATCAAGCGGCCAGTAGTCTGACAAAAGTGGGAAGGCAATGCCCAAACAGGATCGAAAGTATCGACGCATACTGCTAAAACTCAGTGGGGAGGCCCTCACCGGCGATGCGGACTTCGGTATCGATCCCAAGGTATTGGATCGAATGGCAGTCGAGGTGGGTCAGTTGGTGGGCTTGGGCATCCAGATTGGCATGGTCATCGGCGGTGGTAATTTGTTTCGCGGTGCCGCCTTGCATGCGGCTGGCATGGAGCGAGTCACCGGCGATCACATGGGCATGCTGGCCACGGTAATGAACTCGCTGGCGATGCGTGACGCCCTCGAACGCGCCAACATATCTACCCGGGTAATGTCGGCGATCCCCATGAGTGGTGTCGTCGAACACTACGACCGGCGCACCGCGATCCGGCATCTGCAGGCTGGAGATGTCGTCATCTTCGCGGCGGGCACCGGCAATCCATTGTTCACCACAGACACGGCTGCCTGTTTGCGTGGCATCGAGATAGATGCCGACTTGATTCTTAAGGCCACCAAGGTCGACGGGGTGTATTCTGCAGACCCGGTAACGAATCCCGATGCCATAAAATTCGATACACTCAGCTATGACGATGTCATCGAGAAGAAGCTGGGGGTCATGGATCTGACCGCAATTTGCCTGAGTCGGGATCACAAGATTCCAATCAAGGTCTTCAATATGAGCAAGCCCGGTGCCCTACTCGATAATGTCATGGGCCGAGCGGGCGGTACCCTGATCGAATAGAGTCCGAACTGATTGGGTTCATGGACTACAGCTGGGCTGGTGAAGGAGTACAAAAATGATAAATGAAATAATCGCCGATGCCGAAGAACGCATGCAAAAAAGCGTGACATCCTTAGAAGACGCCTTCAAAAAAATTCGTACGGGCAGAGCGCACCCAAGTATCCTGGACAGCATCATGGTGTCGTACTACGGTACCGATACGCCACTGACGCAGCTTGCCAACGTCAATGTGGAAGAGGGGCGTTCGCTGTTGATCTCACCCTGGGAGAAGGCCTTGATCGGTGATATCGAGAAGGCGATATTGAAGTCAGACCTGGGGCTGAATCCTGCAAACAACGGTGACACTATTCGCGTGCCCATGCCGGTATTGACGGAAGAAACCAGGAAGGAATTCACCAAGCAGGCAAAGCATGAAGCCGAAAACGCCCGGGTGGCAATTCGCAATATTCGGCGCGATGCAAATTCGGATTTCAAGGAACTGGGGAAGGAAAAGGAAATCGGTGAAGACGAACAGCACCGGGCCGAAGAAACTGTGCAAAAACTCACCGATAAATATATCGCCGTAGTCGAGTCCACCTATCACAGGAAAGAGGCCGACCTGCTGTCGTTTTAGGATGTTTCAGACCATGGGGTCGATTTATCAGCCGCTCCCCGGTGTCGATCATTGGCTGTGAGGGGAGTGCCCTGGCTAAAGGAGAGAGCTCTGACTATGCAAATCGTCGGCATGGCTTAAAGAGTTTGAAGTAATGACAGTTGATCCTGAAAAGAAATTACCCGAGCACATTGCGATTATCATGGATGGCAATAACCGCTGGGCGAAGTCCCGCGGATTGACTGCTAAGTCCGGACACCGTCGTGGTGCAGAAGTCGCGAGGGAGATCGTCAACTCCTGCGTCGATCGAAATATCAGGTACCTTACCCTGTTTGCCTTCAGCAGTGAAAATTGGCTGCGACCCATCAAGGAGGTGCAAGGCTTGATGGCCTTGTTCCTCACTGTGCTCAAGCGCAAGGAAATAAAACAGTTACACAAAAATAATGTGCGCCTGCGATTTATTGGTAATCGCTCCGGCTTCTCGAAAAAACTGCAGGCCAATATGGGCGAAGTCGAGGAGCTAACAAAGAATAACACCGGCACTACCGTCATCGTGGCTGCCGACTATGGTGGTCGGTGGGATATCACCAACGCGGCTAAAAATATTGCCCGCGACATCGAACAGGGCAAGCTTGCCAGTGCTGAAATCGATCTGGAATTAATGCAAGGCTACATGAGTACCGACGAGTATCCGGATCCTGACTTGTGTATTCGTACCGGCGGCGAGCGCCGGGTAAGCAACTTCCTGCTGTGGCAATTTGCCTATACCGAGTTCTACTTCACAGACTGTTACTGGCCCGATTTCAACGACAGCGAATTTCAGTGCGCACTGGATAGCTATATCACCCGCCAACGTCGTTACGGTGGTCATGAACAAGATAACGGGGCGGGAGATGCGGGCGGTGCTTAAGCAGCGCATCGTCACCGCCGTTGCGCTGCTGGCAGGCCTGATTGCCGCCACCACCTTGCTGTCCTCTTTCGGGTTTGCACTGTTCGTATCAGCCACCGTGATGCTGGCTGCCTGGGAATGGTGTGGCCTCATCGGCCTGGGCAAGCAACTGTCCAGGGCAGGCTATTTGGCGACGATCGCAACAGTGCTTACGGGATTGTTTTTGGCACTGAACATATCCGGGGATGCGCTGGGAATTAATCGGTATCGGGTAGCCGTAATATTGGGTCTGGGCACGTTATTCTGGTTACTTTCCCTGATCATATTAATTACCTATCCGGCCAATAAAACGGCATGGAACGACCAGTCGAAAATAGCGAGCATGGGCCTGTTTGCATTGATTCCGGTGTGGACAGCCGTGATTCAATTAAAGTACCTGATGCCTTCAGGGGTTTTAGTCATTGCCCTGATCATCCTCGTTGCTGCCGTCGATGTCGGCGGGTATTTCGTCGGCATCCGCTTCGGGCGCCGCCGGCTTGCTCCCGAGCTAAGCCCGAGTAAGTCCTGGGAAGGGGTGTGGGGTGGTCTGGGGGTGTGCCTGTTTGTCGGAATCGGCATGACCTGGGCGGTTCACACTTACGTGGAGAACCTCGAGCCCTGGCAATTCATCGCCCTGTTCGTGCTGGCCCTGCTGACGACTTTCTTCAGCATTATCGGAGACCTGTTAGAGAGCATGTTGAAGCGAAATCGAAATGTGAAAGACAGTGGCGGCATCTTGCCCGGTCATGGTGGGCTACTGGATCGGGTCGATGGATTGATGGCCGCGGCTCCGATCTATACTTTGCTGGTGATGTTCGTTTTTGACGGTAGCGGCTAAACCGATGGCCGCTACCCGTAAACTAACCATCCTCGGCTCGACCGGTTCCGTCGGTCAGAACACCCTCGCCGTGATCGAGGCGCACCCAAGCTATAGCGTTTATGCCCTGACGGCTCACCGCAATATCGATCTGTTGCTGACGCAGTGCCGGGAGTTTTCCCCCCGCTTTGCTGTCGTCTCAGACCCTGAATCTGCGGATCTATTTTACGCGCTATTGCAGGAAAGCGATTGCGACACCGAGTTACTGAGGACAGAGGACGCCCTGGCCCAGGTGGCCAGTGCCGAGGAAATAGACTCCGTGATGGCTGCCATTGTCGGTGCCGCCGGCTTGCAGCCAACCCTGGCGGCGGTGACAAGCGGCAAACGGGTGTTGCTCGCCAACAAGGAGTCTCTGGTCATGAGCGGCGATCTGTTCATGTCCGCCGCCGCCGAATCTGGCGCAGCCATACTGCCTATAGACAGCGAGCACAACGCGATCTACCAATGCCTGCCCAGCACCGAGAATGGGGTGAATCCTTCGCAAAACATCCATGTCCAGAAGATCATCCTGACCGCATCGGGGGGACCCTTCCTCGACCTGCCTGGGTCGCAGTTCGGCGACATCACTCCGGAGCAGGCATGTCGACATCCGAAATGGCGCATGGGGCAAAAAATTTCAGTCGATTCCGCCACCATGATGAACAAGGGGCTGGAAATTATCGAGGCCTGCTACCTGTTCGCACTGGAACCGGCGCAGGTGGAAGTCCTTATTCATCCCCAGAGTATCGTGCACTCCATGGTTTACTACCGCGATGGTTCGGTGTTGGCGCAGATGGCGAATCCCGACATGCGGATTCCCATCGCCTATGGCCTGGCCTGGCCCCAACGGATCGAATCGGGGGCCAGGCCGCTCGATCTCACCGCAAGCGAGCCATTGCAGTTCCTGCAACCGGATTTGGAGCGATTCCCCTGTCTGCGCCTGGGTAGGGAAGCCGCGCAGCAGCAGGGGACCATGCCTGTCGTTCTCAATGCCGCCAATGAGGTGGCAGTGGCAGCATTTCTAGGGAAGGAAATCGGCTTTTCACAGATACCATTAATTATTGAGGCAGTAATGGCGAAAATACCTTGTGAAGCGGCATCCACCCTCGCTATCATTCGAGATACCGACGAAACTGCAAGAGAGATTGCTAAGGAACTGATATTAAAGGATTTCTGTTGATTTATTCGATCCCGATCCGGGTTCGCCGAGGGTTGAGCTGCTGATGACAATGGTGATGAACTTTTTTATAAGCGTGCTGGCATTGCTGGTCACTCTGGGCATCCTGGTGACCGTGCATGAATTTGGCCACTTCTGGGTCGCCAGACGCTGTGGTGTCAAGGTTCTACGCTTCTCGATCGGATTTGGCAAGGCGGTTAAAACCTGGATAGGCAAGGACGGCGTCGAATACGTCCTCGCGCCGATTCCCCTCGGTGGCTATGTAAAAATGCTGGGCCAGGAGGACACCTCGAGCACAGTCGGCGATGTACCGGTCAGCCAGCGACATCTTTCCTTCGCTTACAAACCACTGTGGCAACGCATGGCGATCGTCGCGGCGGGGCCAGCAGCGAATTTCCTTCTGGCCATATTCGTGTACTGGATAATCAACGTCACCTATGGCCTTAGCGGCATCATCCCGGTCATCAACGGGGTGGTTGAGGAATCTCCAGCCTACGTGGCCGGGCTGCGAACCGGCGATGAAATCCTCGCCGTCGATGGTGAGGAAACCATCATCTGGCAGCAGGTCACCATGCAATTACTGGCGAGGCTGGGCGAGACCGGAAATCTGGTGTTGACCATCGATCCGGTCGACTCCAATCGCGTGCGCGACGTTTCCATCCCGGTGGTCAGTTGGATGGGTGATGAAACCGAACCCAACCCGGTATTCAGCCTCGGCATCGTGCAGATCGAAATTCCCGCGATTATCGCCGGTGTTGTCCCCGAGGGCCGCGCGGAATCCGGCGGCCTGCTGGCAGGCGATGAAATCGTGTCCGTCAATGGCAGCGCCATCCGCGGCTGGACGCATTGGGTAGAAGTTATTAGATCCAACCCGGAACTCGAGCTGGACACCGTGGTCCAACGGGAAGGAATAGAGACCGCGATCGTGCTGCGGCCGGCGACGAGGACGCTGGAAGATGGTTCCGTGATTGGCAGTATCGGTGCCTACGTGCAGGAAACCAGTTTCTCTGAATTGGTGCCGCCGGAGATGCGACGGGAAATTACTTATAACCCGATCTCGGCGATTCAACCGGCGCTGCAAGAGACCTGGGATAAGTCGGTCTTTATTCTGGCTTCGGTGAAGAAAATGGTGGTCGGCTTGATTTCTGTGAAGAACATCAACGGGCCCATAACCATTGCACAGATCGCGGGACAGACAGCTTCCTACGGCATCGACGTCTACCTGGGGTTCCTGGCCTTGTTGAGTATTTCGCTTGGAGTCTTAAATTTGTTGCCCATACCCATCCTCGATGGAGGGCACCTGATGTACTACACGATCGAAGCCGTGATCAGGCGCCCGGTGCCGGAACGAATTCAGGCCTGGGGTCTGCAGCTCGGCTTGTTACTGATATCAGGAATCATGGTCCTGGCCGTTTACAACGATGTGGTTCGATTACTCTAAAAACATAACAGATCGACCTTTTACTAAAACCAAATACCCGCCGCCAAAACATCGAAATAAATATTTGAGAATGTCACCAATGAAAAAAACAGTTTTTTGTTTGCTGTTGGCTGTCGGATTTTCCCACTCCCTCAAGGCGCAGGATTTTATCATCGCCGACATCATCGTCGAGGGTTACCAGCGTATCTCGGCCGGCATAATTTATAACCTGCTACCGGTGGGCATCGGTGACGAGGTGGGGGTGACGACGCCGGCAGAAATTATTCGAGCGCTTGCGAATTCCGAGTATTTTGACGAAATCGAAGTCGCCCGGGATGGCAATATCCTCGTCGTTACGGTGCTGGAAAGACCCTCGGTCGCTTCGATCGAAATCGAAGGCAACAGCGTGCTCGAGACCGAAGACATCATCGACAATATGGCCAGCGCCGATATCGCAGAGGGCCAGATTTTTACCCGCGCCGCCTTGGAACTCATCAGGCAGGGAATACAGGATGTCTACTCTTCTCGAGGTCGCTACGGTGCCGCAGTAGAGATTGAGATTGAAGAGTTGCCCCGCAACCGGGTGGCGATCAGCCTGACGATTAACGAGGGGGAAGAATCGAGAATTCGTCACATTAACATCGTCGGCAACACCGCTTTCGAGGAAGATGACTTGCTAGACCTGTTCGAATTGGGAACCAAGCCCTGGTGGTTGATCATGAGCAGGAAGGACAGGTATTCGAGGGAACAGTTCTCCGGTGACCTGGAACGACTCGAATCTTTCTATCTCGATAACGGCTACGTGGAGTTCAATATCGATTCCACTCCCATCGCTATTACGCCGGACCGGAAGGAAGTTTATATCACCGTCAACATTAACGAAGGGGACTTGTACATCATCAATGAAGTGGATCTGGCGGGGGACCTGGTCGATGCCGAGGCCCTGTTGCGCGCAGCCGTATTCGTCAGGCCTGGGCAGATATACTCCCAGGGTCTGGTTACCGGCACCGAGGAGATCATGGTGCAGTTCCTGGGAAATCTGGGCTATGCCTTCGCCGAGGCCACCGGTGTGCCGGAGGTGAACGAGGAAGATCAAACCGTCGACGTTACATTCTTTATCCAGCCCGGTAATCGAACCTACGTAAATCGAATTAATTTCACCGGCAATATCTCTACCGCCGACGATGTGCTGCGGCGGGAGATGCGGCAATTGGAGAGTGCACCCGCTTCCAGTTTGCAAATTGAGCAATCCAAGGTAAGGCTGGAACGACTCGGTTATTTCGAGTCGGTAGAAGTCGAGACCGAAGAAGTGTCAGGCACCGAAGATCAGATCGATGTCAACTACGAGGTGCTGGAGCAGAATTTTGGCGCCATCAGTTTTCAGCTCGGCACCGGTGGTGGTGGCGATATCTTCATCAGTTCCAGCTTGCAGGCGCAAAACTTTCTGGGCACAGGTCGCACCGTCTCCGTCGGCATTAACAAGAGTCGTTTCCAGTCGGGATTGAACTTTCAATACCTGGATCCCTATTTTACGCCGGACGGAGTGAGTCGTGGTTTTACGCTGTTCGCGCGCAAATTTGATTCGCCTTTCAATGTGTCGAATTTCAATACCACCTCCTTCGGGGGTTCGCTGCGCTTTAGTTATCCACTCAGTGAAATCTCACTGTTGGGCTTCGATATTGGCTATACCCACACAGAATTGAGCGCCGGTATCGGCTCGGTGCAGGAGATAGCCGCCAGCCCGACGCTTTTTGAAGGTGTGGACCGCTATCTCATCACCCGCGCCAATAGCAATATATTTAACGGACCGCTTAGTGACGCCGTCACCGGACCGGTTTCCGAGCTCACGCCGGAGCAACTTCAACAAAATCCCGACAAGGGCTTCGTCGATAAGTTTGGCGATACCTTCGATAATTTCACCGTCACCGGCAATTGGTTTCGTAACACGCTAAATCGTGGCCAGATGGCAAACGATGGCTTCCTGCATAACATCGGCGTGGAAATAACCCTGCCAGGCAGTGACCTGCAATATGTCAGAATTAGCTACAACGGCCAGTATTACTGGCCGATCAGCAGAGATCGCAGATGGACCGTGGGTCTGCGCACCAACTTAGGCTATGGCATCGGCTATGGCGACACCGGTGAGCTGCCTTTCTTTAATAATTTCTTCGCCGGCGGATTGAGTGCGGCGGGTGTGGTCCGTGGCTATGAGGAAAATAGCCTGGGACCGCAAAGTTCCCCCGGTGCCGCCTATTTGACAGAACGGGGTGTGACGCTGCTGCGGGGCGATGACGGGGAAATACTCACTAGGGAGGATGGATCTGCGCTGGGCTTCAATAACGACGCGGCGTATCTGACCAATCTTACCGACCTGGATACCGGTGAGGATTTGCGTCTGTCGGTTCAAAATTTCTTCCTGGACAAGGATTTTGACAGTTTTGGTGGTAATATACTGGCTACAGCGACACTGGAACTGCTATTTCCCGTACCGTTCATCCCAGATTCAAGTCGAGTGAGATCGGCTTTTTTTATTGACGCCGGAAACGTATTTTCGTCCAACTGTTCGGAAAGGCAGACAGAGCTTAAGACCTGTACCGATTTCGACCTCGGCGAATTCAGATACGCCGTAGGAATTAGCGTTACCTACCTGTCGCCATTTGGCCCGCTGACTTTTTATGTAGCCAAGCCGTTTGGTAAAGAGGGGGATGACACCAAGAGCTTTGATTTTACCATCGGTCAGGGTTTTTAGACGAGTCGGTATCCGTTGTTGAAACTATTTGGTGTGTTATTTGCTGACATCGATCGGCAACAACGCATGAACTGGAGAGACCACGTGAAAAGAACCTATATTGCAATCGCTTGTCTGAGCCTGCTGCTGTTATCCCAGGGCGCCTTCGCTCAGGATTCCAAGATCGGGCTTCTAAACGCCCTGCAAGCGCTGTTTAATTCCGATGCGGCCAAGGTGGTGCAGGAAGAACTGGAGCAGGAATTCAGCATCGATGAAGAGAGAGCGCAGGAACTCACCGAGCAACTCGGTGCGCTGCAAGAAGAATACCAGCAGAACGAAGCGGTTATGTCTGAGGAAGAAATCAGGCGCATGAACGCAAATGCCCAGGACTTACAAGTACAACTCCAGTTGATTCAGGAAAGGGTGCAGCAAGCCTTGCAGGCGAAGAACCAGGAATTTCTTCAAAGCATGCAGGAAGAACTCGCTGCCGCGGTGACAGATGTTGTCGCCGAGGGTGGATACGATCTCATTCTGAACGTCGATAGTGCGCCTTACTTTGCACCGGTTCTGGACATTACCGCCAAGGTTACAGCAAAATTAAACGAGAGTGCACAGAGACAAGAGTAAGCGGAAATCACTGCATCAGGGTAGTGTCAGGTGGCACACAATAAAAAATATACACTTGACGAGCTGGCAGACCTTCTGCATGCAAAATTGCTTGGTGACGGCCAGCTTGAAATTACCGGGCTGGCAACGTTGGGCAGCGCCGGCCCAGGTGACTTGAGTTTCCTGAGTAATCCCGCCTATACCGATCAACTTGCCTCCTGCAAGGCCAGCGCCATTATCGTAGAAGAAAAATATGCCGACTGCTGCCCGTGCAATGTACTGGTTTCTTCCGCGCCCTATGTCAGCTTTGCCCACGCCACCGCCCTGTTCGATCCCACCGCCACCTCTGCAGCGACGATTCACCCGAGCGCTGTCATTCACGCAGACGCCAGCCTGGGCGCCGACGTCGCGGTGGGCGCCTATGCGGTGATCGATGCCAATGTCAGCATCGCCGACGGAGTGAGAATCGGGTCCGGATGCTACATCGGTGAGGACTCCGCCCTTGGCAAAGCCTGCGTCTTGCACAGTGGCGTTAAGATCTACCACGGGGTGAGCATGGGATCCGGTGTCATCGTCCATAGTGGCACCGTCATCGGCTCCGATGGGTTCGGGTTTGCCTTCGATGGCAGCAAGTCCGTCAAGTTTCAGCAGTTGGGTGGGGTCGTGATTGGGGATGATGTGGAAATTGGTGCCGGCTCGACTATCGATCGAGGTGCGCTGGACGATACTGTCATAGAGCGCGGAGTAAAGCTCGACAACATGGTGCATATAGGTCACAACTGCAGGATTGGTGAGCATACCGTTATTTGCGGTTGCTCCGGTCTTGGCGGCAGCACCATAGTCGGTAAATATTGTGTATTGGGTGGTGGAGTTGGTGTTATCGGACATCTCACGATTGCCGATAGAGTACAGGTGAGCGCAAGAACCCTCATCAGCAAAACTATTTCCGAGCCGGGGATGTATTCCTCCGGCACCGGTCAGATGAAGACCGCGGAATGGAAACGCAGCATCGTCAGATTCGAACAATTGGATTCAATGGCGAAAAGATTAAAGGCATTAGAGAAGTCATCTGGTAGTTCAGAATAGAAGAAGGTCCTTAATGATATTAGATGTAAATGAAATAAAAGAATATCTGCCCCAGCGCTACCCTTTTCTGCTGGTGGACAGGGTGGTGGAATTGGATCTGGGCAAGTCCATCGTTGCTTACAAGAATGTGACGGTTAATGAGCCTTTTTTCCAGGGCCATTTTCCCGGTAAACCCATAATGCCCGGCGTGTTGATCATCGAGGCGCTGGCTCAGGCTGCAGGTGTGCTTGGTTTCAAGAGCCAGGAGAAGAAACCGAAAGACGGCTACCTGTATTACTTTGTCGGCGCCGACAATGTGAGACTGCGGCGTCCGGTGGTGCCCGGAGATCAACTCCGACTCGAGGCCGAAATTATTACCAACCGGTGCGGGCTCTACAAATTTGCAACCAGGGCGTCAGTTGGTGATGAACTGGTAGGAACGATGACGATCTTGTGCGCCGAGAGGAAGATGGATGTCGATTGATGCCAGCGCCAGAATCGACCCAACGGCCGAACTGGATACCGGGGTCAGCGTTGGACCATGGAGTATTATCGGGCCCAATGTCAGTATCGGTGCCGGCACCGACGTCGGCTCCAGTGTGGTCATCCGCTCGAACACCCGCATCGGTAACAACAACCGAATATTTCAATTCAGTTCCATAGGTGAAGACCCCTCAGACAGGAAATATGAAGGCGAGGACACTTACCTGGAGATTGGTGATAACAATATCATTCGCGAGGGTGTAACCCTACATCGGGGCACCGGTGGTGGTGGTGGAGTAACTCGCATCGGCAGCGATAATCTGCTGATGCCCTATGTGCATGTTGCCCATGACTGTCAGATTGGTAACAACATCGTACTCGCGAATAACGTCGGCATCACCGGCCATGTTGAGGTGGCAGACTGGGTCATCCTCGGAGGTTACGCCGGCGTCAACCAATTCCTTAAAATTGGCGCCCACGCCATGGTTGGGGGTATGGCCCATATCACCAATGATATACCTGCCTACATGATACTCAGCGGCAATCCTGCCAAAATTCGTGGTGTTAATGTCATTGGCCTGGAGCGGCGCGGCTTCGACAAGGCCACGATTGCGGCGATTCGGGAAGCGTTCAAAATCCTGTACAAGCGTAATCTGAAGCTGCGCGAAGCAATCGAGAAGATAAGGGAAATAAGCACAGGCTGCGAGGCATTACAGGTGCTTATCGATTCTCTGGAAGCATCTGAGAAGGGTATTCATCGATAACGGATTCCGGCTGCATTCATCGATCGGCAGCGCCGCTAGAGAATGCGCGCTGGCCGTCGCTGTCTCTCTCCGTCCGAACGCCTGCGTAATCAGGCTTGCAACATCTGAGGCTCCCTTATGTCAACGCCAAGCCACTATGAGTAAACACCCACGTTTTGGCATCGTCGCCGGTGAGAGTTCGGGCGACAATCTGGGCGCCGGGCTCATCGAGGCGCTGCGCAGGCACTATCCGAACGCCGAGTTTGTCGGTATCGCCGGTCCGCAAATGCTCAAGCTCGGCTGTCGAACCCTGGCACCGATGGAGCGCTTGTCGGTGATGGGTTTTGTGGAACCCCTGGGGCGTTTGCCCGAGCTTTTCAAAATCAAGGCGCAGCTGCAAGCCGAGTTTATCTCCAATCCTCCGCTGGCATTCATCGGCATCGACGCGCCGGCTTTTAACCTGCGTCTCGAAGAACCTCTGCGCCAGAATTCGATTAAGACTGTGCAATATGTGAGTCCCAGCGTATGGGCTTACGGCAAAAACCGGATTCACAAGATCAAGCGGGCAGTCGATCTCATGCTCACTCTTTTCCCTTTCGAGACCGCTATCTATGATGAGCATGACATCGCCGTGGAGTGTGTCGGTCATCCGCTGGCCGACAGCATCGGCTTCGAGGACAAGAAAGCCCAGTCTCGGGCACGGCTCGATCTCAAGGATGAATATGAGGTGGTCTGCCTGATGCCCGGGTCCCGCAGCGGAGAGATCAAGCGGCTGGGACCTGTGTTCCTCGCCGCCGCGGTAGAATCTTTACAACATTGTCCACGCCTGAGATTCATTATTCCCTGTGCCAGTGACGCAGCGAAGAGCCAGATCAGTGGCCTGCTGCGTGCCGCCAGCCTGTTTCCAGGAGATCAATTCACCCTGGTGGATGATTCCCATCTGGCGATCAGTGCCGCCGATTTTGTGGTGCTGGCATCGGGGACGGCGACGCTGGAGGCGATGTTGCTGCGTCGACCGATGCTGGTCTGTTATAAATTAGGCGTACTTACCTACGCCATCGTTTCGCGAATCGTGAAAATTCCTCACATCGCCCTGCCAAATTTACTGGCTGCTGACAGATTGGTGCCAGAATTTATTCAACACGAGGTAAGCGTCGAGCGGGTGCGTGATGAAATCGTCAGCTTCATGGCGGGACAGACCGATCATGCCATTCTCCTGGACGAATTTGACCGCATCCATCGCAGTATTCGACTGGACGCTTCGAGTCGTGCCGCCGAGGCGATTCTCAAGCTCGTGAAATTACCCGCAAGTGCACGAGCGAGCTAAGCCCTTGCCGATCAACAGACAATGGCTGGACTCGGGAAATACCGCCGCCATCGTCGCGGGCACCGACGAGGTGGGGCGCGGTCCCCTGGCCGGAGATGTGGTTGCCGCCGCCGTCATCTTAAACCCGAAGATCCCCATCACCGGGCTGGCCGACTCAAAAAAGCTCAGCCCTGCGCAACGCCAGCGTTGCTGCACGCAGATCATGGAAAATAGCCTGGCTTACGCCGTCGCCCGCGCTTCGGTCGCCGAAATAGACAAACTCAATATACTGCAGGCGAGCTTGCTGGCGATGTGGCGCGCGGTAGAAGCCCTGACCCTGCAACCCGAATTTGTCTACGTCGATGGCAATCGCTGCCCGCGCTGGCCCTACGCCTCGAAGGCCATTGTCAGAGGCGACTCACTGATCGCCGCCATCGCTGCTGCCTCGGTCCTGGCCAAGGTGACCCGCGATCGGGAAATGGCAGAGATGGAAGCCGACTATCCCGGCTACGGCTTCGCTCAACACAAGGGCTATCCCACCAGGGCTCATTGCATGGCATTGCAACAAATGGGACCCTGTTCGATACACAGGAAGTCGTTTAAACCGGTGGCAGATAGTATTAATCTTCACTCACGAAGCAAAACACCCTGGTAAGAACAGTTGTGTTACTGCTTCAGCTACTCTTCGGGCTTCGGGACAGGGCTTCTCAACACATATCAGTAACAGGGTAATCAGGTATGCAAGATAATTTTGTTCATCTGCGGCTCCATACCGAGTATTCGATCGTAGACGGATTGGTGCGAATCAAGCCGTTGGTCTCCAAACTCGTGGAGTTGAACATGCCTGCGGTGGCAATTACCGATGAGGTAAATTTGTTCGCTCTTATCAAGTTTTATACCGCCACCATGGGTGCCGGGATCAAGCCGATCTGTGGTTGTGATATTAACGTCCAGAGCGAGGAGGATCCCGATAAATACACTTCCCTGGTGCTGCTGGTAAAGAATGAGTTGGGGTATAGAAATCTTACCGAATTGGTGTCCAGAGCCTATACAGAAAAAATTACCCATGGCGCAGTGCAGGTCAAGAAAGCCTGGGTCAGAAAACATCGGGAAGGATTAATAGCACTGTCCGGAGCCCGCAAAGGCGATGTCGGCGTCGCTTTGCTAGACAATGAACCTGCCCATGCCGGGGCCTTGTTGCGCAGCTGGATGGAGTGTTTTCCTGAGAGTTTTTATCTTGAGCTGCAACGTAGTGGACGAACGGGTGAAGAAGCATATATAGATGAAGCCTTGAAGCTTGCCGCAAAATACAATTGCCCGGTAGTGGCAACAAACGATGTGCGGTTCATCTTTCAAGATGATTTCGATGCCCACGAGGCCAGAGTGTGTATCCACGAAAGGCGCACCCTGGACGATCCACGGCGTCCTCATAATTATACCGAGTTTCAGTATTTGCGCAGTGCGCAGGAAATGATCGCGTTATTCAAGGACGTCCCGGAAGCCATTGAGAATTCGCTGGAGATCGCCAGGCGCTGTAACCTGACCCTGGAATTGGGAAAACCCTATCTGCCCAACTATCCTGTCCCCAGTGGTGTAAGTGTCGATGATTTTTTCATTCAGGTCAGCGAAGAAGGTCTGGATAAAAGATTAATCGGGATCTTTGCTACCGCCGATGTAAATCAGCAAGAGGAAATCAAGGCCCTGACCGAAGCGGTCAACGCGCTTGCGAAACAGAAGGAGCAGTCCGACGCTCCGGCGGCTATCGAGGCCGCTTTGGCGCAGTTGGCGCAGGGCAAGACCGCCGAGGCCGAGGCAATCTTTCAGGAAGTT
>JADFIJ010000244.1 GCA_022566775.1 Pseudomonadota bacterium | reverse complement strand
TGCACACGGCCCGTATTATCAGACTGGACAGCGAACACAACACCAAGCAGCTGAAATGGGAGGGTGATTCTGTCGCCCACTGGGAAGGCGATGACCTGGTGATCCATACCCAGCACTTCTTCAAGGACTACAATTATCGCGGCATGTCCGGTGACGCAATCATTCACGAGCGCTTCCGCTGGGTAAATAAGGATACCCTGGAGTATGATTTTACCATCGACGACCCGCGCTCCTGGGACGTTACCTGGTCAGCCAAGTTGCCCATGCGCCGAACCGAGGATCCGCTGTATGAATATGCCTGCCACGAAGGCAACCACGGCCTGCCTGGCATCCTCGCTGGTTGGAGACGCTACGAGTCCATGGGTTTTAATGGTGACGGTTCGCCTAGATCTGATACCGGTACGGTTGACACGGAAGAGAACTAAAGCTGAATAATATAGTGATGCCCTAATAGCTCGGGAGCGATCGCAAGACTCGCACCAGCTGTCACCATAGAAAAAGCGGCCGGAATGGAAACTGATCCGATTCTGGCCTTTTTTTCGACTGTGCTTTGTCGGCTCCTGCAGGCAAGCCAGGGAGCCCGTGATGTCAACTAAACGCGTACAATCGCTGCTGCTTATTTTCCTGATAGCTTGGTTCTGGATCATTCCCAGTCTTGCGGCGGTGAATTCGGTCTATATCTCGTCGCACCTGGACCCTAACTCCATCATCATCACTGCGGTGGATATCGTATTTGTTTACGACAGTGAGACCGTTAACAGGCTGCCTGGCACGAAATCGCAGTGGGTTGCCGGCAAACGTGAATTTACAGATACAGCCGGCGAATCCATAGATATTGTCCATATTTTTATTCCTCAAGGCTTTGATTCAGTCATGGCAAGCCTGCCCAAACGCAGCTTGGAGGCCTTAAAGGTTGTCATCTTTGCAGAGCATGAAGATTCCAAGGCGCCGCCGCAGGACATCACTGACTTAGACGACGTTCTCGTTGAAATTGATCAATTTGGGATTAGAATATCCCGCAGAGAATAGACACTATAGACACGGCTCCTCTCATCCCATTTGTACTCCTGTGCTGGTTATCGACAAAGATGGTCGACAAAGATGCTCCTTAATTCTTATCTGCACAATGGCAGCCTCAGCCCGCCCCGTCGGCTGTAAACTTTCGCCACATAATAGTAATTGAATTGCCAAAACCGCTAGTCTATTCTGTATCCCCCAAAAATACGCAAGGAGAGTTATTTAGAGATGGCTAGAAACAAAACCGTAGCGCCAGTACTCATCGCCCTGTTAATGGCGCCAGTCCTGGTTTTCGCCCAGGCTGACATGCCTCCCACTAACGATTTTCCCAATCCCTATATCACCCAGGCCGGCTATATGAAACTGCCAGCCGGGAGAAACTGGGGCTCTTCCAGCACCGTCGATATCGATATCGATGGCGAGAGCATCTGGGTTGCAGAGCGCTGTGGCGGCAACATCAACGCCTGTGTACAGAGCCCCGATACCAACCTGATCATGTTATTCGACAAAGATGGAAACTTGGTCAGAAGTTTCGGAGCGGGTTATATTACCTGGCCTCATGGTATTCACGTAGATACCGAAGGCAACGTCTGGATAGCCGATGGCAGAGACAACCAGGGTGGAGATAATCCTCCCGCTAACGCCTATGGCCACCAGGTGCATAAGTTCAGCCCTACCGGTGTACATTTGATGACGCTTGGCAACAAGGGCGGCGGTCGAGGCGAAGAGTATTTCTACACGCCAAATGACGTGCATGTTGCACCTGACGGTTCCATCTTCGTCGGTGAAGGGCACTCCAGTGCCGAAGGCACTCCCAACCGCGTGCTCAAGTTCGATGCGGATGGAAACTTTCTTTTCTCATTCGGTGAGTGGGGTGAAGAACCGGGTAATTTCCGCCAACCCCATAGCCTGGCTATGGATTCCAAAGGTCGACTGTTCGTTGCAGACCGCGGCAACAACCGTATCCAGATCTTCGACCAGCAAGGAAATTTGCTCGATGTCTGGCATCAGTTCAGCCGTTTAAGTGGCATCTATATCGACAAGAATGATGTCCTGTATGCTGCAGACTCAGAATCGGGTTCCGTGAATCCCGATCATGGTGCCTGGACCCGCGGTATCCGCATTGGTAGCGCCATTACCGGTGAGGTGGAATTTCTGATTCCAGATCCGATTCCTGATTGCCGAGGCACCTGTACTGCAGAAGGTGTTGTGGCTGATGCCAATGGCAATATATACGGCGCCGAAGTCGGGCCCGTCGGTGGCATCAAGCGCTACGTCCGCCCTATCAAATAGTCCACATCGGGTAGGAAAAAGCCCGCCTTCACAGGCGGGCTTTTTGTTTGCAGCGAATTGCTATTGCAAGACTAGATGCCAGCCAAAATCTCGTTAAATGTGGCACTCGGCCTCATCGCTGCGATGGCCTTGGCAGTATCGAGCTTGTAGTAACCCCCCAGATCCATTGCCACGCCCTGCACTGCATTTAACTCATCGATGATTGCTGCCTCATTGGCTTTCAATGCCTCAGCGAAAGACGCGAATCGTGACTTGAGTTCTGCATCGGCATCCTGCTCCGCCAGGGCCTGGGCCCAGTACATGGCCAGGTAAAAGTGGCTGCCCCGGTTGTCCAGTTCATTCACCTTGCGGGAGGGCGACTTGTTCTCATCGAGGAATGTACCTGTCGCCTTATCCAGTGCGTCAGCCAACAGCTGGGCGCCGGGATTGGCGGTGACATTGGCCAGGTGCTCCAGCGCAGCAGCCAGTGCCAGAAATTCACCCAGGGAATCCCAACGCAGGTGATTTTCTTTTTTAAATTGCTGCACATGCTTGGGCGCCGACCCGCCGGCACCGGTTTCAAACAGACCGCCTCCATTCATCAGTGGCACGATGGACAACATCTTTGCGCTGGTGCCAAGTTCCAGAATCGGAAACAGATCGGTGAGATAGTCTCTGAGGACATTGCCGGTAACAGATATGGTGTCCTGCCCGGCCTTGATTCGTTGCAGGGAGAAACGGGTAGCGGCCTGGGGTGTCAGGATTTGAATTTCCAGGCCAGTGGTATCGTGATCAGGCAGGTATTGATTCACCTTCTTGATTATTTCGGCATCGTGGGCACGCGCCTCGTCGAGCCAGAACACCGCAGGTGTGCTGGAAGCCCTGGCGCGATTCACCGCCAGTTTTACCCAATCCTGGATCGGTGCATCCTTGACCTGGCACATGCGCCAGATGTCACCCGCCTCGACGCGATGTTCCAGCAACACCGTGCCCTCGCTATCCACCACACGCACCTTGCCATTGCCGGCGATCTCAAAAGTCTTGTCATGGGAACCATACTCTTCGGCCTTCTGCGCCATCAGGCCCACGTTAGGTACACTGCCCATGGTGGTCGGATCGAAGGCACCATTGGCCTTGCAGAAATCGATCACTTCCTGGTAAACACCGGCGTAGCAACGATCGGGAATAATTGCCTTCATATCGTGGAGCTGGCCGTCGGGGCCCCACATCTGCCCGGATGTGCGTATGGCCGCCGGCATCGAGGCATCGACAATGACGTCGCTTGGCCTGTGGAGGTTGGTGATGCCGCGATCAGAATCCACCATCGCCAACTCCGGGCGCTGGGCGTAGCAGGCTGTGATGTCGGCCTCGATCGCAGCGCGATCTGCTTCCGGCAGGGATTGAATCTTGCTATAGACATCGCCAATACCATTGTTGGGATCTACCCCCAGCTCCGCAAAAACCGCGCGGTATTTTTCGAACACTTCTGCGTAAAAAACTGACACGGCGTGGCCGAAGATAATGGGATCGGAGACCTTCATCATGGTGGCTTTGAGGTGCAGAGACAGGAGCACTCCTTGCTCCCTGGCGTCATCAATTTCCGCTGCCAGAAACTCACGCAGCGCATTTCTGCTCATGACTGAGGCATCTATCACTTCACCCGCCAGCAGTGCGATACCCTCCTTGAGCACCGTCACCTTGCCGTCGATATCGGCGTAGTCGATGCGCACGGTGGTGGCTGTGGCGAGCGTGGTGGACTGCTCGCTAGCGTAGAAATCCCCGCCACTCATATGGGCGACATGGGTTTTACTGGCGGCGGACCAGGCTCCCATAGAGTGTGGATGCTTGCGAGCATAGGCCTTGACCGAGGCGGGTGCGCGGCGATCCGAGTTGCCTTCCCGCAATACCGGGTTGACCGCGCTGCCCTTGATGCTGTCATAGCGGCTTTTGATATCTTGTTCCTGCGCATTTGACGGCGCTGCCGGATAGTCTGGAAGCGCATAGCCCTTAGCCTGTAACTCTTCGATGACCGCAATCATCTGCGGCTGGGAGGCGGAGATATTGGGGAGTTTGATGATATTTGCCATCGGGTCCTGGGTCAGCTCACCGAGCTCTGCCAACGCATCTGCCTGCTGCTGTTCATCGCG
>JADFIJ010000058.1 GCA_022566775.1 Pseudomonadota bacterium | reverse complement strand
CCTAGATTTACGCGGCGAATGGCAACCGTAATAATTTCGGCGTCGCAGTTTTCCAGGGCCGCCAGATTCTCCTGGAAGTCTTTGTATTTCCCGCTACCGATGATTAGTCTCGAGGTATAGGATTTTCCCGCGATGACTAAATTATCTGCTGAGTTTGGGCTCATTACTTGTCCACTTCTGCTATTGGTTATCTAGCCACCGCCAATGGCTTGCACGATCTCGATGCTGTCGCCAACCTGCAGCAGGCATTGCTTGAAGCCGCTTCTCGGCACAATCTCCCCGTTGAGTTCAACCGCAATACGACCTCCGGTGATACCCAACTCCTGCAATAATTGTTGCAGGTTAGACTGGGCTTCAACTTCGTGTTGGCGGTCGTTAACAATAATTTCCATGGACTGATCTCTGATTCTGTTCTCGAATTAGCCGGGACCGTCTAAGTCTCTTGTCACGCCCTTGGTGGGCTGTTGAAAAGCTCTCAGTCGAGTGCAAGACAAGGCAAGATCTGGCGAAAAAGCGGAGGTTACACGGCGTAAATGAGCATCTTGAGCCATATCTTAACGCAGTATTGTGCCGGCTGAGAGTTTTTCAACAGCCTGCTAGACTTCAAACTGCTGACTCAGCGCAAACCAGCACAGACAACCCCAGCCTGCCAGCAGCGCAAGACCCCCGATGGGAGTGATGGCGCCCAGCCATCTAATCCCCGTCACGCTCAAGACGTAGAGACTGCCAGAAAACAGGATGATGCCTAGCATGAACAAATAGCCGCTGATTTTAGGCAGGACCGCGTTGGGAAAACTTAGCGCCAACACAGCCACGCCCAACAACGCCAGGGCGTGGACCAGGTGATACTGAACGCCGGTCTGAAACGTATTCAGCATCTCTGTACTCAAGCGGGTCTTGAGCCCATGGGCCGCAAAAGCGCCCAGAGAGACCGCAATAAATCCGTTGAGGCTGGCAAGGAATAGGAGAAGCTTTGGCATGGCGACTTCATTGTGGATGGGACTGGGCTGGGATTCAAGTGTCACGCCGATTCGATTCAATCTGTTTACCAACAACTACTGACAAAAAAAAGCCGCGAACAGATCGCGGCTTTTCTTGAAATTAGCTTCACGCAGCCATGCTGGCCTTGATCTTGTTCATGGCATTTTTTTCCAGTTGTCGAATTCTTTCGGCAGATACGCTGTATTTGTCCGCCAACTGGTGCAAGGTCGTCTTGCTATCAGTCAACCAGCGGCTGTTGAGAATGTCTTTGCTGCGTTCATCCAACTTTGCCATGGCCTCGTGCAGACTGTTGTTGGTAACTTCTTCCCACTGCGTATCTTCCACATCGGCGGCAAGGTCTGAGTTTTGATCTTCCAGGTAATATGCTGGTGCACGATAGGCGGTATCGTCATCACTGTCGACGTCGGCATCGAAGGCGGTGTCATAGGCAGACATTCGCCCCTCCATCTGTCGGACGACCTTGGCATCGACGCCTAAGTCTTCGGCAACCGCTTGCGTTTCTTCGTTGTTTAACCAACCGAGGCGTTTCTTAGAGCTGCGAAGATTGAAGAACAATTTTCGTTGCGCCTTGGTGGTCGCTATTTTGACGATGCGCCAGTTGCGCAAGATGTATTCATGCATTTCGGCCTTGATCCAATGTACCGCGAAGGAGACGAGGCGCACGCCTACTTCAGGATTGAAACGTTTCACCGCTTTCATCAGGCCGACGTTGCCTTCCTGGATCAGGTCTGCCTGGGAGAGTCCATAGCCGGAAAAAGTCTTGGCCATGTGTACCACGAAGCGCAAATGGGCCAGCACCAGTTGGCGCGCCGCGTCGACGTTGTCGTCATAGTAATACTGCCGGGCGAGTTCGCGTTCCTGCTCCGGCGTCAGCACAGCGATGCTGTTCACCGACGCGATGTAGGCAGTTAGATCGCTACCCGGTGCCGTTGGGGTTATAACTTGTAAGCTTTTCCCGGTACTCATATCAATTGTCTTCAGATTCCTTTAAAGCGGTATCGATTACCACAGGAGACCCTAGTTTAGCATTCCCGCTTTCAATTCGCCATCTCGTGGCTATCTCAGAGCCTGCAATCTTGGGGCCTCACAGCAGTCTTTACTCCACGATTGTGCCAGAGTTAACCGCGTAAACATTGATCACCATCAATGATGGGGCCGAATTCTCATTTTTCAAGGGTATCGCACCAATCCCCTCGAGAATTGCCCTTAGGCTCAGGGGTCGATCGCCGCAATCTGTCTGAAACTGGCCAGTAGCGCGCCAAGCCAGCCAATGGCACCGCCTCCCAACACCAGTGCGGCAATGCTGGTGAAACCGAAGCCTTGCAAGTGAAAATTACTCTCATACAGTTGTAACAGATCCTGCAGGGCCGAATTAAAGCCGATAACTACCGCAAACTGCAACATTGTCGCCAGCATGCCGCCCCCAAGGCCATAATACATGCCGGCATACAGGAACGGCCGAGCGGCAAAGGCATCGGTGCCGCCCACCAGCTTGACCACTCTGATTTCATCCCGTCGATTCTCAATCGCGAGCCTGATGGTGTTACCAACGATGAAGAAGAGCCCCAGGACAATTACAATAGTGAGTATTTGCCCACTCACCGCAACCAGCCGGGAGACGGCGGTCAGGCGCTGAATCCACTGACTGTCGACCTGCACCAGTTCGACGTGGGGTGTAGCCCCCAGCCTGGCGGCAAGTGTGGCTACCGACTGCGGATCAGCATCCATCGGCGTAACCACGAGCGTAGCTGGCAGAGGATTGTCAGACAATTGTTGGCTGATCTCAGACAGGCCAGTGGCGGCGCTAAACTCCTCGAGCGCCTGCTCGCTGCTAATGAGCTCGACATTGCTTATAGCGTCATCGAACAGTAAGTCCTCACGAACTAACCGTAATTCGCTTGCCGTGCTGCCTCTATCCATGAACAGGCTGATCTGGGCGCTACCGTTGAGGTTATCAAGGACCGAGCTGAGGTTACTGCTTACTCCGTATAGGAGTGCCGGCAGCAATAGGCCGACGGCGATGACGAAGATTGTGGCGAAGCTGGATGCCGGTGTTTTCAGCAGCCGCTGCCATGACTGCAGCGCCGTCCGGCGATGCATCTGCACCCAACTCGACAATGACGGGGAATCTCTACGTTGATTATTACGGCTGCGCAGTAATTTCTCGGATTTCATGAGCCGCCTCCGGCGCTGTAGTCTTCGGTGATTTTGCCCGCCTCCAGCGTAATGGTACGGCAGTTGAGTTTAGAAATTAGAGATATATCGTGGCTTGCTACCAGTAAACTTACCCCAACGTCCCGAAACTGCTGAAACACGTTCATCACATCGGTGGACAGATCCGGATCCAGGTTGCCGGTGGGCTCGTCGGCGAGAATTATGCTGGGTCTATTCACCACTGCCCTGGCGATGCCCACCCGCTGCTGCTCCCCCCCTGACAGCATTTCAGGGTACAGGCGCTCCTTCCGCAACAGGCCGACCTTATCCAGGGCAGCTCGTACCCTGCGACGGGCGTCCTGGGGCCGATAACCACAGATTTCCAGGGGCAAGGCGACGTTGTCGAATACACTTCTGTCGAACAGGAGTTGGTGATCCTGAAATACTGCGCCGATCTTGCGGCGGTGCTGTGCTATCTGCCGTCTCGAAAGTCGATTGATATTTACCCCATCGACGAAGACCGCACCGGTGCTGGCGCGCTCCATGGCGAGGATCAATTTCAACAAGGAGCTTTTGCCCGCACCGGATCGACCGGTGATGAATGCCATTTCCCCTTTGCTGATTTCGAAGCTGATAGCACTGAGGGCTTCATGACCGCCGGCATAGCGCTTGCTGACATTGTCAAATTTGATCATTCAGAGAAAAGAGCGTCTACGAATTCGGCCGCGGCAAAGGGTCTTAAATCGTCGGCCTGTTCGCCTACGCCGATAAATCGAATCGGCAAGCCCAGACGCTTGGCGATCGCGAATACGACGCCACCCTTGGCGGTGCCGTCGAGTTTGGTCAGTGCCAGGCCGGAAATATTGACACAGGCGTGAAAGCTTTCGGCCTGGTTGAGCGAATTCTGACCGGTGCTTGCATCCAGCACCAACAGGGTTTCATCGGGCAGGCGCCGATCCTGTTTTTTCAACACTCGAACAATCTTCTCCAGTTCCTGCATGAGATGGTCCTTGGTATGGAGACGACCCGCCGTATCGGCAATTAGAATGTCGATCTTTCTCGCCTTGGCCGACTGATAGGCGTCGAAGATAACGGACGCGCTGTCGGCGCCACTCGCCTGTGCCACCACCGGCACCTCGTTGCGTTCACCCCACACTTGCAGCTGTTCTACGGCTGCCGCCCTGAACGTATCACCGGCGGCGAGCATTACGCTACAACCCTGAGATTTAAAGCGTTTAGCCAATTTGCCGGCGGTCGTTGTTTTGCCTACGCCATTCACTCCCACGATTAGAATCACAAACGGCTTAGGCTCTGATGGCACCCTCAGGGGAATGTCACAGGGCTGTAAAATTTGCGTAAGCTCGTGTTTGAGTCCCTGCACAAACGCTGCAGGATCAGCTAACTGTTTCCGGTCCAGGCGACCCTTGAGCCTGGCAATGATCTGGTCTGTTGCCTCCAGGCCCAGGTCTGCGGACAATAGTTGCGCTTCAATATCATCGAGCAAGTCGGCGTCGATGGCTTTCTCGCCCAGCAGTAAACGATTAACGCCTTCACTGAGTCGGCTGCGGGTTTTGCTTAAGCCCTGTCTGAGGCGGCCAATTAACGTATTCTGCTCGCTTGCATCCGCCTTATCATCAGTTTTCGCAAGCCCTTCGGCGCCAGCGCTATTGGTTTTCATACCCTGCTTCACCGGCTTTTGCTTGTTGCCAAGGCCAAACATTCGAATACTGACTCGGAAATTCAAGATTACGGGGAGCGCTATGCTACCACTAGGGAGCAGCCCTGATCTATGGTCTTTGACCCTGAGGTATCCCCAAGAAATATCGCGTTAAATCAGAAGATTAAGCTAAAATAAAGTATGTGATGCCCCATATCGGTTGATTGTGCTGTAGCTGTAGGACGCAAGCTTGGAGCAGGGGGGTTATTTTGCCGTTCCGGTGGGCCATCCCTGGCCCGTCCCGCGCTCCATCCCTGGGCGCTAGTCACGGCAAAACAACCCCCCTACTCCAAGCTTGCTCGTGTTCTTATCTATATCTGAGGCACAAACTACAAACGCGCAACTGCCCCAAAGCTTTATGCCTTTCCAAAAATGACCACGTCCACTTACTAGTGCAGTTTTCTTACAAAAATAACCAGTCTTGCAGTTTGAAAAAAATACTGAATTCGATAGGGGATTGGCAAGGGGTGCTGTTTTGTAGTGAGTAGCGCCAGGGACGGACGCGGGACCGGGCCAGGGATGGCCCAACCGAACGGAAAAACAGTACCCCTTGCCAATCCCCGCTATACGTATCAACTAGCGACAATTTCCTCTCAATTTTTTTGTGGGGAAATCTTAGTCTCTGACCTGGTTGAAAGCTTCCAATACTCGGTCTGCGGCGCTGTAACCGGGGTAATACGGCGCGGGGAAGCGCTGATTGAAAGGCGGCTGTAAAATTTCCTGGTCCGGTCCCGATAGGTTTATGATGCAGCCCACAGCGCTTGTATCCACTTTTATTCAGAGGTGCCTTGGCGTCGATATGAGCAGGAAAACAGCACACAGGCGCAATAGCGTCAGGATAATCGGCGGCAGTCTCCGCAATAGTAAACTGGACTTTCCGGAACTACCAGGGCTGCGGCCCACGGCAGACCGAACCCGGGAAACCCTGTTTAACTGGATAGGGAATGAAGTGCGTGGGGAGTATTGTCTCGATCTGTTTGCAGGCAGCGGAGCGTTGGGAATGGAAGCATTTTCCCGGGGCGCGGAAGGCGTGGTATTTGTGGAAGTCAATGCCGCGGCGAGTGCGGCCATACTGCAGAACGTTGAACGCCTGAAACTCTGCAACGCCGAAATAAACTGTATCGATGTCTGCCAGTGGATCTACCAGCAAAAAAAACCACTGCGCCAGTTTGGGCTGGTTTTTCTCGACCCGCCCTTCACCGACAATTTGATAAGCAAGGTCTGTAGACAGTTGGCCGATAGCCAGTTGTTAAAGACGCCCTGCAGAATCTATGTCGAATCAGGCATCCCCCTGGGCACCGAGGAGATGCCGACCGGCTGGTCGATGCTAAAGAGCAAGCAAGCTGGATCTGTCGCCTATTATCTTTATATTCAGGAATAGCGATAAAACAATGACACATGGCGCCTCGATAGAAGAATTCAAGCCGGCCTGGTGGTTGCCGGGGGGCCACAGCCAGACGCTATGGAGAAGATTGTCGCCACCGGCAGGGATCAGCCAACATAGACAACGCATAGAGCTGAGGGATGGAGATTTTATCGACATCGATTGGTCAGCCGATATTGGCCATAAAGAAGAAGCAAGCGAGACCATTGTGTTTATCCTGCATGGACTCTGCGGTTGTTCCGGCTCGCCTTATGTCATTGCCTTACAGTCATTGCTGGCGAAAAATCGTATTTCCAGTGTGGCGATGAATTTTCGTGGTTGCAGCGGGGAGACGAATAGATTGGCGCGAGCGTATCACTCCGGGGTATCGGAAGATCTGGATGAGGTCTTTTCCAGGCTGATCGCGCTGTATCCGCAGCGAAACTTTGTCTTTGTTGGCTATTCCCTGGGTGCGAATGTGTTGCTGAAGTGGCTGGGCGAAATGCAGAGTCACCCTCAGATCAAGAAAGCGATAGCGGTGTCCACACCTTTTTCCCTGGCTAATTGTTCCCGCGCCATGCTGCAGGGCATAAGCAAGTTTTACGGCAAGTATTTCGTGCACAGATTGCTGGGGGAATTCAGGGCGAAGCAGAAATACTTCGAAGAATTCGGGGATAAAACAGAATTACAGAGGATGATCAGCCTGGGAGAATTCAGCTCCATCTCATCGATCTGGGAATTTGATGACAAGATTACCGCGCCCTTACATGGATTTCACAGTGCCGAAGACTACTATCGTCGCTGTAGCAGCATCGGTTTCATCGATTCAATACAAACCGATACGCTGCTAATTCAGAGTAGCAACGATCCCATGGTTCCCGCGGCCTCGCTGCCGCAAAAAAGTGCACTGGCGCCGAACATCGATTTTCAGCTGAGCGCCAAGGGTGGGCATGTTGGCTTTATTTCGGGCGAGGCGGACAACTGGTTGGAACTCAAAATCCTGGACTTTATTCGAGGCTGATTGAGCAAGCAAGAGCAATTCGCTAGAATGCACCCCAGCATAATAAATTGAGAATTCTATGAAGATCGCAGTTTATCCGGGGACATTTAACCCCATCACCAATGGTCATACCGACCTCGTGGAGAGGGCATCCGGACTATTTGACAAGGTGATCGTCGCCGTTGTCGGCAACAATCGGCAGAAGAGCAATACCCTGTCTACGGCGCAGCGAGTGGAATTGGCGAAACAGGTATTGAGTCACCTGGATAATGCCGAGGTCTGTTCCTTCGATACCCTGTTGACGGAATTTGTCAGCAAGTGCAATGCCAATATCATATTACGGGGTCTGCGCACGGTGGCAGATTTCGAATATGAATTTCAGCTGGTGGCCATGAACAGGGTGCTGGCACCCGACATCGAAACAGTGTTCCTGGCACCGGCAGAGCACCTGTCCTATATTTCTTCAACCCTGGTCAGGGAAATAGCTGCTTACGGCGGCGATATTTCCAAGTTTGTCCACCCGGCAGTAGTGGCAGCGATGTCTGGAAACCGCTAGTCACTGGGTAAATCCCCAGCTTGTTATCCACACCGGTCTTATCTTTGGCACCTGGTGCAGTACACCGTGCTCCGCTGTCCCAATCGAATTTCCTTAAGCTTCTGATGACAGGATGTACAGGGCAGTCCGGCGCGCCCGTATACTTGCAGGGCTTGTTTGAAATAGCCCGGTTGGCCATCGCTGTTGGTAAAATCCCTCAGGGTGGTGCCACCAAGCTCGATCGCCTGTTGCAGAATATCCTTTATACAGCGGACCAGGTTTTCATAGCGCTGCCGGGCAATCTTGCCGGCCGCTATCCTGGGATTGATACCTGCCAGAAACAGGGCTTCATTGGCGTAAATATTGCCGACACCCACAACGATGTGACTGTCCATGATGAAGGACTTGACCGGGGTCTTGCGGAGCCTGCTTTTCTGAAATAGCACGGCACCACTGAAATCCACCTCTAAGGGCTCGGGACCTAAGGAACGTAGTAATTCGTGAGAGTAAATATCGCCACGCAGCCATAACATGCAGCCGAATCTTCTTGGGTCGGTATAGCGCAGAAGTTTGTCACCCTCGAGGACGATGTCGACGTGGTCATGTTTCTCGGGAGCTTGGTTATGGGCCATGATTCTCAGGCTTCCAGACATGCCCAGGTGCACGAGCAAGGTACCCCCGGCGGTGCCAAGCAGAAGGTATTTGCCGCGCCGCCGCACCGAAGTAATAGTTTGTCCTGTCATCTCTTCACGCAGTTCGGGCGAAACCGGCCAGCGCAAATTCGACTGCCGTATCACCACCTCTTGCACCTTCTGGTTTTGGATATGGGGCAGAATCCCCTTGCGGATCGTTTCTACTTCGGGCAACTCGGGCAAACCTGCCTCCAATCTGTTCGGCAATGATAGGTGTGTTATTCGACAGCAGTTATAATCCTGCATTCAGCCCAATATAAGTGGTAACACGAGTTTGTCCAGTCCAATAGTTCTGGGCGTCGATGCGGGCGGCACCTTCACTGATTTTGTCTGTGTCGAATTCAAGCAGCCGATTGCCATCAAAATTCACAAGGCGCTTTCCACGCCCGCTGCTCCCGAACAGGCGATTCTTGAGGGCATCCGCGCCATGGGATTGGAGCCGGTGATGAAGAACGGCGACCTGCAGATTATTCACGGCAGTACCGTCGCTACCAATGCGGTGCTGGAAGCTAAAGGTGCGAAAACTGTGTTCGTGACCAACTACGGTTTCGCCGATATGCTGCAACTGGCAAGGCAGACCCGACCACAACTTTATCAGCTGGAATTTGAAGCCGTAGCACCCCCGGTTGCGCCTGAACTCTGTCTGCAAACCGGTGGTCGACTGGCGGCAGACGGGTCGATCCTGGAACCCTTATCTGCATCGGAGTTAAGTCAGCTGATAGCAAAGATAAAGGCGATAGATCCCGATGCGGTGGCGATTAATCTGCTGTTCTCCTTTATCGATGACAGCTTCGAAAAAGCGATCTGTGAAGCCATATCCGACGCCGGTCTGCGGGCCTTCGTGAGTCGATCATCCCAAGTTCTACCTGAGTGTCGGGAGTACGAGCGCGGTATCGCTACCTGGCTTAATGCATCGCTTGGACCGATTGTGGGGCGTTATCTGCTGGCACTACAGCAACAGTTGGGCAAATCCAGCTTGCAGATCATCCAGTCCAGCGGAGAAACCATCGGTGCCACTGCGGCGGCAGATTCTGCCGTCAATTTACTGTTATCCGGCCCGGCTGGCGGCCTCATTGCTGTTAAGTTTCTTGCCGACCAGTTAGGTCTGGAGAAGATCATCAGTTTCGATATGGGCGGCACATCTACGGATGTTGCCCTGCTAGATGGTGAGATAAGCACTACTAACGAGGGCACCATCGCCCAATATCCAATCGCCGTGTCCATGGTCGACATGCATACCATCGGCGCTGGCGGTGGTTCTATTGCAGTCATTGATCGCGGTGGCATGTTACAGGTTGGACCTCGCTCCGCCGGCGCCGATCCCGGCCCTGCCTGCTATGGCAAGGGTGGCACCGAGGCGACGGTAACCGACGCCAACCTGGTGCTGGGTCGACTCGTGCCCGAGCTAGCCCTGGCGGGAGGCCTCAGGCTAGACCTGCAACTGGCCTTAAACGCCATCCAGAAACTGGCCGATAAAACCGAGTTAACGGCCGTGCAAGTTGCCGAGGGCATTGTCACTGTTGCCAATGAGCACATGGCCAAAGCGATTCGATTGATCTCGGTAAATCGCGGTCACGACCCCCGGGAATTCGTACTCAGCAGTTTCGGCGGCGCCGGCGGTCTACATGTGTGCGCATTGGCGGAGGCCATGTCTATGCGCAGGGCGATAGTGCCGGTACATGGCGGCGTTTTTTCTGCCCTGGGCATGGTTGTGGCCAATCGAGGTCGGCAGTTTTCCAAGACTCTGGGCCTGGAAACCAGTCGCTACGATGATTCTGAATTGGGTTTTGAGTTTGACACCCTGGAACAGATAGGGCGCCAACAATTAGCCCTGGAAGGCCTCAGCGCCGATTCCCTGACCGCCAGGCGCACCGTGGATATACGTTATATTGGACAATCTTACGCCTTGAATGTGGCTTGGACGAACCGGCAACAAGCGATGGCTGCATTTCAACAGTTGCACCGGCGACGCTACGGTTACATCCATAAGGGCGCAATGGAATTGGTGACGTTGAGGGTCCGTGTCGTGTTTGAGAACCCGGGTTTTGCATTGCCAGTCGTGACTGCCGAGGGCAGTTGCAATAAACCTGGGCCCTCGATGGTCTATGATGATGCAGAGAAAGCAAGAGTTGTCGCCACAACAGCTCTACAATCCGGCGAGGAAGTAGTTGGCCCGGCGGTAATTTCGGAATACTCTTCCACTACCTTTGTTGCACCTGGATGGTCTGCGCAGAGGGATCGGTTCGGGAACATATTGTTGGAACAGACCAGTCCTTAAGCGGTATGCTGGAATCGCAGGCCAGCGAATGACAGCGACGGAGATCAGCAAGACCAGCGTATGAATGATGCGGACAGCATCGATTACGGGGAGGTCGATCTGGTTCAGGCCCGGTTCCCGGACCAAGCTGGCGCGATCCGCTTGCCCCGGTACAGTACCCCACGAACACAGACACACATAATCCCTCTGTCCGCATTGCGACTCGAACCAGGCACAAAATTGCTGGCACAGGCAAGAAGTCAATGAACAACACGACCAATAATACAATTGCAAGCAGACGGGCAGCGCCGAGACGCGCTTTGCTGGCGCTCGTCAGTCTGTTGGTGAGCTTCCAGCTGCTAGCTCAACAAGCTGAAACTGAACCGGCACCGTCAACAGAAACTGAACAAGCACAAGCTTCCGGGCCTCTGGTCCTGTTGTATCTCGATGCGCCTGTGGCTGTGTTTCCGGGCGTCGATCCGGACATGCCGGCCCCTGTCGTGGTAGTGGATCCAGAAGATGACCCGGGCTTCGGTCAGCGCTTGGACAGTATTCGCGCATACCAGCTCGCCCTCGAAGAGATTGAGTTAAACGGTGGTGTCTGGGATCGACAGCTAATCGAAGAGCTCACGGCTCTCGGCAGTCTGCAACAGCAACAGGGCTATCACCCCGACGCAATCGAGACCTTCGACCGCGCGATTCACGTAAATCGCATTAATGCCGGCTTGCACACCCTCGAACAGATACCAGCGGTTGAACAGCTGATTGAAAGCTATGAGGCCCTCGGCGATTGGGAGCAGGCGGATTTGTATAACAACTACCTGTTCTATGTGCAGCAGAAAGCCTATGGCCCCGATGATCCCAGGATTATTCCGGTGCTCGACTCATTGGCGAAGTGGAATATTCGGGCATTTAACATCGGCTATGGCGACGCGCGTGGCATGCGGCTAAGCACGGCGATGATTCTTTTTAATGCCGCTGCCCGCATGGTGAGTACGCACTACGGACCCAACGATGGGCGCTACGTTGGTTATATGGAAGATATTGCCAACTCGGCTTATCTGGTTGCTAAAAATCCGCAATTAATGGTCGAAGTGGGCAGGCCCGAAAATAGAAGTATGCAACAGCTGTTGCGAGACAAGTTAAATGAAAGCGGATCGGCGCTGCCGGCAGGATATAGCGCCGGTGAGCGCGCGCTGCTGACCATAATCAGGCATTACAGCCAACGCGAGGATTCCGTCCCGGAGTTAGCAGAGGCGCTCGCCAATCTGGGCGATTGGTATTTGTTATTCGAGCGGCGACGGCGTGCGATCACCAGGTATACCCAGGCATGGGAAATTCTTTCTATCAGTGAAAATGGTGAAAACCAATTACAGCAGTTATTTGCCCAGGTAGTACCGTTGCCAACTTTTGCAAACCAGGCGGTTAATTTTGGCAGAATTGACCTGGCCGTAAAGAAAGATTCCGGTGAGCACGCCTTCGCGACCGTGGATTTTGTCTTTGATGTAACCATAAATGGCACAGTCAGATCCATCCGTATGCTGACCGAACAGACCAGCAAGAATTCCACTCTCTTGGGTCGCGTGCGTCGACAGTTGCGAAATTCGATGTTCCGACCTGTCATCGAAGAGGGCCGGCCGGTGCGCACGAAGGGCAATCATTTTAGATACCGGTATTGGTACTAATTCTGTGAACTAAGCGTTAGCATCTGCAGTATCGGGCGTTCTCATTAAGCAACGGTTAAGGGGAGATGGATTACTACTAGACACTGGCGTGCCGTGAGCGATGGGCGACCACAAAATAGCGGCCAATGGACGTGGATATTCGGATAAAATGCGAATAAAAGCGGCAAACGTGTGTATATACTGCACTAAATTCCAGAAAAATCTTGTAGTGGTGAATTCAGGGCGGGAACACTTATGAAACAGACATTCAGCATATTGCCAAGGCTAATTCTGCTAGGCGGGGTTAGTTTGAGCCTGTTGGCCTGCCAATCAAGCAGCCAAAGCTCCTCCAGCAGTTCCCCGTCAATGCCCTCTTCGTCGTCGAGCCAGAGCCAAAGCTCATCGAGCAGCATGCCTTCGGCTTCTAGTTCGAGTTCAAGTTCAAGTAGCCCTAGCTCGAGTAGTTTACCCTCTTCAAGTTCATCCGCTTCGCAGTCCAGTTCAGCTTCAAGCGCGGGGGCCCAGGGTGAACGCTCCAGCGCCGCGTCTGCGTCGGTCAGCCAAAGCAGCGCCAATAGTAGTTCGACTTCCGGCAGTCGAGGCCAGGCCGCTGGCTCGGCGAGTCAGACAGCGGGTGCAGGACCAACCGCTGCACCCACTTCCGGCTCTGGTGCCAGTAATAGCCCAAGCCGCGATGCGGGTTCCCAATCCCGGTTTCCGGGGCAGGAATCCGGCGGCGATGGGAGCCGCGATAGTGCCACCGGCGATCTCAATGGTGGGAATCAAGGATCATCTTCAAGCGGTTTAGGTGGTGCAAGTGGGGATTATAGCCTGGATACGCTGCCAGATGGCGTATTAAGTGGGACGGGTGGCGGCCAAAGTGCGGGCGCAATGACCGCTGCAGAACGTGCTGCGGTGCTGGATGACAGGCTCCGCCGAGGTTACGAGACCTTCGACGGCTTCATTCTGAGCGAACGCGAGCGCGCCCAGTCTGAGAGTAATGCCGCCGGAAGTGTTGCCATAGGTGGCAGCGCCGGTGGTGGTGGTGGTAATGAAGGCCAGCCACAAACCTTACCGGCATCCGGTGTGGTCGTGGCCAGTCAACAGGTGTCGACACCGCCGGCACGGACTGAATCATTCCCGCCTCCCGAGGACATTCCAAGCGGACGCGATGACGACGTGGTGGCCCGCCAACTGAGAGAGGCGGCGACGAATGAGCCAGACCCGGAATTGCGTGAGGCGCTATGGGATGAATACAGAAATTACACAGGTTTAGGTGAACCGCAATGAAAATTGAATTGAAGAATCTGTTCGGATTAATCTTGCTGGCGAGTTTTGCCGGCGCCTGTGCAACCCACACGATTAAGACGACCAGCTACACCCCCGTCATTCAAGATACGCAGAATATCCCCGAAGATTTATTGCTTGATGTGGGCATCGCCCTGTTCGATCCCGGCATCGATGAGATCAAGCGCAGTGAAGAAGAAACCGTGAATCACGAAATTCGAATAGCCGAATCCCGTTATGCTCCCTATCTGTTGGCGGAAACGCTGCAGCGTTCCGGTAATTGGGGCATCGTCAGATTGATGCCGAATAGTGCCAGCCCCATGGACGTACTGCTTCAGGGCACGATCTTGCAGTCCAATGGCGAGGTCATGAGTATCCGTATCGAGGTTGCAGACGCAAGCGGCAAGGAGTGGTATACCAAGGTTTACAAGGAAGAGATTAGCCGCTTCAGTTACGATCCCTCGGAGCGACAGAAGAACGATCCATTTCAAGTAATCTACAACAATATTGCCAATGATCTGCTGGCGTACCGGCAGCGCCGTATCTCAGATGCGGATATCACCAACATTCGAACCATTTCCGAAATGCTTTTTGCCAAGCGATTTTCGCCAGAGGCATTTAGCGATTACCTGACCCAGGATCGCCGCGGCAATTATCAGTTGGTGTCGCTGCCCGCACAGACTGACCCGGTGCTGGAACGGATTCGTGACATCCGCGAGCGCGACTTCATGTTCATCGACACGGTGCAGGACTACTACGCGACTTACGTACGCCAGATGCGATTGCCATATGACTCCTGGCGTGAGCAAAGCTATCAGGAGACGGTCGAGCTACGAGAGCTGCGCAATTCAGCGAGACGGCGTTTCATTGCCGGTACCGCGGCGGTGATAGGCGGTTTGGCGGCAGCCACCACCGGCGGCAATTATGCGACACAAACCGGCGGTGCTATCGTTGTGGGTGCCGGAGCCTACCTGATAAAAAGTGGTTTCGACAAACGAGCCGAAGCGAAGATTCACATGGAGGCGCTGGAGGAATTAGGCCAGTCCCTGGAAAATGAGGTGGCGCCGCGGGTGATCAATCTTGAAGATCGCACTATTACGCTGACCGGTTCGGTGGAAGAGCAGTACAGCCAGTGGCGGGAAATCCTTGCAGATCTTTACGCTGCGGATATAGGCGAGTTGTAAACCTCAGGGTTTTTAGCAAGGGTTTTCCCCACCCGTAGAATTCAATATGTCAGAAAAAGATCTCGATAAGATAGAGCCCGTCGATTTTGACCTAACAGAAAGTCCCCTATTCTCAAATCAGGCAGCTCAGATAGTCTCGAACAAGCCATCGGCGAAGGTTTTAATCACCCTCGCCGGCTTGGTGCTGGTGGCGCTGTTTGTCATATTTGTGCTTCCCACCGTGGTCACCGAGTATGAGTTACCGTTAGAACGCCGCGCTGACAACATCGCAGATCAAGCCCTCAGTGCGGTGCCGGATCCCGCTACCGCAATCTCCCCATTCGAAGCCGCACAACGCGCCCTGCAACGTAAGGAAGCGCAGGATGTGCTGGCCGAGTTGCTGGCCAAGCAAGCGGAATTGGAAGGATTGAACGTAGCGCAATGGGCTGAGTCCGACTATGACCAGGCCTTGGGAAAAGCCAGCATTGGCGATGACTACTACCGCGCTCAGGATTTCGAGTTGGCGCGGGATTCATATGCCCAGGGCAGAGAGGCCCTGGTCTTGCTGTTGGACTCGGTACCCGTGGTCGTGTCTCAAGCCCTGATAGAGGCGCAGCAAGCCTTCGAAATCGGCGACTCCGAGCAGGCGCTCGCCAAGTATGATCTGGCATTGTTGCTGGATCCGGAAAGCGAGGCAGCGGCTATCGGTTTGCAACGATCGGAGGCACTGGAGGAGGTTAAGGGCTTGCTCGCGCAGGCAGACGAGCTGTTCGAAAGTGGTGAACTGGAACCGGCACGGGAGGTGTATCAGCAAGCGCTCAAGCGGGATAGCTACAACGATCGTGCCCGGGCAAGAGTAGATGAAACGGCGGCGCTCATCACCGAGAATGAGTTTTCAAAAATCATGTCCAGGGGTTATATGCTGCTGGAGAGCGGCGAGCCCGAACAGGCCATTGCAGTTTTTCAGCGCGCAACCGGGTTGGGGATACACGAGGAACAAGCGCTGGCTGCAATCATCCTAACTGAAAACGAGATCGCCAATGCAGAGATTAACCAGATTCGAGGCGTCATCACCCAGGCCGAGGGCGACGAACAATGGCAGTTGGCGGTCGACGAGTACGACAAGGTGCTTGCCATCGACGCCAATCTTTTGTTTGCAATCAGTGGCAGAGACTATGCCGGCAAGCGCGCGCGCCTGGATCATTTGCTGGTAGAAGGCATCGACAATCCTGAACGCTTTTCCGAGGACACGGTGTTTGAGCAAATCCTGGATGTTTACTACACGGGCCGAGCCATAGACCCACCGGGTCCGGTGCTGATCCGGCAGTTGGATGCTCTGGAGGGACTGCTGGAGAACTCCCAGATTGCAATCGAAATTCAGCTGGTTTCAGACCGATTTACCGAGGTGACGCTGTTGCGGATCGGCAACCTTGGGAAGTTCGAGCAACAGTCAGTCTCCCTGAAACCCGGCCGCTATGTGGCCGTAGGACGGCGCGCAGGTTACCGCGAAGTTCGCGAGGAGTTCACGGTGGGTTTTGGACTGACACCGAGCTCGGTAGTTGTACGTTGCGAAGAACGTGTGGTCGCGACGAACAGGCGGTGATGAGATGTCAATCGACGACGACAACAGCCCGGCAAATGGGTCAACTAATGCCATAGCCCCTGAAACCACGGCCCCTGAAACCATAGTCCCCATCGACTTTGCGCCCAAGGTCGACAAAAAGGTACGCTTAACCT
>JADFIJ010000243.1 GCA_022566775.1 Pseudomonadota bacterium | reverse complement strand
TACCGGCGAACCGTTCTAGCCGATATTCTGGGCTAGTAGCTGTACCGGGCGGAACGCCGGCGCAGCCCGGCCAGGTCCAACTCTCCGCTCTGACATTGCACCAGGTCGGTTTTGTTAAAGACATGAACCCTGTCCGTGTGTCTGCCATCCTCGGTGTCCTCGCCGAGGCCGGTGAGAATGATGGCGACACTCTCCTGGGGCGGCAGCTCATGTAACATAGCGCCGTAGTCACACATGGCCCCATAAAGATTGGATTCGAACTCGCTGACATCTGCCGTCCAGCGCGCTACATACTCCTTTTCGGCCTCTTCACTGCGAGCCTTCAGTTCGGCAGCTTTCGTAATAGCCCGCTGTTTCAGAGGCTCAATCCTGGCCATGAATTCATCGAGCCTGGTCTGCATTTCAGACATCGCATCGCTGGCGAGTGTGCCGTCGGCCTGGTCCGAGGTCCTGCGGATTTCTGCCGTGTCCTGACGCAGTGCTTCCGTGTACCCCCTCAGTTCTTCCCGCAGCGAAGCCATTTCCGTCCGGATTTCCGCGTAGGCGGCATCGTCCATGCTATTCATCGTGTGCAGGGAGCGGGCAGCTTCCGCAGCCTGGCGAATCGCCGAATTGATGGCAATGGAATAGTCGACATTCGCAACCCTGTCCATCATATCGGCATAGAATTCTGCCGCTTCTACTCCACTTGCATTCACGAATATCCGAATGGTTTCCTCAAATTCGGGGTTGCCCGGGGGCCGCAACGAGGCAAAGGGATTTGGTCGTGACGACAATGACAGCACCGAGGCGTTAAGGAATGACAGGCTCATACGATTTCTGCGATTCGCCAGTGGCGTTCGTACTTCCAGCACCACCCCCTGGCCGTAAAGATAAGTGCTATCGATGCCACCGATACTCATGCCAAACAGACCGGTACTCTGGGCGATACCCAGCGCATCCTCCAGCACACCGGTAAAGATATCGATGTTCTGTCGCAGGCTCTGTATTGCAATTTCCTGCGCGGAGAGTGACACACCGGTGATAAGACAGACCGCAGTGAGCAGTTTAAGCAATAAGCGTTTCATCATCTTCGCTCCTGTATCCTCTGGATCATCACCTGATCTCACCGGTGTAGCCAACATAGTTCACCAGTTGTTGTAGCGAACGAATGGTTTCGTAGTCACTGTCGACGAGTTGTTGATAACCCAGTCGCATATCGCGCAAATCAGAGAGGCGTTGTTCCTCGAAGTAGGAATACATAGTCTCGAAATTCTCGGTAGTTGTTCGTTGTGACTGATCCATGATCGCCTGCATCAAGCGAACGTTGTTGCTGTCCTGGCGATCTTCCATTCTGGCTATCAGGTTCTGCATCTCATCCCGCTGGGATGCTTGTAGGACGGTGAGTTGGGCTTGAACATCCTGCCCCGAGGCTTGCGAACCGAATGTAATCGAAAAACCTCCCGCGTCAGAAACCACCGCGACATTCAACAGCAGCAGGCACAGCATGGCGAAGGAGGCTGCGGTGGGAAACCACTGCCATCGACTCCAGAATCCGGTAACGGGTTTCGGCACCCGGTGATCCTGCCGAAACAATGCCAGGCCACGATCCCAGTGGGGCACTCTCTGATCCTGCCATTGCAGCAGATTGCTCTGGGTTAATAGCAATGACTCTAATTCCAGATTACAGAATTCACAATCCTCGAGATGCCTATCCAGTTCTTCCCTGGTCAATGGTGCCAGTTCTTCCGAAAAGTATTCCTGTAATAGATGTTGGGTTTTAGGGCAGGACATAAGTTTCCTCCGATACAACTTTCAATTTTTTAAGTGCCGCATAGAAACGGGTCTTTACCGTGTTCACGGATATATCCTGCAACCCCGCAATTTCCTCAAAAGTCTGGGATTGAAAGATTTTCAACTCCACGATCAAGCGCTGATCGAGCGGTATTTTGCTTAACATCTTCAATACCCTCCGATTCTGCTGCTGCTTGTTTAGTCTGGCTTCAGGCTCGAATTTCTCCGCGCCGGGCAACGCTTCGAAACCACCGGTTTCATCTTGATCCAGGGACTTGGTCTGATTCGATAGCAGACGCTTGCGACGGTTTAAATCTATCGCCTTGTTGTGTGCGATACGAAAGATCCAACTGCTGAACTTTGCATCACCGCGGAAGCGATGCAGGTTTCGATAGACGCCAAGAAAGACTTCCTGCATTAAATCCATGGCGTCAGTCGGATTCCCCGTTAGTCGCAGACCCTGGTTATAGATCTGTCCCTCATAGCGTTTTACGAGTTTTTCCCATGCATAGGCCGACCCGTTGAGAGCTGCAGCTATTAAAGCCTCGTCTTCGTTAATCAGATTCATGGAATCCTCATCCTGCCCCTGCCGCCTTGCCGTGCCCGGCTAATCTAGTGACGGAATCAGTCTGCGGTGTATTAGGACACCATCAGAGCTATTGCTACTATTATAATCGGTCACTGGCGGCAAAAGCCCAGAAACAGGATACTGGTATTAGAGATTTAGTCGCAAGCGAAAACAGAATAGTTTGGACAGACTATGGGAGAAATCCTGGTCGCCGATCAATTTCGTCGTCGTGACCAGATCCAGACACCACTGGCCGCCATCAGCATGAACAATAACGCCATCAGGTCCACCAGCACAACACCCAGGCTGCCCAGTATCCGTCCGCTATGGATATCCAGCAACAATCTTTCCCAGCTGATGAGGGATGCGGCGTAGTCGGCTCGAATCCGCGCACTGAGCTGCGCTTGCGGTGCCGATGAATCACTCCAGGACAGCTGTGACGCCGAACTCGTGGACTGCGTCCACCGCAAGCCATCGAGATCTGCGTCGATGATGCCCATGGCAGTTTGCAACACCAGCCGACCAGCAGCGTCGCTACCGATACGCCTAATCCCGGTTGGCAGCAAATTAACTCTACCCAGCACCTCGATCAACTCGCCGGTGTCGGTCAGCAGCAGGAGCTGGTTGCTGGTAGCAGCAACGAAGCCAAACTCGGTTGCCACGAATCCTTTCAGGTCGGAAAAACTGCCCGGAAGTCGGTCACTATCAAAATAGATCGACTCGGCAATCAACTGCACCCCGTGCTGGCCGGCACGGTATTGAATTTCGATAGTCGGCACCTCGATTTCGTACCAGCTTAACAAGCTCGAAGAACTGATAAATTGATTATCCAGATTCAGCGCAGGACCGTGATGGAGTATGAGACCAGAGAGGGACAGTAGTATTACGAACAGGGCACTAACGATGCCCATACGGCGATGCACACGCAACAGGGATTGAAGTTTAAACACTGGCGTTATTACTTGGTGGTGACTTGGCAGGATCGTTAGTCAATGCAGATCGGCCGCAGGGCGCTTCAGGTGGAGATGAATTCGGCAAGATAGAGCGCCAGCCGGGATACATTCGTCATCGCTTTAACCGACAGGGTCGCACCGCTAATGCCATCGATCGATCTACTCAGGCGCTGCCTGTCCTTGATATGAACACCCTGAAACTGCCGAGTGAAGAATTCATATTTTATTTCCCAGCCCCTGGATTCTCTAAATGCCAGCACCTTGATTTCCTCGATCTGCTTGCCGGCAATAACCACGCCGATGGTGATGGGTTCTGTCTTACCGATTTCGTCGACGATCCAGGCAGAACGATCACGGTTACCCCAGTAACGCACACGCAAGAAAGCTGGCCGGTGACCCAGGATATCTTCGACGATTTCTTTCTTGTCGCCGCTGATCCAGACCGTGTTGCTCGCAGGCAAATTACCGGCGAACACACGAGCCAGAAATTCTTCCGGGGCAACGAAATCGTCACTTGCTATCACCAGCGGGAAAGACACAGCAAGCAACAATGCCAGCAAGACTCTGAAGGGTTTGATTTTAAACTTGGCGTTCATTTTCTATTCTTCACTCTCCATTGTCGGCGTAAGCTTCCAGGGCGATAGGTAGGTCGGCAAGCGCCGATGCATTTAGAACTGCCAGCCAACACCCAGGTTAAATCCATTGAGATCACGGCCCTTGTCGTCATCCTCAAACTGGTAATCGAGCTTCATCACGACGTTGTCAGTCAGCCAGTAATTCATACCCAGAAGACTACGCTTTGTGGCGGAGTCCCTGGCGTCATCAAGCTTGCTGCCGGCGCGTTCATCGCTGCGCTCGTAGCGGGCGAACAGGCCGAATTTGTCGGTGAGCTGAAATGATGGTTCCAGGTAGTAGCCGTACTGACGGTCGCGTCCCAAGCCATTGTTGCTGCCATCGTTGTTGGCAACGGTCTCGATCTTGTCGTTGATATTCCACTCGGCGAACAACGCCCTGAATCCCCAGGGGCCGGATCGATAGGCGATGTGAGCCTCGGTGAGGATGGCGTCTATTCCACTAACCGGATCGCCGAAGCTATCAAACACGCCTTCACGATTGATATTGCTGCGAGTACTGCCGTGCGGGGTCATTTCGCTTTGATACTGCATGGACAG
>JADFIJ010000242.1 GCA_022566775.1 Pseudomonadota bacterium | reverse complement strand
ACACGGTGGTGCAGCGGGGGGACACGGTGGTGCAGCGGGGGGACAGGTTGGTGCAGCGGGGGGACAGGTTGGAGGTACGGCGGCTGAGTCCAGAAATCCGCGTACTACCACTGGTGAGTGCGATTCCCACGATTCCACTGGAAGACATCGAAAACAGTTTCACCCGGAACCGCATCGTCGATCCCGCAATGATTGATGCGGCGCCCTATATTGTCGCGAACCTCGGCAATAATCTGGTCATTGGCACCGGCGACGAGGTCTATGCCCGTGGCCTGTGGCCTGATGGAACCGGTTCATTCGAAGTCTATAGGGTAGGTCGCTTGTATTTCGATCACTCCGGGACCGAGCAACTGGGCCAGGAGCTGGAGTATTTGGGCTTTGCGACCATCGTCGAAGATGCAGGGCCGGGGCTGAAGCGGATGCTGATAAACAATAGTAGCAGGGAGATTCAAGTTGGTGACCGCTTACTAGTCAGGGAAGAATCAAGTATAGGTTCCACCATTTTCCCATCCGAGCCGGAAGCCCCGGTGAGCGGAATGATCATCGGCTTTCTTGGGGCATCGTCCCTCGCCTCGCAGTTGGATACCGTCGTGATCGATCTGGGTTCGAATGACCAACTGGAAGTTGGTAATATCTTGTCAATTAAACTGCCGGGTCCTCAAATCGTGGATGAAGTCGAGCGCGGGCAGTTGAGCTTCAGGCAGCGAATCAGCGCCATGTTCAATCAGGAACAATTACAATTACCCGGCAAGGATATCGGCACCCTGCTGGTCTATAAAACCTTCGAGCAACTGAGCTACGCCCTCATTCTGAGCTCGCTGGAGCCGGCCCAACTCTATAACCAGGTAGTAAATCCCTGATCTGATTTCTTACCGTCACCCGATTCCATCGCTCAAGGACGAACCATGGAAGCAACGATCATCGCAGCCTATCTGCGGCTCTACCACTGTACAGGGATTAGCCACCAGCAGTTTTCCCGCCTGCTCAAGCAGGCGGGAAACATTACCGTAATACTCGATCAGAACGATGAATGGCTGCAGTCATTGGGCATGGACCCGGGCCAGATATCGCTGCTGCGGCGAAGCCAGGGCTGCGCATCGATGGAGTCCAAAATCGAGGAAGATCTTCGCTGGCAACAATCTCGGGGCAACGCCATTGTCGGCTACGAATCCCCAGACTACCCGCCCCTGCTGAGAACTACAGATTTCCCACCACCGCTGCTTTATGCCATCGGCGACAGCTCAGTTCTTTCTGCCGTGGCCCTGGGAATTGTGGGCAGCCGCAAAGCCAGCGAATATGGGGGCCGCAACGCCTATTGGATGGCGCACGAATTGAGCCACGCCGGCTTGCTGATCTGTAGCGGCATGGCGAGAGGCATAGATACACAGGCCCATAAAGGGGCGCTGGCCGCATCCGGGGCAACCGTCGCCGTGCTGGGAACCGGAATAGATATTTGCTACCCATTAGCGAATCAGGAACTGGCAGAGCAGATTGCCATCAAAGGGGCCTTGATATCGGATTTTCCCCTGGGGTCTCCGCCGCGGGCAAACAATTTCCCCCGGCGTAATCGAATAATCAGTGGCATGAGCCTGGGCACGCTGGTGGTTGAAGCCACGGCTCACAGTGGTTCGCTAATTACTGCGCGCCTGGCACTGGAGGAGAATCGGGAAGTGTTTGCCTTCCCCGGTTCCATATCCAGTCAGCTATCGCGTGGCTGTCACCGGCTCATAAAAGAAGGCGCGAAATTGGTAGAGGAGCCGGCAGACATACTTGAGGAACTGGGGATGAAAAGCAGAGGGAAAGTAAGCCTTGAGTCCACAGCCAATTCCACGCAGAAAAACCGTGGTGCAGAAGCGCCATCTCTGAATGAAGACGAGGCCAACATCATGCGCTTAATCGGCGGCAACAACTGTCTGATGCAGACTCTGCTCGATAGCACAGGATATAGCTTGCAGCAATTGAATGCACTGTTGCTGCATCTAGAAATGCTGGGACTGGTGAGGGCGGAAGGCGGCAGATTCAGCTGCATTAATCCAGCACCATAAGCCTTGCATCGCGGGTCGGACTGGGGTAGTTTCCCCGTTTTGTGATTTTACGCGGGACCTGAAGCCATGACAAAACCATTCGTCGCGATTCTTATGGGCTCTGAATCTGACCTCAGCACCATGCAGGCTGCGGGGGCAATATTCAAGCAACTGCAAATCGGCTATGAAATAAAAATTACCTCCGCACACCGCACGCCGGCTATTACCCAGCAGTATGTGAGCGATGCGGAGTCCCGCGGCTGCCAGGTGTTTATAGCCGGCGCCGGATTGGCGGCCCATCTGGCGGGAGCCGTCGCCGCACATACGCTGAAACCGGTAATTGGGGTTCCCATCGATTCTGGTCCGCTTAACGGCCTCGATGCCCTGCTATCGACGGTGCAAATGCCGGCCGGGATTCCCGTCGCAACCGTCGCTGTGGGAAAAACAGGCGCAAAGAATGCCGCCTACCTGGCAGCCCAGATACTCGCCCTGGGCGATACGGAACTGGCGGCAAGAGTCGCCGCAGATCGAGTTGCCAGTGCCGAAAAAGTTCAAGCCCAGGACCAGGCCTTGCAGGCAGGGCTTTGAATTTCAGGATAATGAATTAGCCGTGAACCGCCAGATCCTTCAGCGGGCTTGTGAAACCCTGGAAGCCGGGGGGATTATTGCCTATCCCACCGAAGCGGTCTGGGGACTGGGTTGTGACCCCCAGAGCTATTCCGCCGTCAAACGAATTCTGGCCTTGAAAGGCAGATCCCAGGACAAAGGCCTGATCCTTGTCGCTGCCGGGATCCACCAATTGGGTAAACTGTTTGACGGGCTCAATGCACAGCAACTGGGTCGTATCGAAGCCAGCTGGCCGGGGCCGACGACGTGGCTGATCCCGGATCCGGCTAAGTTGTTCCCGGACTGGATCAAGGGCAAACATCAATCCATTGCCATTCGAGTCAGCGCCCACCCGCTGGTGCAAGCCCTATGCGAGCAGTTCGGGAAACCCATCGTGTCGACTTCAGCAAATGCGGCGGGAGAGACCGCGATTCGGGATAGAACTGAAATCGAGACTCTATTTGGGGGTAGTATTGACTACGTGGTTGCCGGCGATCTGGGCGGCGACACCTTACCCTCAGAAATTAGAGATTTACTCAGCGGATCTTTGATTCGATGAGCAATTGATTGCAGTGACTACTGATTAAACGGTGTGAGGAAAATATTCTGGACGCAGTAAATACCAAGGCAGTGAAAGACTTTCTACTCTCTCTGCAAGCCGATATCTGCGCAGGCCTGGAAGCCGTCGATGACACCGCCAGTTTCATGACTGACAAATGGGATAGAGACGAAGGCGGCTCGGGCATCAGCCGCGTGATTTCAGGCGGCTCGGTGTTTGAGAAAGGCGGCGTCAATTTTTCCCATGTTTATGGCGAGGCGATGCCAGCGGCGGCTACCGCGACCCGGCCGGAACTGGCTGGCAGAGCCTATCAAGCCATGGGCGTTTCCCTGGTCATGCACCCGCTGAATCCATTTGTGCCGACCTCCCACGCAAACTTCAGATTATTTGTTGCGGAGAAGGAAAATGCAGAGAGCGTCTGGTGGTTCGGCGGCGGCTACGACCTGACTCCATACTATGGCTTCGAAGAAGATTGTATTCACTGGCACCAACAGGCGAAGCTCGCCTGTACTGAATTTGGTGAAGACCTCTATCCGCGATTTAAGCGCCAGTGTGATGATTACTTCTATATCAAACACCGGCATGAGGCCAGGGGCATAGGCGGCCTGTTCTTCGATGATTTCAATGAGCTGGGCTTCGCTCGGTGCTTCGAACTCATCCGCTCGATGGCGGGCAGTTATCTAAAAGCCTATCTGCCCATCGTGGCACGTACCAGGGAGTTGGGATTCACGAAAGCAAACAAGGAATTTCAGGAATATCGCCGCGGCAGGTATGCCGAGTTCAACCTGGTCTATGATCGAGGCACACTGTTTGGATTACAATCTGGCGTGGGTCGGATCGAATCCATATTGATGTCCCTGCCTCCTGTGGTCCGCTGGATTTATAACTGGCAAGCCGAACCCGGGAGTGAAGAGGCCAGGCTCACCAGCTATTACCTGAAACCAAGGGATTGGGTGTAAGCACCACCGTGCCGCGAGGGATTCAAAGTCATGTCTCAATATGCCGTTGTCGGCAACCCGGTCAAGCACAGCAAATCACCGCGAATTCACAGCCTGTTTGCCAGCCAGACGGGGCTGGAGCTTGAATACACTGCCATCCAGCTAGAAGAGGAAAACTTCGAATCTCAAGTGCAGAAATTTTTTGCAGATGGCGGAGCCGGACTCAATGTCACTGTGCCATTTAAAGAGAAGGCCTTCTTATTGGCAGATTCCTGTTCCGAGAGAGCGAGCCTGGCGCAAGCGGTAAACACCCTCTACGTCGACGTCGACGGTGCCCTGGTTGGTGACAACCCCGAT
>JADFIJ010000057.1 GCA_022566775.1 Pseudomonadota bacterium | reverse complement strand
CAGCAACAGTGCAATTTTTCTCATACTCCTATTCCTTATACTATTAATAGACTAGTGCAATAAAAAAGGGGGCAGAGTAAAACTACAGTAGTTTGGGCAGAGAGGGATAGAGTTATTATACTGAATGCTGGCAGCGTGAAATTAAGGCAGGGATAGACTTAATGTGCTTCTGGGTCTGCTTCGGCGTTCAAGGCGCATCAGTATTGCCTAAACGCGGCGATCAAACTACTCTGGTGCTTTGATTTGGCCGGCCCATGCATAAGTTGAAGCGCGCTTCTCACACTCTGCACACGTTCACGCTTGCCCTGTTGCTGGCCGGCAGCGCAATGGCTTTTCCGGTTGCGGCGCAGGATCGTTTGGCTGATCTAGCTGGTGATGGCAGCGTGATGCTGCACTCGCCGAATGGTGAGGCACTGGTGAGCCTCAATCCGGATCGCGCGCTGGTACCTGCTTCCCTCGTCAAGATTCCGCTGGCGCAGGTGGCTTTGACCATGCTCGGCGAAGACTTTCGCTTCGAGACCCACTTTTATCGCAATGACAGTGGCGACCTGTTGATCCGGGGCCTGGGCGATCCGTTCCTGGTGTCAGAGGAGATTGCCCGTATTGCCGACACCCTGGCCCAGCGCGGACTTGGGCAGATCCGCCGCCTGGTCATGGATGATTCTGCGTTCGAGTCGGATCCTGATCTACCTATTGTGAGAGGCACTAATCAGCCCTTTGGTGCCCGCAATAGTGCTCTGGCCGTGAATTTCAACACGGTGAATCTGGCATGGACAGCGGACGGTAGACTGATCACGGGCGAGATGCAGACGCCCTTGACAGCCCTTGCCCGAGAGCTCGGCGCGCAGCTTTCCCCTGGCGAGGCGCAACGCATCAATCTGGGTGATGACCCTCGCGCTGGCCTGCGCCAGGCTCAGCAACTGTTTCGGTTCTTTCTTGAAGATTCAGGTATCACCGTATCCGATGCGGGCTTTAATCGTAATGCTGTGACGGATGAGTGGACGCTGTTTTATAGCCATCGCAGTTCCCGCTCGCTGCGCGACAACCTGGATGGCCTGCTGCGCTACTCCAACAATTTCATCGCCAATCAACTTTTTCTCACGCTCGGGGCGCAAGAGCGTGGCTACCCTGCCACGACCGAGGCAGCTCGTGCTGCCCTGCAGCAGCAGCTCGCTGACTTGTATGGAGATAGTTTCGGACGCGACCCACAGTCCCTGCTTATGCTGGAGGGCTCTGGCCTGTCCCGAGCGCAACGCATCAGTGCCGCCGGCATGATGCATATTCTCGAAGTCTTTAAACCCTATGCCGATCTGCTGCCCGAGGTGGACGGGGTGCTGCGCAAGAGCGGTACCTTGACCGGCGTCTACAACTTCGCCGGCTACATCCGCGGGCCCGATGGTCTGTATCCGTTCGTGATTCTGACTAACCAGGCGGTCAACAACCGGGCAGAGATTCTGCGACTTCTGCAGGGGCAGCTCGTAAATCTAAGGTAGCTCTATGTAAGATCAAAATAGATCGGTTCCCCAAGTTGCAAAGTTGTGATTGTCACTACTAATCCTCAAATAATAAATCTGTCTCTAATTATTCTCTAGAACACATTTTTGTATTAGCAGCGCCGTTTAGAAATGCTGGCCTGTGAGCTGGAAATTTTGTGGGTGTCACGTTCCCTTCCGTAGGTCCGGGGCTTGGTGTTTTTGCTTCTTTCATCACTAAAAAAGGGGCATCTCTGCCCCTTCCAAATATCGAGTATTGATTATGCCGCTATCGTAGCTGGCGCCCAGTCATCGTCGCTTTCTTCCAGAAGTATTTCTTGCATGATGACTTTAGCATCCAAGTCGGCTAATTGATCAGTCAATTCCTTAATCTGGTTCTTGCCGAATTTCAGCTGCAGGTAGTAATTGCGGATTACTAACTCTGTCGCTCTTGGCACATCAACGTCGCCATTTTCCCATCGTCCGACTGATACCTTTTTAACATCAAGCAGTAACCCGATGGCTGGTTGGGATAGGTTTAGTTCTGTTCTCAGGAACCGAAACTCGTCGCCTGTAAGCGGCCCTTTCTTAGTCGCGATCTCGCAGGCAATTGCCTTATGCAATCCCCGAGTGTTGGTGATACTGATTAAATCACCATGCTCTTCATCATGCTCGATGGTGACTCCGTTTTTGAGGTAGACATTGTCTAACCCACTTTCTGTGTAATGATAATTCATGGCTCTTGCCCTCCGTGAAGCTGCCTATCTAAAATGCTGTTACTACTATTACCTTCTCTCCGTTATGATCGATGTCGATATCTACTACAACCTGAAGGTCTCTACCCGCAGCTATTCCTCTAATTTTACAATTCCACCTTCCATTCGTTTTTTGAAATGGCCCTTCTATCATTTTGCTGTGTTGCCCGAGTAGGACGTTATCTATCTGGGTTCTAGAGATTTGTCGTTCTTGCATTCTCTGCTTCAGATGAGTTCTTAATACGACCCGCCCATCGTCAGCTTGAACCAAGTCTCGAATTATCGCGAAGGCATCCCGCTCGTCGATATTGTCGCGTGGCTTTTTCACTACCCTTAGATTCGGCTTCTTATTCATTTGCTACTGCTTCCGTGCAAGTACCGCGCTTATTCCATGCTTCTTCGGTGCGCGTACGTATCATAATGATACCACTGCATAGTTTGGTCAACTTAATTCACCAATAAAGGTGACATTATGATACCAAAGGCTACTGGGAACAGTGGCCTGCGGGGCAGAAACAGGGGACACTCACAACTTAACAACATTAAGGGGGAATTCTGGCTAGTTGAGCTGATCTTTACTGGATTTAGAGTATGCCAAGGATTGGGCGACTACATATTTCGGGAGGGTGTCCCTCTGTAGCGTTCCTCTATAGCGTCATTCCGACGGTTTGAAAGCCAGCAACACGTTACCAGGCACCTGACCAAAAGAACCGTAACCGGAACCCACAAACACCATGCCAGATCCCGCTGCAATGGAATGACTGTCGATCGAACCGCCATAACCCTCGACTCCGTTGACGGTTTCAAAATCCACCGCCGTATCGTATTGAAAGAGCATCTCGCCTGAGTCCGAATTGAATATAAACAGGCGCCCGTCGAGTCCCCCAGTGATGACTGCTCCGTCCACAGACAACGGCGTGGCAGAGAAACCATAGAGTGATTCACAGCGCCTGAGCCTTTCGCTGCGTTCGTCACCACAATCCGGCTGCACTTCGTAGTACCAGCTTGGCTCGCCGGTGCCGACGAAGTAAGTGTAAATGCCGGGCCGACTGTTCCCGCCCATACCGCCAGGATCGTTGATGGTCATGAAGGCGCGCTCGGAATCGGTGGCGATGCCCCAATGGTTGCCGCCCAGCGCTGTCCCTTCACCGACGCGCTGATTCCAGACCAGTGCACCGGTGACAGGATCCAGAGCCCAGAGATCGCCGGATTTCTGCCCGGCAATCAGCAGCTCACGGCCGCCTGTCTCTACCAGGATGGCCGGGCCGCCGAAATCGAAATCGACGGAGTTGGTATCAGCTAGAATTATGCAGTTAGGGCCGCCGGCGCTGCAGCCGAAATTCCACATGTCGTTCTGTAGTGCCTGGAAGACCCAGATTTCCTCCCCGGTTTCCAGATTCAGGGCGATGATTGAATCGCTGGTACTCGTTGTGGGGTGCGAAGTATTTTCGCCAGTGGTGACGTAAACCTGGCCTCGCTCTGCATCAACAGTCGGCGTAGTCCAGATTGGGGCACCGGAGGGGCCGCGCTGTTTAACACCGGTGGAGCTGACCATGCCAGTGTATTCAGCCGCTGGCATGGTGTGGTATTCCCACAGCTTTTCTCCGGTTCGCACATCCAGTGCGGTGACGGCGCCGTGATTTTCACAGCATTCATAGCGTGGGTTGCCACCGGTAATGACACCGGAACCGGAAAGCGGCACGATAATCTTGTCTTTGTGAATAACAGGCGTGCCGGTAATCATTGCCTGGTTGTTGGATGCTTGGCCGCTCGCAACCCAGATCACTTCGCCATTTTCCGCGTTGATGGCATGAACCATGCCACGTTGATCGCTAAACACCAGTGTACCCAAGTCATCGATTACTTCGTAGGCCATTGAAGAGCGCAGGCGCGTGTCAGCATCATAGACCCACTTGGCACAACCGGTGTTGATGTCCAGCGCAAAAACTCGACCGGAATCGGTGGCGGAATAGAAAATAGTTGAGCCAATGATCACCGGCGCGGCACGCAAACTGGACGTTTCGGGGAAAGCGACCGCCCAGGCCAGTTCCAGCTTTGACAGGTCGGCTGTGGTCAGGCCCGCCTGCGCGGCTTCAAGGTGGCGTGGGTTGTTGCCATCAGCTTCCGTAAAGGCAAAGGATAGCGCCTGCTCCAGGTCTACCGAGCGGTTATCCGCCGCGCACATGGTCGCAACGACCCAGTCCTCGATCCCGTCTACCGTGGACTGCTCCTGAGCCAAGCCTGGCTGAGCAGCGGTCAAGCCTGCGCTTAGTAGCGCGGCCAGGGAAAGGTAAGATCTAAAACTTGCTTGAAGACGAGAGTAAAAAAACATAAGTAATGCCTGCTTGTTGGATGTTAGCTGTTAGTTCCATTCCAACGAGAACCGCGTGTCTTGAGTTGCCGGTTCATTTGGAGGCTGAAACCCAGCGCCAAAAATACAATAATTGTCGTCATAGTGCGAATCCGTGATCAAAGGGATCAAAGGGATCAAAGGGATCAAAGGGGTCAGAGTAATTTGATTCATTTTGGACTATATTCTTAGCACACTCCGATTTCACAGTTAGAACTTGCTAATTCAAGAGACGAATCGGTCACGCGGTCTACTGAAAATTCTTGCGTCGATGGTTCGATTCCGTTCTCAAGATTTACCGAATCTTTAGACGAAATTTCGTCCGTTTGTGCAGCAGTAGCATTTAATATACAAACCTCTAAATGTCCGCTATGGGTCGGGTGCTGACAGATTAGGTTTCCCGGCTATTTCATGGGTTAAGAAATTTCCGCAACGTCAGCTCTCGGCCAGAAGCCGACATATTCAAACCCAATGTCTAATTATTCTGACCCCATTTATTACTGCCGTTCCTGGCAAGTTATTTAGCGAAGGGATTCACGTAACCGGCTGGCAATACTTTCTCTGGATCTGGTCGAATGCTAACCATTTCAACTCTTTCTTCGACTTCATGCCAGCCGTGAAAAACGCCTGCCGGAATAACAATTATGTCTCCTTCAGACACTAAGCGAACCTGGCCATCGCCTCTGGCAACAGATGTGCGGAAACTTTCACCGACTAGTTCGGTAACAATGTCACTGTCCGCCGGAATATCATTACGGCCCAGCATGGTTCCTCCGGTTACCAATACACCTGAGCCGGAGGTTATGTAATAGACCTCAGATACCCGCGTGTGGACAATTCCGCGCACGGGTTCGTCATTGGCGACTATTGGATCTCGAAATAGGACGCCTACAGCAACATGGGAATTTCCGATGTCGACGACCTTTACCTGACGATCAACCCGGCCTTCAGGGGCGTGTAGTACGGCCTGCCATTCGTGAAACGGTATATCAGTGGCAAACTTGATGGAATCCACTTGGGATGCAGCACTAAATACCACGAGCGAACATACTGCGACGCTTATCAATGAAACTAATGTTTTAAATTTTGACATTTCGGGTACCTCTTCATTTATGCGTTATATTTTCACTTTTTGTTCTTCTTTATACTGCGGCTTCCGACCAAGAGCGGATGCTCGACTACCGTTCGACAGGCAGTCGTGGGGCTAACCGCGATAACTACCTACCCAGCCCAGCCAGGAAGCTCAACAGCCTTCCTTCGATACTCTCCGCAACCCCGGGCACGAACAAGACGATAAGTACGACTGCGACTAACACACCACCCGCAATCCAGTAGGACTGTTTCACCTTAAACCTCCGATCATGTTGGGTGGAGCCATCTCGAAAAGCCACAATTCCTCTGCCTCTACGTCAGCAGGAGTCATTACGGCTCGATATTTGCGATTAAACTCCGCAGTTATACCCTCCACTACAGCACCCGTCTTAATGCGCACGAGTTCGCGCTCATACCTCTTACCTTCGATGCGCATGATAGCCCGGCCGTCTCGTTCCGCTTGCGCCGGCCACCTCTTCCATAGGCGCTCCCTAAGGCCGCCCATGTAGTTAGAATTGATATAGAGTTTACCTTCACGCTCCACGATCCAAAGCGTTCGGGACCGGGGAGGATTGAGGAGCTGCAGTTCGAAGTCACTGATATTTCGTACGAAGCTCCAGTTCGGTTCTGGACCCGTCACCAACTCACCGGCAACGAGCGGCCCACCACTGAAAATTACAGAGGGCCCGTCGGAAAAACGCGCCGAGACCGCCAGGGCACCAAGTGCGAAAACTGGGATTAGGACCAAAATTCCGATTACAACCAGCAACCTCTGAACGATGGTTTTACGGTCGATGCCCATACTTTTAGCTCCAAGAGAGTTGCGAATTCGTTTCAATTCGGTCTTTTAGAAAGTGTCCACCTTCGATAGCGGCCAATTCGAGGTTTAATCAGAATAGGTCAATATTTCGGTAGTTTCAGCTCTGAAACGGTTCGTTTTCAGCCATTAGCAGTCAATTCATACTGTAACAAATTGACCCATTATGGTGCACATTGACGTTTCCGCGGAAACGTTTCATCGGGAACGCTTTCCTTGTGAATATAGCCTTAGTGCCGGTCGGTCACTAACCCTCAATGACTGCTCTCGGCTATAGCGGACCCTTTGCTGTGGACCAGCCGGCGCTATTCGCCTGAGTTCTTCAAAGTAGTTTTCAACCATGAACTATTTGGGCGCCCACATGCTGTGGTTAGTCGATACACAGAGTTAGCTAGGTATTTTCGCCGTTATCAAATTTCTCCCTTCCAGCAAGAAAAAGCAGTCATGGAAAACTCTTTACTCTCGACGCGACTTATTGCGGCATCGAAAGTTGCCTTCTCAACTGATCAGGAATCTTGCCATGACTTATCCAGGTCGAAATAGTAGCCGGAATTTCTTCGGCGAATCAAAAGGGTCAGAGTAGTTTGATATTGGTATCGACGCGAAAATCAATGCATCAAGTTACTCTGACCCCATTGATTTTGACCCCATTGATTTATCCCGCACGCCTTTGGTAATGCTGCATGACTTCCTACAGTTGTAGCAAGAATTCCGCAATGGCAGGATTAACGATTTCCGGATGGGTCATGTTCGCCGCATGGGCAGCGCCTGAAACCCTTATCAGTCCCCTACAATCCTGCAATTGGGCAATCATGAGTTCGGCGATCTCGATGGGTATTGCCTGGTCATCTTCACCATGTATCACCAGTACCGGACAGCTGACTTCAGACACACGATCGCTAATATCGTCTCTGCTGAGTAAGGCCTCGGCAGGGTATTTGAGGCTATACCGATCGCGGGATTCCCAGATAGCGATCCATTTTTTGGATAGTTCAGCTTGATTGATGATGAGAGCTGCGACATTGGTACCCACTTCGCCCAGAGGTTCTTCGCTCATCCAGTGGCTCATCATCTGCTTGTAACCCTCTATGGTTTCCGGAGGGTCTACATGCGCACCCGAGTCAATCAATACCAGAGCTCTCACCCGTTGTGGATACCTCAACGCCGCTCGCAGGGAAAGGAAGCCACCCTGGGACATACCCAGCAACACGGCCTGGTCGATACCGAGATGATCCATGAGTGCAATCACATCATCCGCAGAATCCCAATAACTAAAGGGGACGGCTACCGGCGTGTCTCCAAATCCTCTTTCATCCCAGACCACACAGCGGTAATCACCACGAAAACTATCGAGCTGGGGCTCGAACATAGTTCTGTCCATAAGGAAGCCATGACTGAATATCAGCGCCGGCCCATCTCCACCGGTGTCGTCATAGGCGATACTTTGTCCATTTAGTTTCGCTATCGGCATTCATCTCTCCCTGGGCTGAATTATTTGGACACCCACCTGCTGTGGATAATTGACACACAGAGTTAGCTGGATATTTTCTCCGGTGTCAAATTTCTCCCTGCCAGCAAGAATAAGCAGTCATGGAAAACTCTTTACTCTCGACGCGACTTATTGCAGCATAAAAAATTGCCTTCTCAACTGATCAGGGGTCTTGCCATGACTTATCCAGGTCGAAATAGTAGCCGGAATTTCTTCGGCGTGGCAGCAACTGCATTGCTGCTTTTATTGCCTCAATGGGTAAATTCCCAGACCGCCGAAAGCTTCGATATTAACCGCTTCAGCACCTTGGGCCAGGGGATTTTTGAGACCTTCTATGTCGAGGAAATCCAGGCTTTGCAGACCGTACTGGACAGTGGTCTGCTTAGTACGGAAACCCTGTTGCTGGTGACGGATACGGCCGATGGCAAACTTGCACTGGTGAGGGATCAGATGGCCTTCCATCACATCGCCCAGGGCAAGGCGGCGGATCTGGCGTGGATGGCGACGTTCTGAATCGTCTGCAACTCCGGGGTCAGTTTGGCTCCTGTGATCGATGGCAAACTCTATAATTTTGATAACGTCGGCCTCTATGACGGCCTCTTCGTGCTTGGGGATAAGCAAACCGAGACCCTGTGGAGTCACATGACCGGCGAAGGTCTATATGGTACTCACGCCGGTTACAGAATGCCCGTCTCAAATTTGTTACAGATGAATGTTGGTCAGGCCTTGACCATGGACCCGTCTATGTCGGTTGCTATTTCTGACCATCCGTTCCACGGCGGTATGGGTGCCTCCTTGACCGCTAGGTATGATCCAAATGACACAGACATCGAATTAATACGGGGGTTTGTTGTCACTCTGGGCGAAGAAGATACCCGCCTCGACCGCATGGAAATGGGGCTCGGTATCTGGGATGGTGATCTTCATCGCTACTATCCGGTGAAGACAATAAGAGCCAATGGCAACTACCTCTTCGATGAAGTCAATGGGGAAAAGCTATTGGTATTTCTTGATCCGCTGACCTCGACTCCCATGGCCATTTATTGGGACGCTGGAGAGGTACGCTTCGAGGGCAGAAATATTACCCTCGATAGGGGCTACAGTATTCGCAATCAGCAAATTTTCGACAACCAGGGAAATCTGATAGAGGTAGACAGACCGCAACAGATGTTCACCCGCTGGTATGGATTTTCACTTACTTTTTCTGATCCGGAACTATTCGAGTAAACAGCAGCCGGAGCTTGAGGCAATTAACTATGAGAACATCAGCCCTACTTGCCTGTAGCTTGATGTTACTGGGCCTGGTTTCTAAACCACTGTACTCCCAGCAACAGGAGGCTTGCACGATAACGGATAAGAGTGCGAATCTTGATTTCGTCCTGTTGGATATGGATGGCGTCGAGGTAACGTTGAGTGACTACCTCGGCAGAGTCATTCTGCTGGATTTCTGGGCCACCTGGTGTGCGCCCTGTCGCATAGAAATACCTGGCTTCATCGAACTTCTTGACAAGTACGAGGCCCAGGGTCTGTCAATACTGGGCATCTCAGTTGACGATTCAGTCGCTTCCTTGCAGCTATATGCCGAGGAGATGGAAATGGATTATCCCATACTTATCGGCGACGGCCGGGACGATGTCAAAGATGCTTTCGGTCCTCTTTACGGATTCCCCACCACTTTTCTGATCAACAGAGAAGGCGATATTTGTCACCGGCACACTGGCTACTCACCGAAAGAGCAATTCGAACAGGAAATTCTGCTGCTCTTGTAGCGCCGGCAATGCAGAAACTCCTTCAACACGCCAGCCTTTGTCTCGCGATTCTGCTCCAGGCTTCCGTGGTCGCTGCCGCTGGCCGTGGTGAAGTTGACCCAAGCCAGCGACACCGGATTTGATTGTATCATCCACAATAATAACGAGGATTCCAGAAAACAATGTCAGATCGAAACAGTTCCACCGCCGCGCCAAAACCCGATCAACCGGGGGCTATTATCAATCCCTATGCAAGTACATCGGCCCGAAACTACGCGCTGGTGCTGCTTACGGTTGTCTATAGCTTCAATTTTATCGACAGGCAATTGCTGTCCATCCTGCAGGAATCGATCAAGCTGGAGCTGGCTCTATCCGACAGCCAACTCGGACTGCTGACAGGTTTTGCCTTCGCTATCTTCTATGTCTCGGCAGGGATTCCGATTGCCCGCTGGGCCGATCGCTCCAACCGAAGAAATATTGTTGCCCTCTCCATTGGCCTGTGGAGTTTCATGACGGCGATCAGCGGCCTGGCGCAAAATTACACCCAGCTATTGGCGGCTCGAATCGGCGTAGGTGTGGGGGAAGCCGGTGGCAGCCCGCCCTCACATTCGATCATCTCGGACATTTTTCCCCGCAAAAAACGCGCCAGCGCCCTCGCATTTTATTCAACCGGGGTGAACATCGGCATTCTGTTCGGCTTCCTGTTGGGTGGCTGGCTGAACGAGTTCTTCGGCTGGCGGGTTGCCTTCGTGGTGGTGGGTGTACCGGGTATCGTGATGGCGGTTCTGGTGCGTAGCACCTTGAGAGAGCCCATCCGCGGGCTCATCGAGAACAAACAAGTCTCCGACCAACAGGTGTCATTCTCTGAGGTGGTTGCCCTGCTCTGGAACCGGCGCTCCTTCCGGCATATGGCGTTTGCTGCCGGACTCAATGCTTTCGCGGCCTACGGCACAGTCAACTGGCTGGCATCTTTTTTTATCCGTAGTCATGGCATGACCACCGGCGAGTTAGGTACCTGGTTGGCCCTGTCGTCAGGCTTGTTCGGAGCAATCGGAGTGTTCCTTGGCGGCGTGCTCGCTGACAAGCTGGCACCCCGTGATCAGCGCTGGTACGTATGGCTGCCCGCACTCGCTGGATTTATCTGCGTGCCGTTTATGATCGCAGTCTACCTGGTGTCCAGCCAGTATGCGGCGCTGCTGCTGGCATTTGTGCCAGGATTGTTGTTTAACGTCTATCTGGGCATCACCATAGCCACTAGCCACGGCCTGGTGGGACAGCGTATGCGTGCGACCACGTCCGCGATTCTGTTCCTGATTCTCAATATCATTGGCCTCGGTCTTGGACCCTTTGCGATTGGCGTATTGAGTGACTATCTGGCGCCGAGTTATGGAGCAGAGTCGTTACGCTACGCCCTGGTAATCCTGATTCCTTCGATGATGTTCTGGTCGGCGTGCCACTTTTACCTGGCGTCCCGTACCTTGAGAGAGGACCTGGCTGCCGCGCCGGACTAGCATTCAGGGGTGCCAGGCCCGGATATTTCACCAGTTGCCTGAAGTTTCACGCCGAGATTTCGTGTTTTGGGCGTGCTCGTGAGCGTAAACGTAGCGACAGCTACGTCGGAGCGAGCACGTGCGTTCAAAACGCGAAAGATCAAGTGAAAATCAGGCAAGCGAAAGAATGTACCAAATGTCATTGAAGTAAAGTTTGAGAATAGACTATTGGACCAGCACGAAACCCGAATTTTCAAGCGCACTGGTGAAACATCCGGGCTAGTTGCCGACGCTAGCCCCCACCAGTTGCGCGACGGCAGACAGTGTGGTCTGCGCGGCATTGAGACCCAGACGAAAATCTTCGTCGGAGAACGTCGCCCAGACATCCAGTGGTGTGTGCCAGGTTGGATTCCAGCCGGCGCCGGTATGGGCACCCCGTTCATTTTCCCGCAGGCTGATGGATGGCACGATATTCATGAACGGTGTGGAATCGGTGTTCGTCATATGGGGACCGACGCTGGCCGGATAGTCGGTGTTATAGGCATCGGCGGCGGCCTTGAACACGAATGCCAGTCGCATCGATGCGTCTGCCAGCTCTGAGGCCGACTGAAACTCGATATTGACGTCGGCCTCGGGCCGCTGTTCACTACTCACGGTGCCGTCGGCGCGGGGTGCGCCATGATCCCAGAGCATCATGTCGTGCTGAATCATGCCCAGCCAACGTGGTTCAGGGTACTGCCCCGAACCCGGAGGACTCTCGATTCCCTGTAGTTCCCGGCGCTGTTCAACATAGGCCCCCGAGCCGTTGAGTCCGGTTTCTTCGTTGTTCCAAAGCGCGAAACGGATCGATCGTTCTGTTTCCACGTCCGCCGAATTGAAGATGCGCGCCAGCTCCATGACCAGCGCCGTGCCCGAGCCATCATCATTGAGCGCTTCGTTAACGCCGTGGCCATCCATATGGGCACTGATAATGTACATCTCATCCGGATAGGTGGTACCAACCTTGGTGCAGTACACCTGCTGGCGCTCCCCATTGACCGGCTCTTCCATATTGAGTTCGCGGATACGCAGATCTTCCTGCGCTTGAAGATCGCGATTGACACCGGTACGGTTACGGTAACCGTAGATCGAGGAACCCCCGGGTCCATTGCCGTTGCGGCCGACGGCGCCGCCGGTGGGGGTGGTTAAATCGGTGTTGACCGCCGCTTGTGACCGGCGCGGCCGGGGCTCGGGATCGAAGGTATAGGTAATGCGCTGGGTGTTTTCGCAACCCACCGCCTGCAACCAGGCTTCGATCCAATCCACCGCCTGACGATTGCGTTCGGTTCCCTGGCGCCGATCCCCGAACTGGGTGAGCCCTCTTATGGTAGTTTTATAGCTTTCCAAATCCAGACGACTGACCAGATCGCGAATGGTATCGTCATCCTCTGCCTGTGCCAGGGCCAGGCCTGATGCTGCCAGACTCGCTGAAAACAGACCCATGATCACTACGCTTCGGGAATTGGAAAACATGCTGACTCCCCCTTGGGATAAAAAATGGCACGAGCAGCATAAGCAAAGCTGCGGTTTGAGTCTAGTCGATGGGTACCGACCGGCTTTACTCCCGCAATAAGCGCGCTAACGCCGCCTGTGCCGGGGCATAACCACGACCGGCAGATTGCCGGTACCAGCGCAGCGCAGCCTCAATATTCACCCCTACTCCGCGGCCCTCTTCGAGCATTACCGCGAGACGGAACTGTGGTATGGCGTCGCCCTGAGCCGCCGCCTGCCGCCACCAGAACACCGCGCGTGCGTCATCCTCGGGAACCCCCGTGCCTGCCGCATAAATATTGCCCATATTGTGCTGCGCCAGCATATTGCCAAGCAACGCGGCGCGTTCATACCAGGATGCCGCCGCCACCGGATCCGTTGTTTTACCCAGGCCTTCGGCGAAGGCGGTGCCCATCAGAAAACCGGCTTCGGCGACATCCGCCTTGGCCAGGCGCTCCACATCCGCGATCACGCCCCCCGCAACTTGCCGGGCCAGATCGAGATCCCGGGCAAATCCCATGCGTCCAGTGGAGTGCACACGGGCTATCCACATGATGGCGAGTGTGTCTTCACTGGCCGCTGCGCGCTCGAGCAATAGCCTGGCCCGGTTGTCGTCCACGTGACCCGCTGCGCCTGTGTACCAGGCTATGGACGCTGACAGATCCGGGTTGAGGTCAGGTGGGGCGACACAGCCGGCGAGCAGCGACAAGCAGCAGCTCAAGGCGGCGCTTCGGCAAAAGACTCGCATTCGCTATTTCATCCTCTCCAGCGTGGACTGGTTTAATCTGTGGTGGCAGCGCGTAATCATCGGCGTGTGTAATTACAAAAGTATTAGGAATTTTAAGCAATTTTCCACGGATGGCTTTCAGACTAACAACCATGACGTGGATCCCACTGCTGCCTTCACCGGATCAGTCTACAGCCTGGGTGAGCAGTTCCCGCCGTTCCAGATCCAGGGCTGCGATTCTCTCCACTTCTTCATAGAAAGCCTCGAGATTTCCATCGGCCTGGGTGAGCAGTTCCATAAAGAATGGCACCAGGTCATTGTATGAACTCACGGTAGACAACTGGGCGTTATTCAGCGAATTGGAGAACCAGGCATCATAGCCGGCGTCGCCGCCCCACCGCCGTTTGCTGGCTTCGTAGTCGGCGCGCAACTGCTGCTGTAGAGCATGCTTGCGCCGCCGCATCTCCTGCGTCTGCAGCTGCTCCTGATAGAGCTGGTCGAACTGGTCGCGATAGCTGGTAACCAGTTCGACGAATTGCTGCTGGCGTTCGCGACTGCTGCGGGCGATGGCGATGGTTGCCGCCTGATCACTGTCCAGCAGCCAGCGTCGTAGCCCTTCTCTCTCCACCGCGGTAGCGAAACTCTCGTTAAAGGTGGTGTCACCGGGCACATAGGCGACTTGATGGGCCAGTTCATGAAAAATTAGTGCTGCCAGTTGGTAGTCAGGTCGGCTCAGTACCGTACTGAGCAGGGAATCCTGGAACCAACCCAGGGTCGAATAGGCGTCGACGCCACCGGTGTAAACATCGAAGCCTCGCCGCTCCCATTCTGCGGCGAATTTAAGGGCGGCAGTTTCGGAAAAATAACCGCGATAGGCGACGCAACCGGCGATGGGATAACACCAGTTAACCGCCTCGATTGAAAACTCCGGCGCAGCAAATACGTTCCAGACCACATGTTCTCTATCCACATCCACATAGGTCTGATAGTTATTGCCTACCGGCAAGAATAATTCCCGCGCGGCGAAATCGCGGATATGGAGGACGGCGGAGAATTTTTCCTGCAATTCTGTGGGCAGATCCTCGCTTTTCAGCAAACCTTGAATATCTTGCCTGCCGAAGACGATGGCCATTTGACCCCGTGCCGCCTGCGTGTAGTACGTCACCGTCTCGCAGGAAATCAGCAGCGTCGAAATGCCTATCAGAATTATCGCCTTGGCGGTAATTGGCAGGGATTCGAGACGTGCTGAGAGCATGGATTCAGGACCCCTGCACCGTCACTATGACGGTTCGAGGCCCGGCGTGGTTTCTGTGTTCACCCAGGTACAATCCCTGCCAGGTGCCCAACATCAGCCTGCCGTCACTAATCGGCAGCGTCAGTTCGGTGCCCAGAAGCCCGGATTTAATGTGTGCAGGCATGTCATCGGCACCCTCGAAGGTGTGCTCGTAGTAGGCCGCGTTTTCCGGTACCAGTTGATTGAAGTGCGACTCCATGTCCCGCCGCACCGAGCTGTCGGCGTTCTCGTTGAGGCTAAGTGAGGCGGAGGTATGCTGCAGCAGAAAATGGGCGAGCCCGATCTTTACCGAGCCGATTTCCGGGAATTTTTGCAGCACCTCGTCGGTGATCAGATGAAACCCTCGCTCTCGAGCAGCGAGCTGAATCTGCTTTTGCAGCCACATTGAAATACGTCCTCTATTACAGCGATTCGATACCGACCTTGAAGCGGTCCCGATTAAGGAGCAACCAATTCAATTTCAAACAGATGGGCCCAGTGTTTACCGGTGACAAAGAGTCTGTCCTGCTCTTCATCCCAGGCGATCCCATTGAGCACGGCTTCGTTGCTGCCCAATTCCGTGAGCCCGGACAAACCACTCAAGTCGATATAGGAATTCGTCTCCCCGGTAGCAGGATCGATACGCAGGATAAAATCGGTCTGCCAGACATTGGCCCAGATTTCACCATCGATGTATTCCAGTTCATTGAGATTCGGCACCGAGTTGCCGTTGAGGGTGACGGTGATCTTCCGTTGCGGGATGAACGTTTCCGGATCGACAAACTGAAGCGTTGCCGATCCATCGCTGAGGATGAGTTGGGAACCATCATAGGCCAGACCCCAGCCTTCGGTCGCGTTGTAGTGGGTGGTAAGTTGCTCGAAGCTGTCGCGACTATAGACGAAGACCATGTGGGATTGCCAGGTGAGCTGATAGATCTTGTCGTCGACCAACACGATGCCTTCGCCAAAATAGCGATTGCTCAATTTGCTGGACAAGATCACGTCATTCGCTGTCAGGCTGCGCTTGCTCAGGGCCGACAGTCCGCGCTTGCCGGTGCCCTCATAGAGATGGCCGTCATGGTAGAACAGGCCCTGGGTAAAAAAATTGATATCGTGAGGATACTGGTTCACGACCTTAATGCCCCAGATGGGGGCGTCATTCGAGCCTTCTTCCTGCGCCATGGTTGCCTGCGGCACCAGGGCCAGTACCAGGGACAGGCACAGGGACAGGCACAGGGACAGGGACAGGCACAGCACAGCGCCCAGCAGCAGCAACTTCAAACGCATAACAGAAATTCTCAAATTTTCACCACTGGGTTAGAATGACCGGCAGGGCTCGAAACTTTTTCCCTAAGCATTGCCTTAACTATTGCCCTAACCATTGCCTTATCGGGCACTACCACACGGGCACCATAACGGAGTAGACCATGTCGGACGATTGCCTGTTTTGCAAAATTATCGCAGGGGAAATACCCTCGAACAAGGTTTATTCCGACGACGACGTCTATGCCTTCCACGATATCAACGCCGCCGCCCCTCAACATATCTTAATCGTCCCGAAAAAACATCTCGACGACATCACCCACGCCGGGGCAGAAGATCAGGCACTGCTGGGAAAGCTATTGCTGCGGGCAAATAAAATTGCGCAGGATCAGGGCTTAACCGAGAACGGATTCCGCTATGTCATCAATACCGGCAAGGACGGTGGGCAGACGGTATCCCACGTCCATCTGCACATCCTCGGTGGCCGCAGGATGCAATGGCCGCCGGGCTAGGCCGGTGCGTACTATTCGCCTTTTTTCAAGCTGGCAATTCCGGCCTTGCTGGCGGCAACCACCCCCCGCTCCGTAATTAATCCAGTGACCAGGCGCGCAGGCGTCACGTCGAAGCCGTAGTTGCTGATCGCGGCATCTGCCGGCGCGATCCGCACC
>JADFIJ010000241.1 GCA_022566775.1 Pseudomonadota bacterium | reverse complement strand
GCAGTCTAGTTTCCTTAGGTAGCTGATGTAACCAGTTGTTTTGCAAAGTTTTACCCATGATCAAGACACTGCCGTTACGCAATATCATGTGGTATCGACCACGGCCTTTATCGCGCTTGTGTCGTAACTGGAATTTTCTCTCTGCTCCCAGGCTCAGCGATGCGATGACAGGGTTGGCACCCAGCTCCGGTTCGTCATCGGCGTGCCAGGCAACGCTGTCCTGGCCATCACGATAATAATTGAGTAGCACCGAGTTGAAGTCGGCATGACCGAGGGCCTGGATCTTGTCTCTTATTGCCGTGATCGGCGGCTGCCAGGGTACGGGTTCCAGCCTGATACCCGAGTAAGCATAGCGACTGCCGCGATCGCCCATCCAGCATTGCAGTCGGGGCACCGGAATCCGTTTCCCCGCGATGCGTATGCTGTCCTGCTGCCAGGGGATTTGCGCCAACAGCACCCTGAGTAATTCATCGGCACACTCTGGGGAGAATAACTGGGGATATTCGCGAATCCACGCATCGCCTAAATCGTGGTCGATGAACGGCAGTTCGGAGGACTGTTGGAATAGATCGGGCTGCATTAGCTGTTCACTGCGGTCATCGTGCATAATGCCGTCTTGCGGGCTTTTACGAGTATAAGGATACAGTAACTTGGAACAATATGATTACGATTTGTTTGTTATCGGCGCCGGTTCTGGCGGGGTTCGGGCCTGCCGCATCGCGGCGAGTCTGGGGGCAAGAGTTGGCGTTGCCGAAGAGCGTTATTTTGGCGGCACCTGCGTCAATGTTGGCTGCGTGCCGAAAAAGCTGTTCAGTTACGCCGCCCACTATCATGACGACCTGGAGGATGCCCGTGGATTCGGCTGGAGCAGCCCCGGGTTCGAGTTCAGCTGGGAAACTTTAATTCGAAATAAAGATACAGAAATCAATCGGTTGAACGGCATATATAGAACGATACTGGATAATAACAAGGTCGCCATATATGAGGCCAGGGCCCGCATCGAGGGACCTCATGAGCTATGCATTGAGGATCGACATATCACCGCCAAATACATATTGCTGGCGGTGGGCGGCTGGCCATGGATACCGGATTACCCGGGTAGCGAGTTTGCCATCTCTTCCAATGAGGTTTTTAGCCTCGACTCGCTACCTAAGTCTATTACCGTGGTCGGTGGTGGCTATATCGCCCTGGAATTCGCCAGTATCTTTACCCGCCTGGGGTCGGAGACCTGCCTGGTTTATCGCGGAGACAAATTACTGCGTGGCTTCGATGAGGAGATTCGTGATTTCATCAGCACCGAAATTGGCCGCCATGTCGACCTGAAACTCGAAGAAGATATAGTTAGTATAGTAAATGATAACAATAAGTTAGATGTACTACTTAAATCTGGAACTAGAATAAGTTGCGATACCGTGTTGTCCGCCACCGGACGCCGGCCCATGACCGCGAACCTTGGCCTGGAGAACGTGGCGGTACAACTGTCAGACAACGGCGCAATCGTCGTCGATGATCAATTTCAGACTGCGGAACCCAGTATCTATGCTATCGGCGACGCCATCGACCGGCTTGCGCTGACACCGGTTGCCCTTGCCCAGGGCCAGATCGTTGCCACGACGTTGTTTGGCGGCGAAGGCGCAAGCATGGACTATGTCAACATACCCACGGCGGTATTTTGCCATCCCAACCTGGCCACAGTCGGCTTGACCGAGCAGCAGGCTCTGGATAAAGGCATGGAACTGGATGTTTACCTGGCGACGATCAAGCAGTTAAAACACAGTTTGAGTGGCCGTGACGAGCTTTCCATGATCAAACTCATCGTCGAAAAGAGCTCGGACCGGGTAATCGGCCTGCACTTGATAGGTCCCGATGCGGGAGAACTGGTACAGGGATTTGCGGTGGCCATGAATTGTGGCGCCAGGAAGGTGGATTTCGACCGAACCATCGGCATTCATCCGACCCTGGCCGAGGAATTTGTCACCATGCGTACGCGGCGTAGCTAAAGGCGCTGAGCGTCAATATCGGCGCAGGATTCTGTCTAATCAACGGCTTTGGGGGGTTTCTTACTATTTCCGGTAATAAACATTACCGGAAATAAGAAAGCAGCCAAGCTACCCTCCATATCGGAGTCGTTGCGCGCAAGCCGGATTTTCCCAGCAGAGAAACAAGCGCTCCCCCTATCCTGGTCTGGTCAATCCTAGTGATAGATTTGAGGCGTGCCGAAGCTGATAATGTTGAGCTGTTCGCCGGTTGCAGCCGCACGCCGATTTAACTCAGACAAGGTCCCGCAGGTTCGCTTCTTGATATGGCTGCGTACACCGAATCCCCGGGTGCACATGATTTGATCCCAGATTCTCTTGTCCTGGTTATAGGCGATGATTTCCTGATCTGTCATCATGTTGGGATTTACCCATGAACCATCGTCAGCAGCACAGGCACCGAGTAGCACCAGTAATAGTCCTGTGATGGCTAGAATTTTCATTGGATCTCCAATTGTGGAAACAGGAAGGCAGCAGGCTACCTTAGGATAAGGATAGCCCTTCTGCATGGTCGTGTACAAATTACATATTGATCGGCATCAAGCGCAGTCCAGCTTTTCTTCTTATTTCTTTTGCCTGCGTCCTAGAAGCCTAAGGCGTGTCTTCGCCCGGTGTGGCGCAGATTAATTGTCCTCTGCTGCCGCCGCCTGGCGTTCCAGTTCCCTGGCACCGGCGAGGATGCCTGCCAGCGCATAGTTTCCCTCATGGCAGGCGTACTCATACATGGATTCCCGGGCCGGTCGGGCGTTGAACATCAACTCACCGGTGAAGGCTTGGCTGAATACAGTGGAGTCTTCCACGGTAAAGCGGTAGAGAATTTCGGATGGCGAGACCCTGCTAAAGCGCTCGGTGACCGTCAAGTTTTCAGACGCGCCCCGGAAACTCTGCTGGGGATTAAAGCCCCGAGTTTCTACCACCAGGGTGTCCCCTTCCCAGCGGCCGATAGAATCCCCCATCCACTTGTTCATGCCGATCATGTGCTCGCTGTTATCCAGGCGGATGATACGTGCGTCATGGGCCATCTCCGCCAGGATCATCACGTAATCGTCGGTCTGCACAAACTGGTAGTTGTTGTTGTACATCACCGGCAGCATGGGTGGCCCGGAATGGGAACCGAATGCCAGTAGACAGCGTTCGGCCAGCGGTCTGCCCTCAGGGCCATCGGAGCGGCCAGGCGCGCCAGGATCGCGACGGAAGCGAGTGCGCGGATCACCGGCGTAGGGTATCTGGCCATCTGCCGGATCGATGATGATGGAGGCGCGGTATTCGCCATCGATCATTTGAATGCGGGTACCCACATCTTTCCAGAATTCGTTATAGCCGTCTTCGGTGTTGCCGTCGTCCCCTGCCTGGGCCCCAAATCCAGCGGCCCGATCCGGATCGCTATCGGCATATTCTGCATCCAGGTACACCTGGTTATCACCCTCCAGGCGCTGTACCTGTTGCTGACTCAAAGCCCGGGTTTCGGCAAATTCCTTAGGCCGTGTGAGAGGTGTCAGGGTCTTGTTGGTCCATATGCCCTGGAGATCGGGTCGGCCGCTGGCAGTTCGCGGAATCTCGATATCCTGAGCCAGGCCCATCCCGGCGCTGATTGTCACCATGACAGTGCCAATTCCCAAAACCCATGGTTTAATCATTTCCTTTTACTCCCAAACACTTACAATGCCTAATTAATGTAGTTAACTTGCTCGTGACCGCCACTGTATGCACACTTGAAGGTAACCCAAAGAGGGATCGATTTAAAGGGGCTGCCGGCGGGCTTTTACTGCGTTCCAGCGCAACATCAGGATTCCCTGGAAGCGTCCGTCCTGGTGCGCCTCAGGGGACTGGTGAGCCGGGATTAATTCATCCAGAGAGTAGATAATGGCGACGGTAGAAGGTGAAATCTGGCTAACAGACGATTCAGCAAACCGCGTGTTGCTGGAGCGATTAGGCCTGTTGCGCGCGATTGCCGAGACAGGATCTATCACCGCGGCGGCGAAATCCCTGGGTATCAGTTACAAGACTGCCTGGGACCGACTGGAGCGGCTCAATAACCTGTCCAAATTGCCCCTGGTCCTGCGCGCCGCTGGTGGTAGCAAGGGTGGTGGTAGCCAACTTACCGACTATGGCCGACAGTTACTCGCGGGTTTTGAAGAACTTGAGAAACAACATCAAGAGTTTCTTCAAAGTCTCAATAATCAATTACAATCTCTGGATGATGTCAGCGGTTTCATGAGGCACAGTTCGATTCAGACCAGCGCCCGCAATCAATTCCTGGGCAGCATCAGTAGCATTGAGCCCGGTGCCGTTAACAGCGAGGTTTGTGTCAGTCTTTCGGCCACTCTGGCGGTGGTGGCCATCGTCACCGAGCGCAGTCGGGAGGAAATGGGCCTGGCGGTCGGTGATTCAATCATGGTGCTGGTAAAGGCATCATCGGTCACCCTCGCAGTGGGAAATTATGGCCGCGTCAGCGCCAGGAACAGTTT
>JADFIJ010000056.1 GCA_022566775.1 Pseudomonadota bacterium | reverse complement strand
TCGCCGCCGTAAGCGAAGGGTATGGGTGAGGCCAGGGGCAGATATAACAGACCGCGCTGCGCATCCACCGTGAAATAAAAGGGCCAGGCATTGGCGCCGAGACGGCCCATCCAACTATCACCTGCCCAACTGTCATGGCCGAGACTGCCGGGTTGGGGTACGGAGCTAAACTCCCATATCTTGTCGCCGCTGCGGGCATCGAAAGCCCGCGCATTACCGATACCGCCACTGGCTCCCCGCGGCGTGTTCGCACCCACGATGACGATATTCTCATACACCATGGGCACCGAATTATAGGGAATCACCATATCGATCTCGCCAGAGCGACCGAAATCTGTCGCCGGCAATCCCGTCTCGGCGTCCAGCGCCAGCAGGCGTCGTCCCGCCGTAAAGATGATTCTCGGTGGTATGCCTTCCGCACCGGCCCAGTAGGCAACACCCCGCCTCGAAGGCGCACCTTCCTCGACGGTATAGCGCCAAATTTCTTCACCGCTGACCGGGTTGAGCGCGATTACCCGGTCCGCTGCCGGCAGATACATGACGCCACCGATGACGATGGCTGTTGCCTGTGAATTTGGCTGGCCCCTGCCTCCATCGCTGGCCAGGGAGTAGCGCCATGACTCGACCAGATCGGAGACGTTGTGGGCACTGATCTGGTTTAGCGCGGAATAACCGGTACCGGCATGATTGCCGCGATACATGGGCCAGTCCCCCTCGGTCTGCGCCGCAGCTTGTGGTGCCGTCACCAGGACCACGGCGGCTACAAGCAGCACGCACCGCGCGATCACACTCTGATGGGAAGCCATAACAACTCCTTCTTTTTGATTTTCAGGTCTGAATTTCGAATCGTCGCTAGTAAACGGCTACCAGAATACTATTTATTCAGGGGGAACGGAATTTTGACGGTGCACAGACCCTGGAGCATGACTTCGCGCGAACGATCAGGTGGGGCTGACTACCGAAGTGATCCGCCAACGGCCAACAGCAGACTCAAAGCAGACCTAGATTTATGGCACGGAGCACCGCCTGGGTCCGATCTCTCACCCGCAGCTTGTCCAGAATCGAAGACACCTGATTTTTAACCGTGCCTTCTGACTTGTGGATGGCGCGGGCGATTTCACGATTGCTATAACCTCCAGCCATCAAGCGTAGCACTTCAATTTCCTTGACGGATAACGCCTCCACCTGTTCTGGTTCATCCTGCGCCGTAACCAGACTGGAAAGTCCTTTGAGAATCCGCTCGGTGATTGCCGGTTGTACCAGGGTTTCTCCCTGGTGAACCTTCTCGATGGCATTGACCAGGCTTTCCAGGGAGACATCCTTGAGTAAAAAACCCCTGGCACCGGCCTGCAGGCCTTCCAGCACCAACTGATGATCATCGAACGTAGTGAGTATGATACTGGGCACCATGACTGCGTTTTCATTCATCGCATGGAGTGCCTCGATGCCGGTCATTTTCGGCATGCGTATGTCCAATAGCAGTACATCTGGTCGATAGCGCTCGATGCCCTCCACAACTTCCGAGCTGTCCACTACCTGGCCCACGACTTCAATATTGTTACTCAGCTCCAACAAGTTACATATGCCCTCTCGTACCAGGTTCTGATCTTCTGCCAGCATGACCTTGATCTTCATCGGCCACTTCCCATTAACAGCTCGACTCGCAAACTAAAGCCGCCGTCCGTCTGCAGCCAGGATAGTTCCCCTCCATTGTCGGCGATTCGCTCAGCCATGCCCTTGAGTCCGCTACCAGGCACGATTTCTAGCTTACTATTACCGTTGTCTGACACCGTAAGAATGCATTTATCGCCGGACCCGGCTACCGCAATTCGGCACTGCGTCGCCGCGCTGTGACGCAGCACATTGGTAATCGCTTCCTGGGTACAGCGCAGCAGCGTTTCTGCGAGTTCGACATCCTTGATCGACGGTGCGGCGCTAAAATCCACGTCAATCTCCAGGCGTGGAATGCCGGCGACGAGCGTATTAATGGAGTGCTGCAAATCAATAACATCGTCGTCCCGTAGTTCGCTGACTGTGGTTCGCAAATCACCCAGTAACAGTTTGGCCAGCGCCAGTGATTGTTCCACTTTCTCCCGAACCGTACCCTCGGCGTTGTGTTTGGCTACTTCCAGATTCAGTATCAACGCCGTCATATGGTGACCCAAAATATCATGCAGGTCTCTGGCGATACGCACTCTTTCACTCTGCGCCGTGGTTTGGGAAAGCAGTTCACGGGTAGCGATTAATTCACGATTGAGCGCCCCCGTCTCCTCCCGTAATTGCCTCTCCGATATCGCGCGGAGGGTGGCGCTTAGTGCGAAAAGTTGAAATAAACCAGACAGTGCAGCATTCACTATGACGTTAAGGGTCGCAACCCCGTCCGCGTGATAGAGCTGACTGGCGGTGAGAATGCTTACGCTGCCTAGTAGCAACCATGAGGCGGACCTGGATCCGTAAAGCTCTGCCGCCTGCACTATCCAGACGATGCTCAAAATGGCCAGTAATGGACTATTAACCAGGAAATAGAGGGTCACGATACAAACTGCTTCGACCCAGATCAGGTTGACCAGAACCCTGCGGGAGTAATTAGATCCAAAAACGAAGGCCACAAAACACAGCAACTGTGTGATCGACAGGGATATGACCACTGGCAACAGACTGCTATTTTGCATGATAAACACAGTGAGGGCACCCACCGCAGCCATCGCCAGGACGCCGCTGAGGATCAGTGCATTTTCACTATTGAAGTATTCCGTGATTCGCATAATCAGTTTTCCAACAGGCTTTCCTCTTCGCTACTGCTCCGAATTATTGCACAGGGTCCCGACCCTACTCTATAGGCCAGAAGTCACAGGCGAAGTGGTGACTTCCGGCACTACTGGCTTGAGGCTACGAGGTCTACCATCGACTCCAATGCTGGCAGTAGTTTTGGCCCCCACAGGCCACTCCAGATTCCGTCAGCCTGCCAAGGAGAAATACCATGCTTTTTATTCACCAGTACGCGCTGTATCTGCACATCGCCATCGGCAGCTGCGCGTTAATCGTCTTCTGAATTCCCGTGTTTACGCGCAAGGGCAATCTGGATCACAAGCGTTTTGGTCGCTATTTTGCCTACGCCATGTATGCCGTTTCTCTGTCCGGAATCATCATGGCAAGTCTGGATCTATTATTTCCACTGGCAACACACGCTGCAGGCATCAGCCTCAGTGCGGACCAAGCCGCCCGCGCAGTCACCGAGATTCGGGGCTCTGCCCTGTTTCTGTTATCCCTGAGCATCCTCGTACTCAACAGTACCCGACAGGGCTGGCTGGCGATTAAGTACAAGGCGGATCGTAGCGCTCTGCGCACACCTGTGCACACCGGCCTCTGTATTAGCCTGGTCGTCGTCGGCATTGCCTTGTTCATCAATGGCATTGCCAGCGGTAGTACATTATTCGCCATCTTTGCCATACTTCAGGTAGTGAGTGGCACCAATTGCCTGTACTACAACTTCAAGGCGAAGTTAGGACCGAAGGAATGGTGGATACAGCATCTGGGTGGTTTTATCGGCGCGGGCATTGGCGCCTATACTGCATTTCTCGTATTTGGCGGCAGGCGTCTATTCGAAAGTATTTTTGGTGATGCTTTTAGCGATATCAGTATGGTTTTGTGGGTAACTCCAGGTGCCATTGGCGGCGTTGCGATTGCCTACTTGTCGCGCCACTATCGACGGCGTTTCGATGGCGAGTGGGCGATCAGACACGCGAGATTGCGTACCGAGATGTTCAATTAGGCGCTGGGGTTCGAGGACGAGAATGTCGATCACTATTTCCTAGTCGACCAATTGGCGCCATAATGTCGGGGTGATCCATCAGCGCCAACTCGCTGCCCAATGTACATTGCGCCAATACCAAGGAAACCCATTGAATACAGAAACCATGAGCACCGCCCCGACTTTCGACGCCCTCACGCGCAATCGCCGCACCGCCGGTTTTGGCATGGCCCTGAGCGCTATCTTGTTTATCTATCTGACCAGCACCTATGGCTGGCGCCAGAGCGCCCTGTTTCTGGTTGGCCTCGCTGCGGGCCTAATTCTGTATCACGCGGCATTTGGTTTTACCGCGGCTTGGCGTGAAGTGGTCAATAGCGGCCGCGGTTCCGGCCTGCGAGCGCAAATGCTGATGCTCGGGGTGACGGTATTGATTTTCACACCGCTTATCGCCCAGGGCGAGCTGTGGGGCATCAACCTTCGTGGCAACGTAGCCCCATTGAATATCGCCGTGGTGTGTGGCGCCTTTATGTTCGGCCTGGGTATGCAGCTGGGCGGCGGCTGTGCCTCAGGCACGCTTTTTACCGCCGGCGGTGGCAGTGTTCGCATGCTGGTGACCCTGGCTGCCTTTATCGCAGGGTCTGTACTGGGTACCTGGCAATGGTCGCTGTGGCAGGATGTGCCGGGGTTTGCGCCCTTCTCCCTGTCGGCAAATTTTGGCGTCATCGGCGGCATCGGCCTGAGCCTGATTTTATTCGCCCTGGTCTGGGCCGGCTCCGTGTTTTATGAGAAACGCAGGCATGGATCGGTGGAGAATGATCGAAAAATTGACCGGCCATACTCCTGGTTACGCGGGCCCTGGCCGCTGATAGCGGGGGCCCTCGCCCTGGCAGCGGTGAATACGGCTACATTGATGTTGGCCGGACGACCCTGGGGCGTCACTTCGGCGTTCGCCCTGTGGGGTGCCAAGCTGGTCACTCCCCTGGGCATCGATGTGACCCAGTGGGCCTACTGGCAGAGAACTGGCCTAGGCAACGCCCTGGATCAGAGCATCTTTACTGACATCACCTCGGTGATGAACATTGGCATTATGATAGGCGCGTTGCTTGCCGCCGGACTGGCACGACAATTTGCACCTTCACTGAAGTTGCCCATGCGTTCTCTGGTGGCAGCCGTGATAGGCGGCCTGCTGCTCGGTTACGGTGCGAGAATCGCCTTTGGTTGCAACATCGGGGCCTATTTCGGCGGCATTGCCTCCACCAGCCTGCACGGCTGGCTGTGGTTCGCGGCGGCATTCCTGGGTAGCACCCTGGGGACTCGAATGCGGCCATTTTTTGGCTTGAGTTGAGCCCGGCTTCGCCCCCTGGCTAGTCGATATTCACATCGACGCGCAGTCGTTGCACTCGCTGCATACGCTCGAGGTTAAGGTAGAGAAACAGCAACGCGCCCAGCATCTCCAAACCCTCTTCCAACGCCACCGCAATGACGTAAGCGAATGAGTCTGAATCCAACGCTTCACTTAGCAATTCCACGATGATTGCCCCGCCCACATAGATAACGCCGGCGACGATAAACATCAGCGCCAGTCGCCTCTGCAGTGCCACCAGGAAAGGAATAAAAGCGAGCGCGACTACGGCCACCAGAACCCCACCAAACAACGCCCAGCTTGGCACAATGGCGCTATTGAAAGTTTCATGCAAGCCGGCCACCTCATCGATAGCCAGAATCAGGAAGCCTGCCGCGATGGCGAACCAGTATGGCCGAGTTTTATCACGGCTGGCGCTCGCTGTTAAAAAGACAAAGAAGGCGACATTGAGCAGTAGAAATCCCGACCACCACGTCGGCAAATTATTCTCTTCATCGAGATCGAATAATTGCAGTATCAGCCAGGGGACTTCCTCGACGTACTCGCTGTAGGTATATAGACCTGTGTGTAAGGCGAGCAGCACAAGAGAAACCAGCAGGAGAAAAATACAATAGGGTTTCACCGCGATATTCAGCTGGAAACGTTGATCTGTCATGTTGGCACCAGAAGTAGATGAGTCAGACCCTGACGAATATAGTTCAACTGGGCTGTCAAAGCGAAAATAAAAGACCTGGCACCCACTTCCTATAAGTTAAATTCGATGCCCTGGGACAGCGGCAGTTCTTTCGAATAATTAATAGTCGAGGTGGCTCTGCGCATGTACGCCTTCCACGCATCGGAGCCAGATTCCCGGCCGCCGCCGGTTTCCTTTTCACCACCGAAGGCACCGCCAATTTCGGCCCCGCTGGTGCCGATATTCACATTGGCAATACCACAGTCGCTACCTGCGGCAGAGAGAAACAACTCCGCTTCCCTGATGTCATTACTAAAGATGGCCGAAGACAGCCCCTGGGGCACATCGTTGTGTTGCCTGATGGCTTCCTCAAGACTCTTGAAAGCGTATACATAGAGTATGGGCGCAAAGGTTTCTTCTTGCACCGTGTGGTCCGCAGCCGGCATTTCCACCAGCGCCGGATTGACATAGAAGGCTTGCGAATACACGTCTTCAAGCACGCGCTCACCCCCTATCACCTTACCCTCAACAGCAGACAGGGTTTGCTGCATCGATTCATACGCATCGGCGTCGATCAGAGGACCCACCAGGGTCTGAGCGTCCATTGGATTGCCGACGCGGATCTTGGCATAGGCCTGCTTCAGTGCGCCCACCAGGGCGTCGTATATATCTTCGTGTACAAACAGTCTGCGGGTCGAGGTACAACGCTGGCCTGCGGTACCCACGGCGCCAAATAAAATGGCCCGAACCGCCATATCCAGGTCGGCCGATGGACAGACGATAATGGCATTGTTACCCCCCAACTCCAGCAGCGAACGGCCAAAGCGCGCGGCTACCACGGGGCCAACCTTGCGACCCATGGCGGTGCTGCCGGTGGCGCTGATCAGTGCCATGCGCTTGTCCGCTACCAGCTGTGTGCCGGTTTCGACAGCGCCGATAATGAGCTGGGATAATCCCACAGGAGCATCTCCCAATTCCGCCATCGCTGCTGCGAACATATGTTGGCAGGCGAGCGCCGTTATCGGCGTCTTATGGGAGGGTTTCCAGATCACACTGTTGCCACAGACGATTGCCAGCGCCGTATTCCAGCACCATACCGCTACCGGAAAGTTGAAGGCGGATATCACCCCCACCGGGCCGATAGGGTGCCAGGTCTCGGCCATGCGGTGACCCGGTCGCTCGGAGGCAATGGTCAAACCATAGAGCTGGCGGGACAGGCCCACGGCAAAGTCGCAGATATCGATCATTTCCTGAACTTCACCCAGACCCTCCTGGTAAATCTTGCCGCATTCCACAGTCACCAGAGCGCCGAGGGTCTCCTTATGTTCCCTGAGCTTGTTGCCGAACACACGAATTAGCTCGCCGCGCCGGGGAGCGGGTACGGTTTTCCATCGTTCGTAAGCCTGTACCGACTGCGCAATTGCCGAGTCGACCGCCGCTGCCGAAGAAGTTTTGACCTTCCCCAGCGGCAAACCGTCAACGGGACTGCGTACCGTCAGATCCCCAGCCTGGAGTGTTTTCCCATCCAGACCCATCTGCTTAAGCAGGTCGGCGGCAAGCTGTGAACGATCTGCATCGTTGCTAAAACTGGCAAGTTTGTTCATCGTCGTGCTGCTCCTGAGAGGGTGCGATGTTGTTTAGTTTCCTGTTGGTAGTAACAGCCAAATCTGTTGTCGAGGAAATCTCCCAACGCAACCTGTTCTTGTTTTATAAAACCCGATTGCGGAATCTTGCCCTCCCACAGGAGATCCAGCATGGTACAAATACCCGCGGCGGTAGTGATCTGGATTGCGCTACATAGCCGGCCGTTAATTTCCCTGCTATAAATCTTATTGGCATAGGTTTCCTGCAGTAAACGCCCATTTTTATTGCCAGTGACAGAGACAAATACCACTACCACATCCTGAAAGGTTTCCGGCAGCGCATGCTCCAATATATCCTTGAGTACATCCCTGCGATCCGCTAAGCGTAAATCATGTAGCAGGGTCTTCATGATATCTCTGTGACCCGGATAGCGAATGGTCTGATAGCTGAGGTTCCTGACCTTGCCTTGAAGGGTTTCACTGAGCGTTCCCAGACCACCGGAAGTGTTAAAAGATTCATAGGTGATACCGTCCAGAGAGAATTCTTCTCGCTGCTCGAGGGGTGGGACTTCCGTTACCTCACCGTTGACTATGGCGATACAAGGTTCGCAATACTCGTTGATAACTCCGTCCGTACTCCAGGTTAGATTGTAGGTCAGGGAGTTGGTGGGATACTCCGGCAGCGCACCCACGCGCAAACTCACGGTGTCAAGGGAGTCGAAATGTTGCGTGATATCGTTGGCGACAATCGAGATGAAGCCCGGCGCCAGACCGCACTGGGGAATAAACGCGGTTTCGGCGATTTCTGCCAATTCTTTTACGCTGCGGGTGCTGGCAATATCTTCGGTGAGGTCCAGGTAATGGACTTTGGCCCGGCTGGCGGCGCGGGCAATATTCAAGGTGAGGTAGTAGGGGCAGGCGCTGAGCACCGCGAAATGCCCGCTCAACTGCACTGACAGGGCCTCAACATCGCTCACATCCAGGCAGTACTTGCTCAGCCCAGGCCGATCCGGAATTTGATCCAACTGTTTTTGCGATGCATCAATCAGGGTAAGTTCGTAATCGCCACAGGCAATCAGCAGGTTGCAAATCATTTCTCCGATCTTGCCACCACCAACCAAAGCTATCTGAATCATGACGTCCCCCTAAAATCTAATTATTCAAGCATCGCTGGATTTTCTGTCGAAATAAATAGGCATTTTTCACATAATTATGTACAAATTGTCCAATTTAACGACTACTATCATCAATATGGATAATATGGATAAAAACTTGCTCGCTTTACTCCGGACCAATGCGCGCCTGTCTACGTCTGAACTGGCACGCCAACTCGGGATCTCGCGGTCTACGGTGCAGAGCCGGCTAAAACGCCTGGAAAACCGGAAGGTGATCTCGGCTTACACGGTGCAATACGGTAGCGAATTTGAAGGCAAGTTAATTCGGGCCCATGTATTGATGCAGGTATCGCAAAAACTGACTGGCAAGGCTTATGTCATACTCGAGAAGATGCCTGAGATAACAGCCCTTTACGCGATTAGTGGTGAGTACGATCTGATTGCAATAGTCACGGCAGAGTCTACGGAGGAACTGAGCAGACTGCTGGATGATATCGCAAACCTGGAAGGCATCGAGAGAACCAACTCATCGGTGATTCTTGAAACCAAATTTGCCCGTGGAATGCCTTTCTTCAAGAGCTGAAACTGTCTCTTACGCCAGCAGGCAATTACCGCGAAGATTGGCGACGACGTTTTAGGCTCCGACAATGGTGCAATCAGGTTTGCTCCGCCGCTGTCTACTCTGCACACACAGAATGACTGGGCCGATCCGTTTCAGGATACACCGACTCAGGGTCTGGTTTGCAGGCTAAGCTCATCCTCACCGTCAGGCAGCAAAAAACGAGGGATGGACAACATAATTCCGCCGGCAAAGGCGTATGCCCCCCCGCAGTAAACCGAATGTCATCTACCCTAAGCTCGCAGAATTGATTAGAAGACTATCATCTGGGGCTACTTACCGCGGGCCGTTGAAAAACGTTCTCGAGGCAGTAGCGGTACTGGTGAAGGGGCTCTAATTTCTGTGACGATTTACCCTAATTCTGGCCAATTCTTGAGCTAATTCGCTATTGGTAAATTTGTGTCCTACGCTAAGTCTAGTCCTCGTTTTCAAAAGAGGATTGAACCCTGATTAACTCACAACAAGGAGATTGAAATGAGGGAACTTACCGAAACTGAAATTAGTCAAGTAAGCGGCGGCTCGATTGGCGATTTTGCGGCCAACGGTGGCGCTGTGGGGACAATAGTCGGCGGTGTTATCACCAATACTATACGCGGCGCAATGATGGGTGGTGCCTATGGGGCATTGGGAGGTGCCGTTCTTGGCGCTGGCTACTACACATCCCGCTGGATTGTTCAAAGTCTGTCTTGAAATTTAGTAGCAAGACTCATTACCCGGGTCCCAGATTCGCCATGGGGTTTGTAATCGTGGTGGGCATGTGCAGCATCGCATTGGGAATTCGGCATACGTTTGTCGAACAGGACATAGTAGCCGCCGTAGTGGGAATATCTTCAGCATCTGCGATGTACTATCTGTATAGAAACCCCAAAATACTGATGACTAAAACTTTTGATGAATTTTCTGACATTTATGATGAATCAAGAGACAAAAAATACATATTGGGTGCACCAATCGTTCAATTGTTGATTTTCTTTTCGGTACTATACATATGGCTGACGTAGTCCCCGATGCAGGCGTTCGGTTCGACCTGCAACCCCTACCGATGCTTGCCCTAGTGCCTTAGAGGTTTATGATGAGTAAGGCCAATCACAGATTGGCAGTAAAGGCCGATCCTTGAATTATACAAACCTGGGGATAGGCCGGAGACATCATCATGAAGCTAAAAACCAACCGTCAAGGCTCGCGTCGAAATTTTAGCAAAAGCCTGTTAGTGGCCGGATTCAGCTTAGGCTTTGGCCCGGGTTTCTTCGGCTCAACAATTAATGCGCAATCAATCGAGCCGCTGGAGTTAGGTATTATTGGATCGGGCCGCATTGGCGGCGCCGTCGGCTTGCGTTGGGCTGAGGTGGGACACCAGATCTTGTTTTCATCACGCAATCCGGATGGATTGACGGATTTGGTGAGCCAGGCGGGAGCCAATGCCAGTGCGGGATATCCCGCAGACGCTGCCACCTTCGGTGATATTGTCTTCATTGCCATAAACAGAGAAGCGCATCGTGATGGCGAATTAATGGGTATCCCCATCGCAGGTGATGATGCGGAGGCCATAGCAGTTGCCAGCCGCCTGGTCGTGGACTCCGGCTTCGATCCTGTTTTCGTCGGTGGCCTGGACCGCGCTCGGGATTTTGATCGGGGCACAAACGTCTACGTTAAAGGCATGACGGCAAGCCAGATACGGGCATCCCTGGGCATCTGATCCCGGGCTGAACCGGCTCTAAGCAGCGGTATTTTCTCTATACAAAACCAATTGAAGAGGCTCGACCGGCTATGCCGATTTTGATTCGATCGCCAATTGGCATAGGGAAGGCGGCAAGGGCTCTAAATCAAAAATCGTGATATTTCAAATCCGCCCAGGCCCACTGGCAATTAAACCAACAATTTTCGGCTTCTCAGCTCATGCGAGCTGCTGACGAAAGAATCCGGTGTGTGAACTGAAAACAGGATTTTGACCAGGGTCTATGGGATAATCCCCGGCGCCCATCACTCTTATCACACGAACAATGATGTCAAAGTACACCCTCCACGCAGAAGAACTGGCCGAGGAAATTCTCAAGACTCTTGAGGGTAAGGGTTTATTAAAAGCAGATAGTGATAAGGACGGCGCCGTAGTCAACACGCTGTCCAGGCTGATGGTAAGCGCCGGCTTTCCGGAGAAAGACGTTCTCACAAAAAACATCACGATCCTATTATCCGATATTCGTGGCTTCTCGCAAATAACCGAGACTTATGCTGCCAGAGACGTTGTTGCCTTGCTCAACCGTTACTTCGATTGCATGGGGAATATAATCACCCAATACGGCGGTACCATTGACAAACTTATGGGCGATTCCATATTGGTTGTCTTCGGTATTCCCAATGCAAAAGCGGATGACATTGAGAACGCTGTCGCCTGCGCAGTTGAAATGCAGCTAGCGATGAATGCGCTGAATAAGAGTAACCAGGCCCTGGGCATGCCAGACCTGTATATGGGTATCGCATTGAATTCGGGCACCGTGGTTGCCGGTGAACTCGGTTCTATACATTACAAAGAATATACGGTGATTGGTGAGGAGGTAAATTTGACTTCGCGGATTGAATCACACTGTCTTCGGGGACAAATATTGATCAGCGAAAGCACCTACAAGGAAGTTAAGGAATTTACAGAAGTGGGCGAGCCCAATACTATTGAGGTCAAGGGCGTACGGAAGGCTGTACGGCTATATGAACTCCATGCCACCAACAGACCCAGACCCATGGAAGTGCCTCGCCGGGAAGGCCGCAAGAGCCCCCGTATTAGTGTACGCATGCCCGTTAACTTCCAGATCTTGAGCGGAAAAATTGTACTCGATGACAAACACCAGGGTGAGGTTTTAGACATCAGCTACAACGGCTTACTGATTGAGACTGCAGAGCAATTGGCCAAATCCTCCGAGATCAAAATGTCCCTGGCATTTGAACTATTCAGTAACGATACTACCGACGTTTACGCCCGGATTATCAGAACTGAAAAATTCAAGGACAAGTTTCGAAGTAGTTTGGAATTTACCACCATCGGTACCCAGGGGCTAAAGGCGATCAAGCAGTATGTTGATCAACTTGTGGCAAGTTCGTAATAATCCGAGGCTGCAATAGTTGAGCCTTACGAGCATTGCACGAAAGCAAGATTGACTCCCTGGAAGGCGGATTTTTACTCTTTGAGGAGGGTTCGATGAGCCAACACTGTGATAGATCCCAACATGAATTCCGTGTTATTGCAGGCAACGTACTGCGGGCAGGACTTGTATTCTCCCTACTCTTCGCAGCCACTGCGGCGTTCGGCGCCGAGACCGGCCCAGGCGATTGGAGCAGCCAGAATCTCGACCTGTATAACAGCCGTTATTCGCCACTCGATCAGATTAAGACCAGTAATGTCAATGGCCTGACCCTGCGCTGGTCATTTGAGCCTGGCCCCAGAGACGATATTAGCCAGGTGACGCCGTTGGTTGTCGATGGCGTTATGTACCTGCATTCCCGTGCGACTATGTTTGCCCTGGACGCCACCACCGGCGCCGAGTTATGGCGGCAGATTCTCGATTCTGGACCGGCAAATGGTCCCGTTCGCGGTTCAACCTACGCCGAGGGACGTGTCTATGCCTACCGCGGCGCCGACCTCTACGCGTTTGATGCCGGCAACGGTGCGCCAGTAGCAACATTCGGCGATGTGGGCGTGCTAAAGGTGGTTGCTGAGGCGCTTCATCATCAGTACCCAGACACCTATCCCGCCGATATGGATCCGATCACCATCGGCTACCGATTGACCACACCTCCTACCTTCAACGCGGGCGTAATTTACGTTGCTGCCGCACTTTCTGAGGGGCACATTCCCGGCGGCTTACTTATCGCCATCGATGCCTACACAGGAGTAGTCAAGTGGGTCTTCAACACCATACCCCAAACCCCTCGCGACGACGGCTGGGAGATTGCTGCCGAGACCTGGGGAACCGGCGCCCGTGCCGGCGGCGGTATCTGGACACAGCCTGCCATCGATACCGAACTGGGAATGCTCTATGTCAACGCCGGCAACCCCTCACCGGACTACGATGGTTCGGCGCGAGTGGGCAAGAATTTATTCACCAATAGCACGATCGCCCTGGATTTGGAGACTGGCGCTTTGCGCTGGCATTATCAGGCCGTGCACCATGACATCTGGGACTGGGATCATGTCACCGGACCGGTACTATTTGATGTCACGGCTGACGATGGGAATGTCGTAAAAGGGATTGCTGCAGCAGGTAAAAATTGCCTCTTTTACATGTGGAACCGGGAGAACGGCAAGCCAATTCACGCCATGGTGGAGACGGTAGTGCCTACGGTCACCGACGTGCCGGGTGAAGTGGTGTATCCAACGCAACCAATCCCGTATAACGCACGTGGTATACCAATGGATCCCCTGTGTGCGACCTTCATCGAGTTTTCGGATCCGCAGTTAGCGGCAAGGTCTCGACAACTCTACACGCCCTACTCTGTAACGGAACCATTCATCGTTCCCCATGGCGGCGCCAGCTTTGGCTCGGCGGCGTTCAGTCCCCGCACCGAAATGATTTATGTAACGGGTAAAAACGGCGCCATCTCACTGATCGTTGAACCTGTGGGAAATACACTGAGACCCGGGCCGGACAGCCGCGGGCATGAAGAAAGTTTTTCTGAGCTCGATCGCATCACTGACGACTACACGCCACGTCTTACGGTATCGGCGTACAGTCCTGCGAGCGGAGAGCAGGTATGGCAGCGTGAGCTGCCAGCAAGGTCTTCGATTGGTGCTAGCGGTAATATGGTGACTGCAGGGGACCTGGTGTTTCAGGGTGTCGAAGATGGGGGCTTCTATGCCCTCGACGCGCGTACTGGCGAGACCCTGTTTCGATTCGAAGCACCGCGCACTATCCGTGCCAGCCCCCTGACCTACGAGGTTAATGGCAAGCAGTACGTCACGGTGGTGGCAACGAATACGGTCATCACACTGGCGCTCCCGGATTAAAGGGGGACAGACCACGTTTTCTCTGCAAAGAAAATGTGGTCTGTCCCCCTTTAATCTGTTTCTACCTCTCCTGCAGACCTCGTTCCTGAACCCGCGCGCCGCTCAGACGGCTGTCCATGGCGTAATTTCCCTCATGGCATGCATACTCGTACTGCCTGTATTCGTTGTCCAGCTTGTACGGGAATGCCACAGTCCATGGGGCAGTGTAGGTAGCGGGGTCATCGACGGTGAGGGTGTAACGCAGCGTGTTCTCGTCGACGAATGTGAATGTTTCTACCATCTTCCTGCCTGTGTGCTGGGGTGCGTTGCCTGGACCACCGGTGCCTGGCGCACGCATGTTGGGAACGTACTTGAAATTGGTGGATTCGATAATCAGGGTATTGCCCTCCCAATGCCCCCTTGGGTCACCTTCCCATTGCGTGATTCTCTCATCCAGGTGTGGACCCGCATCGATAGGAATGATGCGGGCGTTATGGATCATCTCGCTGTGAATCATCACGTAGCCTGGTGACTGCACAATCAGCTTGCCGTTGTTATACGCGGTTGGCATCATCATTCCAAACACACCCCGCGACAGGCAGCGATCACCCGATTCCACGGTGGCGGCAGAATCGTGCTCGTGGATGACGTTGTAGGCACGAGCCAGCTTGGCCTCCTCGGTCAATGCCGGCCTGCGGCCGTTCGGAGGATCGATGATGAGCGCCGGGGCATCAACCACGGTGTCTTTCCAAAACCAGTCGAACCAGTAGTTCTCATAGGCACCCACTCCCCTGCTGTTCTCAAACCCGGTCCACACGGCTCCCTTTCTGGCACGGTCTCGAGCGTGGATGAATTCGGTGATTTCTTCCTGGCTTGGCTCCCGCCCCTGAAACTGATCGGGCAGCTCGAGCGGGGTAGCCGTCGCTCCGACATTGTTCCACATCCCGGTGATATCGGGCTGGCCATCGGCAAGGATATTCGGAGTCCAGTCGGACTGTGCGCTCGCAGTTGTAACGAGAGTAATTGTGAAGGCGGTTGCAATCACTAACTGGACTGCGACCCACATGAAATTAGCCAACTTATTGTCCATTTTTCACCTCCACTTGACCGATGGCAAGATAATAGCACAATAGTTCAAATACGATTTCCTACACGTCGTTCCTGCTTCAAGTCCACATTAGTTTTGAATCACCCAGTGTGGTCGATTCGCAGCGTGCAACCGGCTAGTTTTGACAGCATCTCTCAGCTTTATATATGCCATCCCTGGCGTAGCTTCAGTGTTCTTCTCTGGCTCCAGCCCCGTTAAGCCAGGATGCTGCTACGACTCGGATGCCTGCCTAAATGCGCCAGCATTTTGGACCGCGCCTGCGCGGCCCCGCAGGGGTGAGGAATTTGGCTTAGCCAAATTCTGAATCACCAAATGCGGTCGATTCACCCGGTGCAACGATCTGGTCTCGACAGCATCTCTCGGCTTTATACATGCCATCCCTGGCGCGACTTCGGTGTTCTTTTTTGGCCCCAGCCCCGCCTTGACCGCCAAGGATGGCGGGAATGCAGATAATGCAGGAGCTTTTATCTGCCCATGGCGGGTCGTTCGCCCAGCATGAAGCTGCGCTTCAGAACTGCTGGCCTCACCCTACGACCGCCAGGGATGGCGGAAGTGCCGGTAATGCAGGAGCAATTACCGGCCTCTCACTGAACTGGTAGGGTAGGTCATTGTCAGGCATCCAAAAAAAAGGCCCACCCCCTTGGGGGTGAGCCTCATTTTTTGGGATGCCTGACAATGACCTACTCTCACATGGGGAGACCCCACACTACCATCGGCGCTAAGCGGTTTCACTTCTGAGTTCGAGATGGAATCAGGTGGTTCACACTTGCTATGGTCGTCAGGCAATTCTGGCGTAAGGGGACTGACCCGACCGGTCTGTCCCTCTACAAATTCTTAACAATCTGTTGAATGAAGGCGCTCGCGCGCTTCTGTATGTTTTAACTTGTCAATACAAGAGTTATCTGTGCGTTAAAAGTCGAATTGTTGCTTGTTCATATGATCGTAGCTAACACCGGGGTTGGCAGGGGACAGAACTACAGGTCTGTCCCCGATCGTTTCGGTGTTGAAGCCACAGGGTACAGAACTGAAGTTCTGTCCCACGCTCTTCTCATTTCAATCGAAGAGCTCATGATTATATGGTCAAGCCTCACGTGCAATTAGTACTGGTTAGCTCAACACTTCACAGTGCTTACACACCCAGCCTATCAACGTCGTCGTCTTCAACGGCACTTCAGGAGGATCAAGTCCTCAGGGAGATCTCTTCTCGAAGGGGGCTTCCCGCTTAGATGCTTTCAGCGGTTATCCTGTCCGAACGTAGCTACCGGGCAATGCGTCTGGCGACACAACCCGAACACCAGAGGTTCGTTCACTCCGGTCCTCTCGTACTAGGAGCAACTCTTCTCAAATCTCCTGCGCCCACGGCAGATAGGGACCGAACTGTCTCACGACGTTCTAAACCCAGCTCGCGTACCACTTTAAATGGCGAACAGCCATACCCTTGGGACCGGCTTCAGCCCCAGGATGTGATGAGCCGACATCGAGGTGCCAAACACCGCCGTCGATGTGAACTCTTGGGCGGTATCAGCCTGTTATCCCCGGAGTACCTTTTATCCGTTGAGCGATGGCCCTTCCA
>JADFIJ010000055.1 GCA_022566775.1 Pseudomonadota bacterium | reverse complement strand
TATCTTCCCACTGTCGCTCAGGATCTACCCTGGAACCCGTTCCTGTGGTCACTGGGTTTATTGGCCTGCGCGTTGCTGACGATTATCCTGGGGATTCTGCGTGTCCTTTTCAAAATCAGACAACTGGAAACCGTGCAAAAACCCCTGGACTCCGACATTGCGTCCAAGCAGTTACCTCAACGGGTGGGTGCCAGGGAAGACATGCAGTTTCAGAACCACCTGGCCACGGTGACAGATATCATTCCTGGCCCCTTGCGCCGTCAGACCTTGTACGTTGTTATGCGTAGCATAAACCTGCTGGGCCGGCTGATAGAAAACCGCAGATTTCTGGGGACTATCGCTACGATTCATTTTGCTCGATTCATGATTTACCGCGATAGACTGATCTTTATAGGCAATTACGATGGCAGTTGGGGCGCGTACCTCGGTGACTTTCATGGTGCCGAGGGGCTCACCGCAATCTGGTCAAACACCCAATTAAGGGGCGTGGCGAATTTTCCCCGTAGCCTGGCACTATTTTTCCGCGGCGCGCAGAGAGAGAGAAGATTTAAACGTTACTCCCGAAATGCCCAAGTGGAAACCCTGATCTGGTACAGTGCCTATCCGGGCAGATCCACACTGGAGATTTTCCAGGCTACGGAAACCTGCGAATTTCTTCATAGATTGGAAAATTCCAGAAGAATGGATTCACGACACCCACTAATTGGTTTTATATTAAGAATCTTCACTCCAGCCCGTGAGGTCTCAGATTACGATATGTCGGTGGCACTGGAGCGGCTGGTATGAGCCTTGACACAACTCATAGTCTTGCGCTTGATGATATTCAGAAAATCCTTGCGGTTGGGTATGGGGAATTCGACCACGCCTGCTACTTCCTGATATCCGAGCTTTACAATGTCGACCGTGCCCGGGCTTACTTCCGGGCAATTACTGAAGGCATGATCGATGCTGCGAGTAATAAGACCAGAGCGGGTGCGGAAGAGCGCAAGGCAACGATTGCTTTTTCGTTTAACGGCTTGCAGACCTTGCTCGATTGTCCCGAAGACGATTTGCACAGGTTCGATACCGCCTTCCGGGAAGGCATGTCGGGACAGCACAACTTGCGACGAGCCCGAATTCTGGGAGACACTAATCCAGGAAGTACGCGGAAAGGCTGGGATTGGGGACGGAATAACGAAATCCAAATCCTGCTGATCCTTTACGCCAGGACGGAAGCAGACAGCCAGAATCTGGATAAAACAGAAGTGCCAAAAATTGAGAAATTTGCAAAAGCGGTGAAGGTCGAATATGGCTATTTAGGGGAGGATGGTAAAGAGCATTTCGGGTTTAGGGATGGTATTGCCCAGCCTTCGGTAGAAGGGCTGCGCATACCCCGCGTTCCAGAAAGTATCAAGCCCGGGGAATTTATTCTCGGCTATGCCAATGAATCAGGCGCCATCGATGACATACCTGGCATCCCCGGCGATGACACCTGGGGCAAGAACGGATCCTATCTTGTCTTCCGCAAGCTGGAGCAGGATGTGAAGACGTTCGAGGGTCTATTTAAGGGCAAAGAAAACCCTGAGCTGTTGAAAGCCAAGATGGTGGGTCGTTGGCAGGATGGTTCACCGCTGACGCTGGCACCAGAGGGAAATGAGAGGAGGTTAGAACAAAGCAATGATTTCAATTATCACAAGTTTGACCAGCACGGCTATCGATGCCCAATTGGCGCCCACATCAGGCGGGCCAACCCCAGGGATTCACTGTTAAAGGGTACACGGGACAAGTCTCCTGCGGCAGCTCTGTCCAATGCCAATTCTCATCGCATCATCAGGCGTGGCCGTCTTTACCAGAAAGGTACGGGGGAAGCTGCTAAGAAAGGACTGCTGTTTGTCTGCTTCAACGCCAGCATTGAAGATCAGTTTGAATTCATTCAGCGGCAGTGGGTGAACAACAAGAAGTTTTCAAAACTCACCAATGAAGTCGATCCCTTGATCGGCGCTGGCGGGAAATTCACAATCCAGGCTCCCTACGCACCTAAACAAGTCGACATTAAAGAACTGGTGACGACGAAGGCAGGCGCCTATTTTTTCCTCCCGGGACTTTGCGCGCTCAAGCAGCTACTCAAGCCATAACATCAATCTGTCTAATTAGGGGAGCGTCTGCAAGGATTCCTGCAACTCCAGACACTGCTTTGCCAGACTTTTCATCCCCAGAGTCTTGAATTCGAGGCCCGCTTTCGCGAGATCCTTGGCGGCTTCCTCATCGCGATTTCTGCCAGTTTTGAGTCTGCCAAGCAAATAATTACAGCGCGCCACCAACGGCTGCATGCCGAGCTCCTGCGCTTTGGCACTGGCGCGGCTAATGACACGTTCAGCGTCGTCAACCGCATCAGACTCGAGATAACACTCTCCGAGTTCGATCAGTGCCAAGACGTTGTGTGCGTGTTGTTTGGACTGCCTGGTAATTTCCTCTCCCTTCTTCGCCGACTCAAGAGCCGCATCCACCTGCTGCAATTTCCGTTGCACCTGTGCCAGGGCCAGATACATGTAATCCAGCGCGTAAGTCCCCGCATTACGATACAGTTTCCGTGCGAACGCATCGGTGATCAGCTCCTCGGCTTTTTTCACTTCTCCAATCCCACAGAGGGCTTCAGCCAGCCGCGCTGCCAGTGGCGCCTTCATAATCGAGACGTCGTTGTTTTCACACAGGCGTCGGGCCTCTTCCAAAACGGTAAATGCGAGTTCAGGTTCGCCCATCATTAAGTGCAGATATCCCAACTCTTCCCTGATAAGGGTTTGGGAATACGGATGCGCCACCTCGTCGGCAAGATCAATACCCTCCTGAAAACGGATCGTGGCTTCGGCAAATCTGCCCTGGAATGCAAGAGAGGATCCGAGGAAAATCAGGCAAAAAACAGAAGGATTACCTATCCAGCCGTAGCGTTTTCTCTTTGCGTCTTCCGGAATCCGTTCAATCAGGCCATGTAGAAGGTCCACCGATTGTTGGAAATTGCCGAAGGCATGGTGAATCAGGGCCAGGTTGTATTCCGTTCTCATCCTCAGACCGTGATCATGATTCTCATTCGCTATTGTTAGTCCTTTCTCGGCGGCCTGGAGTGCCTGATCGTATTTACCGGCAAGCCAGTAGTAAGTAGCGGACTGGCTGTACACTGCTCCTAATCTGGATGTAATGTTGTTGGTTTTCCCTATCTGCTCTGCTTCAGCTATAAGCTTAAAGATCTTGCCAAACTCCCCAGTAGCGGTAAGCGGCCCCATGCCGGCCAGTCGCAGGTCTATCTCGAGCTCCGGGACTTGGGTCCCGGCCGCAGACAGTTTTTCCAGGCTTTCCAGGCCTTTCGAGATTGCCATCCAGGCGTAGCGATTCGCCGATCGCGTGGTTGCTTTTATGCTCGCACTTAGATTGTAGCGAGCCGACTTCTCCCAGAGTCTGCCAATATAAGAATGTATAGCCAACTGGTCGACCTTGTCATCGAGATCACCCTGAAAAATTTTCTCATAGACCGTTACCAATCGTGCATGGAACTCAGCCTTGGTCAGTTTCAGCAGTGAGGCATAAATTACATCCCGAGTATTGGTATGTCGGAAACGGTATGAGCGGCGCGGGAGTTGCTGTTTTGCTACCAACATTCCCGCTTCGACTACCTGTTCTAACAACAGACCCACTGCTACTTCCGGGATTTCTAACAAGCCGCTCAACAACTCCGTAGTAATCTCATCACTAATTATGGCCGCGGCTGTCAGCAATTCTTGCAGGCTCGGATCGAGGCGATCCAGACGGGCGCTAATGACTAATTCCACGCTAGGAGGAATCTCCGGGATAAACTGGGGATTTTCAATTTTATAGGCCCCGGCCTCGCCAACCAAAACACCGGTTTCAACCATTGAACGGACTATTTCTTCGATGAATAAAGGATTGCCCTGGGATCGATCGATGATCCTTGAATGAATGGCTGATGCCTCTTGATCATCACCAAGAATATTGCGCAGAAACTCTCCAGCATGCTCCTTGGGCAGACTGCTTAGTTCCAGTTCATCCTGAAATCGAACCCCCGATTCCGATTCACTCCAACGCTCACGCTGTGTCGCTATCACCACCAGTCCCTGCGCTGGGATATTGTCGAACAAATGTGTCAGGAACAGCGCGGACTCCTGGTCAAACCACTGGAAGTCTTCGCAAACCACAACAATCTTCCTCCCTGCCGCCACCACTTCGACGAGATGGGCCATCGCCTCGAGCATGCGTATCCTGCGCATTGGCGGATCGAGATTAAGCCAGGTTTCATCTTCCGTTGGCAAATCCAGTAACGATCGTAGTTCGGCTTCGAATTCGCCCAGTTCACCATGCGCCAGCAGATACTTCTGCAAGCGACTCAGTGCATGATCGGACAAGTCCGTAGCGATAAGTTCCAGCCGGAACTGCAGCATTCCCCGCAAGGAATTAAAAGGAGGACTGAGGTGGGCTAGTCCATCCATCTGGAAGATGGCAAAGTCCTCGGTGGGAAGATCCTTTAGCACTTCGAAAACCAACCGCGATTTTCCAATTCCAGTTTCGCCGCTTACCAACAAAGATACTTGGTCGCCAGTACCGACGGATTGGAAAATTTCCCATATCGCCCTTATTTCATTCTCACGCCCGGTAAAGGGAGACAGACCGCGAGTAATCTGAGCCTGAAAACGGTTGAGCCGGGTTCTCCCAAGTAATTCATAGGTCTCAACAGGACTGGTAATACCCTTGATCAGGCTCTGCCCCATGGGTGTTGTCTCTATATAACCCTGCGCCAATTTGAGAGTGTCTTCGCTAATGCGTGTTGTGTCGGGCATGGCCAGCTGCTCCAGCCGCGAAGCCATATGCACGGGCGAACCGAGGGCACGGTAATCGATACCGAGATCATTGCTCACCATTTCTATCACGACCGATCCAGAATTCAGGCCAACCCGAATCTGAGGTTTCACCCCGAGGTCTTTCTCCAGGACCGCCAGCCCGTCTTTCATCGCCTCGTGCATGTCCAGGGCCGCGTAGCAGGCCAGAGTGGCGTGGTCTTCATCGGGCTTGAGTGCGCCAAACAGAGCCATGATGCCATCACCCAGGACCTGAGACACAATGCCGTCATACCGATGCACCGAGGCCATCATGAGACTAACCACACCGGAAAGGAGTTCTCGCTCGGCTTCAGGGTCAAAATTCTGGATCAGTTCCATAGAAGAGCGTATATCAGCGAACATGACCGTAACATGGCGAATCGAGCCTTGGGCCAAGGTGCGCGATTGGTAAATATTGTGACGTAGCTCGGATGAAAGGCGTTGGTCGCCACGAGCATCCCCAGAGTCGGACTGGGGATCGGCGATGGCGCGACCACAGCCACCACAGAAGTTGGCCAGAATCGTGTTCTGGAAACTGCACTCGTCACATTTGATCATAGGGGGCCGGAGCAACTCTGGTCCACAATACAAGCCGGTCCGCTGACGGTTCTTCTGAGGCAATTCCTAAACTAAACGGATAATTCTGAAACACCGGCTGAGCCAACACCCGGTGTGATGTTGTCATCATCGCCGTCAGGCTCCCGATACCTGCTGCCAGCAAGGTACGACGGGAACAACTGGCACTTATTGTGGGTAGTATGATTTGGCCTGCGGTCTTTTTCATAATAGATTCAGGGATGGTTTTGAAGTTAGAATAAAAACTATTTGTATGAAAAGCAATTGAGAGAAAATATTGTTTCACATCGGGGGGTGCCACAAAAAAATGGAGGGCACGTTTAAAATAGGGATAGACCACGATTTTGGGAAAATCTGAAACGTAGTCTACCCCTATTTCCTTACGAAAAGCCTTGATTTTCTGGCGCTGCGCGCTAGAGAATGAATGTTCATTCCGCGATTCACATCTCTGCAATGATGGACGCGAACAGGGAGAAATCCGTGTCCGAAGCTTTTTCATCCTATCGAACCGCAACATCAACGCACAGCGGCGGTAGCAAGCGGGAGGCGATCCTGGAAGCAGCTCTGCTGCTCTTTGCCGAGCGCGGATTCCACGGCACCCCGGTGCCGCTGATGGCGAAGAAGGCCGGTGTCGGCGCCGGCACAATCTATCGGTATTTCGAGAGCAAAGAGGCCCTCGTGAACGCGTTATATCAGCGCTGGAAGGGTCGGCTGGGGGAGCTGGTTCTCACCGACTTTCAGCTGGATGCCTCCCCACGGGAGCAACTCCGCCAGTACTGGACCCGCATGTGCACCTTTGTCCGGGAGCACCCGCAGGCCTTCAAATTCCTGGAAGCGCACCACCATGGCCCCTATCTGGATGAGACGAGCCGGGCCCTCGAGATGAGCATCCTTGGACCCGCCCTGACATTCATTGAACTGGCCCAAGCCAAAGGCTTGATTAAGGCCGGTCCGCCCGAAGTGTTCCTCGCCGCGGTCAATGGCATCCTGGTGGGCCTGGTCAAGGCAAGCTGGGCGGGAAATCTAGAGCTGACACCGGAGATCCTCGCACAAGGCGAAGCCTGCGCCTGGGAAGCGATTCGAGCGTAAACATTCACCGAGAACCAAGGAAGCGCATCGGACGAAGAAACGATGGCTAGGATAAAAAGGTTCAAATATCGGAATGAACATTCATTCCGATATACGGAAAAGCGATCTAGAACGGAACCAACGAGGAGCAGAATATGAAGACCCAGACCATTCTCATCACCGGCGCCACTTCGGGAATCGGCCGCGCTACCGCCCTTCACCTTGCGGCTCGGGGGCACACCGTGTTTGCGGCGGGCCGTCGGGTCCACGCGCTGGAGAGCCTGAAGCAGGAAGTTCCTCCCGGAGATGCGCAAGCGAGGCTCTGGTCGGATCATTAACACGAGCAGCGTCGGGGGCCGCGTCACTCTACCCTTCTTCGGCGCGTACAACTCAACGAAGTATGCTGTGGAGTCACTGTCCGACGCCATGCGCTACGAGCTAACAGCCTTCGGTATCCACACCGTGCTCATCGAACCCGGTCTCATCAAGACCGAGTTTGTTGGCCGCAGCATGGAGCTCCTGGACCAGTATAACGGTGAAGACAATCCCTACAGGGCAGTGTTCGAGCGCAGCGACGAGATGCGCCAGCAGATGGACGCCATGTCCGTAGGCCCCGAGGTGATCGCGCGGGCAATCCGCCGCGCAGTGGAGTCCCGGCGACCCCGCGCCCGATACGTCGCTCCGTTCAGCACGTACTTTTTAATCGGCTTCATGAAGTGTCTCCCGACCCGCTGGGTGGACGCCATCGTGCGGATGAGCGTGGGGCTCTCCCGCAAGCGTCTGCGCGTTAAGACCAGCCAGAAGAAATAGGGAAATAGGGGACAGGATCTAAGGAGCTAACTCTTGATCTAAATTCTAAGGGGTCAAATCTTGACTTAACACAGAAGGGCTCGATTCGCTACTAAATATGTTAAGTCAAGATTTGACCCCTTCCTTTCACTTCCTCCACCTTTAATAAAAATCGTGGTCCGTCCCCTATTTCTAAAAACGTGGTCTGTCCTCTATTTCCTCGCGAAGAAGGCGCGGACTCAAATAGAGATAGCCTCTATTCTCCTTATACATCTTTCAATCAATAAAGAGTTTCCAAGACTTCTCCCTGTGATTCGAGGATCAGTAAAATGAGTTCTGAGGCGATCATCAAAGCCAGCGTCTGCCCGCTGGATTGTGCGGACACCTGCAGCCTGTCGGTTGCGGTGTAAGCCGTTAGATTGATCAATATTGTGCGGCGTTAGGGAAATATTCGAGGGTAGAAGAATGATATTTCTTGAAAATGAAGCCGTGGACAATTAGTAGAGATGGCCTTCATCACCCCGAGGTCTCTAGTTTAGGGTGGTACTAATCAGGGGTGGTTTACAAAATGCCTTTGCGACTTGGGAAAAGGCAGTGGCGATATAGACTGGGATTGATGGAGGTTATTTGCAGACTTTGGCAGTTAACTTGTCAATACCTGATATTTCCTGGCGCGGAAGGCGTGGACGCATATAGAGATAGCCTTTATCCTTCTTATACACATAGCTATATAGCACTGTCCCCTGAACAAATATTCTTCCTACAAACCGGCCGCGTCCCGTTCTTCCTGGCGTGCACCCCGCAGGGTATTCAATAAGCCATAATTCCCTTCATGGCATGCATATTCATACAGTAAGCCATCCACTTTCGCCATCGGCAGCTGCACGGTAATTTTGTCGGTGAAGGTAGATGGGTCTTCGATGGTAAATTCATAGTTAATTGTAAATGCATCGATGCGGGTGAAACGCTCGGTAAGAAACTTGTCGTAGGCAGTACCCAAGGGGGGAGCGGCGAAAGTACCAAAGCTCTGGGTCATATCGTTAAAGTTTTTGGTTTCCACCACCAGTGTGTCTCCATCCCAATAGCCGCGGGAATCACCTGACCACAGGCGTATATCGTCATCGACATGAGCACTGTGATCGAGCGGCACTATCCTGGCGTCATGCACCATCTCTGTCATGATGACGAAATTCTCTCTGCTTTGAAATATTTGCACATTGTTGTTATAGGCACTGGGCAAGAATGGAGGCCCAGCGTTAAATCCAACCAGGCATCGCTCGGAAAGCCCGCGATCTTCTGGCCCGTCCATGCCGATACCACCCACCATGAAACGAACAGGACGCGAACCCGAGACATCAATGCCGGCACGACTGCCTACAGCCACTACACCCTCTACTGTCGGCGGCAATCTGCCGTTGGCAGGATAGGTGACCAGGGAGGTGCGAATATTGTCACCGCGTCCCGCCATCTCGAACCAGAAAGTATTGTAAGTTCCCACCCCCCTATCAGAGTCTATTCCGGCCTCGGTGGCCGCTAAGGTGGCTTTCCGTATTGCTACGGCTTCTTCTGGTGTCAAATACTCCCTGTCGCCATACCGCTCCGGGCGCTGCAGGGGTGTATTTGAACTGAAATTCCATACGCCCTGAAAGTCAGGTTGGTCGTACTCCGTGCGCGGAACGGTGTAATTATCGTCCGACTGAGCGTTTGCCAACCCGGATATGATTGTAAGCATAGCTAATACAAGGAATAGTGGTGATTTCATGACTGCACTCCCAGAGTGTGACCAAGCTTGCTAATTTAGCCCTATTGCCCCCGGTGTTCAATACTCATCGTTCAGAATTTGGTGATATCTTCTTCATTGATAGGGTGTTTGTGAAGATCCAGGGAAGGCAACATTACTTGTGGCGAGCCGTTGACCAAGACGGTGAAGTAGTAGATGTATTTCTCCAGAAAAGACGTGATGGAAAGGCCGTAAAGCGCTTCTTTAGGCGGTTATTGCGCGTACATCAGGGTGAATACAGGAAAATTGTCACAGATAAGTTGAGAAGTTATGGCGTAGCTAATAGAGAGCTGATCCCCGAATCAATTCATGACGCATCGCAGTATGCCAACAATCGAGCTGAGCTGTCGCACGAACCGACCAGGGTAAGAGAGCGGGGCATGCGCCGATTCAAATCGATGAATAAGGCGCAGCGTTTTCCGGGTGCTCATGCGGCAGTTTACAACTTGTTCAATCTTGGCCGCCATTTGGTGTCAGCTAAGAACTATCGGTATTTCAGGTCACGTGCCTTTGCGACTTGGGAAAAGGCAGTGGTGATATAGACTGGGATTGATGGAGGTTATTTGCAGACTTTGGCAGTTAACTTGTCAATACCAATTTGCTTCATCTTTGAAAGCATCCAAAGTATAGACATGACGTTGAGAAAACGTTCTCGACAGTGATTCCTCTGTGTTGATACTTGGTTGCTAAGTTGCAGGCATCCATGCTACTACAGCCACTGGCCCCAATTTCTTCTTTTCTTTACGCCCTGGAATTGGCATATTAGCTACAGCCAAACTGATACCAAAGGCAGATCATGATTAGTCATGCTGTAAAGATTGTCACCCCGGTGCTTGCGGTGTTGCTGAGTGCATGTGGTGGGTTCGGATCGATGCATCAAAACGACGCGGCGGATTTTTCCAACAATTTAGCCGATGCGGCTGTAATGGGTAAGTGGGCACGTAGCTGCGCCCTCTGTCATATCAACGGTGAAGCGGGTGCGCCGGTAGTTGGCGATACCGCGGAGTGGCAGCGCCGGCTGGCGCAAGGTGAAGCCTTGGTACTTCGCCATGTGATCGAGGGTTACAATTCCATGCCTCCCCTGGGTTATTGCATGGCCTGTGAAGAATCTGACTTCAGGGCGATGATAGGATTTATGGCGAGGACCAACCAATGAACGAATTAACCCGCAGAAAATTTCTCGCATCCAGTGTAAGAGCCGCCATGTTTGGCGCCTGCGCACTGAACGAAACAGCTTTCGCACAGTCCACGCGCTGGAGTAATTGGTCAGGCGGGCAGACGTGTCAACCCAGGGGTCGTTATGACATTAGCAGTGAAGACGAGCTAGCCCGATTGTTAAAAACCACCAGCGGTCCTATTCGTCCGATCGGGTCGGGACATTCCTTTAGTCCCCTGGTACCCACCGATGGACACCTGGTCGTAATCGATCAATTGAGTGGCATTCTCGATCATGACAACGACACCCTGCAGGCAACAATTGGTGCCGGATCTCGGCTGGGTGATCTGGGGGAGCCACTGGAGTCCATCGGTCAGGGCATGTTTAACTTACCTGATATTGACCGCCAAACCCTTGCCGGTGCTACCGCAACGGGCACCCACGGTACCGGACTGGGTTTGCAATGCCTGTCGTCCTACATCACGTCGCTACGCCTGATCACCGCGGCGGGGGATGTCATGGACATCGATGCCAGCGATGCCGACCTGTTCGATGCGGTACGCGTTAATGTCGGCGCGCTGGGTGTGGTCACTCAGATTCGCCTGCAGAATCGCAAATCTTACAAACTAAAGAAGCGAGAGTGGGCAGCACCCACCGAGGATATACTTGCCAACTTCGATGAATTGGCAGCAAGCCACCGGCACTTCGAAATTTTCCCACTGGTTTATTCAGACTACTCCCTGGTGCTGGCCATTGACGAAAGTGACGAGCCAATAGGACAAACAATCTTCCCGCCGGAAGAAGAAGTTTCCCTCGCCGTAGTGCGAGAACTGAATGCCGAATCGACGCCCCTTGAGCGATTGACTCGGAATAACGCGGTGGGGGCGAATATTCAAACAACCGAAGCCGTAGATCTTTCCTACAAACTGTTATCCAATCTACGCAATAACAGATTTAACGAGATGGAGTATTCGGTGCCGATCGCAGCAGGCGCCGAGTGTGTGCGCGAAATTCTCAAAACCATCTACGACCAGGCGATCGAAGTTGGGTTTCCACTGGAGTATCGCTATGTAAGCGGAGACGATCCCTGGTTGAGTATGGCCTACGGCGCCGAGCCCCACGCTACCATCTCTATTCACCGAACCGCGAGTCAAGATTACAAGCCTTACTTCGATATCATCGAACCTATCTTCTGGAAATATGGTGGACGTCCCCACTGGGGAAAGTTACACAGCCTGGGCAATAAAGAGCTTGCCGAGCTGTATCCCCGTTTCCGGGATTTCATGGAAATTCGCGAATCGATGGATCCACGAGGAAGGTTGCTTAACCAGCATTTGCGAAGGCTTTTTATCGGTTAGCTTAACCCAGGGGCACCTGCAACCAGGCGCAGCAGGCGCACCTACTATTCCAGTGCAAACACCATCAGTGCTGGCCCGCTTCTGCGCAGTCGTCTTATAATGCTGTCACCCCCGACCGCAAAGTCGTTTACAAATCCTAACCAGATGTTGGCATTTACCGTAGGTGTGCCTATTGCTACGGCGATGTACTGTTTGCCATTGACACTGTAACTCACCGGAAACGAGGTTGGCAGATCGCCGAGGTCTGTAACCCATAACACTTCTCCCGTGGAATCATCCAGCGCCTTGAAGGATTCATCCAGTGCACCAATAAACACCAGTCCCCCCGCTGTTGCCAATGCCGCACTGGTGGGCGGCACAACTTCCCGATGCGCCCATACCAGTTCCCGGGTCTCCACATTAACTGCCTGCCAACGCCCAAACCTGCCATCGCTATCGGCTGTGGGACTAATCTGCAAACTGACACCAGTGCTAAGCAGATTACCTCCGGCCCCGGTGGGTCCAGCCATCATGCAGACCTCGGCGATTGGCAGATACAGCATCTTACTGCTTGGATTATAGGCTGCCGCCGGCCAATTTCTGCCGCCATTAGCGAAGGGGCACAGCAAGTGGGATAGTTCGGCGTTCGGAATGGCGTCAGGACTAATTGTTTTAGCGCCGGTCTCGGAATCCACCGCGGTCACAATGTTTTGCAGACCCATATCCATGGAGAAAAGATATTCGCCGGTTGCCGCATCCACCGCGTCGTAAAGTGCCATCTTGCCGGCGGTCAGTACGACCTTACGCATGGCGCCGTCGACTTCCAACTCAATAATGTGTCGTTCGTACACCCAATCCAGGTCCCATTGGTCATTGGCGATATGCTGGTAATACCACACCAATTCGCCCGTCCCGGGGCGCAGTGCAACGGTAGCATTGGTGTAAAGCGCATCATTGCTCACACCCGGCTTGTCTATTGGATCTAACAGTGGCGCCGTATTGTAGGTAGGTGCGAGTCCGAAATACACCAGGTCGAGCTCGGGATCGTAGCTGCCAGGCAGCCACACCGAACCACCGCTTCGCTGTTCCAGGGGTATGTCGTTCCACGTGTTTCCACCGGGCGTTCCTGGCCGGGCTACCGAATGAAACCGCCACACTTCTTCACCGGTCTCAAGATCTAGACCGATGATGAATCCCCCTTCCGGAATCATGGTAGCGGTCACACCCTGTATCAGCATGCCATTAGCTACCAGCGGGGTTCCCCTTAGTCTATGGCTGCGTGGACCCACTGCCAAGTCGGTGATCTCGCTATCCCAGATTGGAGCCCCGGTCCTGCTGTCCAGAGCAACTATGTGCATGTTGGCTGTAGGCATGAACAGCTTGTCGCCATACAGGGCGATACCGATTTTCGCACTAGCTACAGCGTCCGATTCGTGTCGATAGCGCCATAGCTCTGCCCCAGAAACTGCATCCATGGCCAACAGAGTATCGCCGGTGCTGAGCAGGTACATAACTCCGTCATGGACAATCGGAGTGGGACTGTTCGGGCCAGGTTCCAGTTCGACGCGCCAGGCCAACTCAAGCTCGGCAACATTCTGCCTGTTGATTTGGTCCAGCGGGCTGAACCCTGAACTTGCATAGGTTCGGCGCCAAAGCAACCAATCCTCTGCCGGCGGATCAATCAACATCTCTTTCGTTACCGGGGTTAACTCCGACAGCAATGACGAATTATTGCTCTGAGCCAGAATTGGGACCGAGTAAATTCCAAGGACGCAAAGCGCCAGCCCTAAGCGTTGAATCGTAGGTTTCGTAGCCACAATGCAATCCTCCATTTTTGCCAGTATAGGTAAACCAAACGCTATGGCCGAATTAACCGTTCTCTCTGTACGTTGTATAACTTTTTAGGGTATTGACAAGTTAACTACTTTGGAACGAATTTCTTCCGAAAAAATGACTCTAAGTCATTGATTTCTATTTGTAGGGTACCCCTATTTTAACCCCAAAAGAGCAAAATTGAAGTTAACTTGTCAATACCTGGGGATGCGAACGGTTTCCCCCGGGCCTTCAATATTTAGCTCACCACTGTCGCCATCGAGTCGATTCTGCCAACAGATACCCACGTTGATGTGGTCCGGATGTTTGGCCTTGGCATATAGATCCTTGACGCTGGGAATAATTTCCTCATCTTTATAGGCTGGAATCTGTACGAAGATGGTTTCCATGATCTCGGTCTATCGGGGCAACATCGGAATTGGAAAACAGGGGCGTTGCCAGCTACTCCTTAATGAATCTATCCACCGAATGTCGATAGGAAAGGAGGGCGGCTCGTTTTTTCTGTCTTTTGTTTCGACCATTGGCTTTGCCAGCATACTGCCTGTCCCGAAGGGCTGTGAGCTTACAGCCTGGCCAACTGCAATTCAAGAAATGAAATATTTGATAATTGAATGACAAGTAATTATTCTGTTCGCTAATGGAACAGCGCGATACAACTGCGGACACTCCGCCCGCCGCACCGGTAAGCGGTAGAGCCAGGATTCGGTCCATCGACACGCTTCGCGGTGTCGCCCTGTTTGGCATCCTGTTGCTGAACATCATCGCCTTTGCCTTCCCCTTTGCCGCCTATACGGATCCTCAGGTCGATGGCAGCACCGAGGGGATTAATCTCGCGACCTTCATGGTCATCGATATATTCTTCGAAGGCAGTATGCGCGCCATCTTCTCCATGTTGTTCGGTGCCGGCCTGCTCATCTTTGTGGCCAAGCCCGACACCGATCCTGCCCTGGTCAAACGGCTGTTCTATCGCCGCACCTGGCTACTCATCGGCTTCGGTCTGTTTAATGCCTATATCCTGGTTTGGGTAGGAGATATTCTGTATGCCTATGGGGTGGCGGGCCTGATACTCTATTTTTTCAGAAACCTGTCGGCGAAAAATCTGGCGGCATGCAGCCTGCTCATAATTGCCTTCCTCGGCGTGCTGCATACCGGTTTCCACTTCAATACCAAGGCGCAACGGCTGGAAGTGGTGGCGATCGAGTCCCTGCCTGCTGGCACGGTGCTGAGCCAGGAACAGGAAGCCACCATGGAACAATGGGATCAATTCCTGGCCGGGCAATTGGCCACGCCGGAATTGATTCGGGAAGACCTGGAGATGAAAAGGTCCGGCTATGTCGATAATTTTGTGGGCACGGCAGGGACCAATTTCTTCATCCAGACCGTTGCGCTGGTTTTTAATACCCTCTGGGATACACTATCGATGATGCTACTGGGCATGGCTTTTATGAAATGGGGCCTGTTCGACGCTTCCCGTAGCCTGCGGTTTTATTCCGGACTGATGTTAGTTGGATTTGGCATTGGCCTGCCACTCAATTCCTGGGAGACCATTACCTTCGTCAGCAGCGGATTCGAGCCTTATTGGTCAACCATCAACCGACCTACTTATGACATCGGCCGTTTAAGCCTGGCGCTGGGCTACATCGGCCTGGTGATGATGATCTGCAAGGCTGGGATTTTCTCGGCAGTCAGATCGGCGCTGGCGGCGGTCGGGCAGATGGCATTGACCAACTACCTTGGGCAATCGATCATCTGCAATCTTGTGTTTCTCGGATTCGGCCTGGGTCTGGCTGGAGAGCTTGAACGCTACCAGGTTTACTACGTGGTATTTGCGGTGTGCTTATTCCAATTGATCTTCAGCGTCTTGTGGTTGCGGCGCTATCGTTTTGGCCCCGCCGAGTGGTTGTGGCGTAGCCTCACCTACCGGGTCAGGCAGCCGCTTCGTCTATGACGGCGGTGGCGGAATCCACTCCCCGGCCGCTGCCAATTGTCCATAAACCCGGGTGGGGGCATCACTGTATTGTGCAGAGGTGCCCTAAGGTTTGCACAGCCGCAAGATGAATCTGTCTGTACTGCCTCGAATACTGGCATCAAATTTGGGTTGGCCGTAAAAATGAGCCGCCAGTTCCGCTATACTCGGCTTTGCCTGGCATTTCATTCCTTTAATGAATATTTGGGCCCGTAGTCTATGAATTTTAATTTTCTCCGCGTCGAACGCAATGGATTTATTGCGAACATTCAATTGCAACGCCCGGAGTGTGGCAATGCCCTCAGCCTGAAGTTAATGAAGGAAATCATTCAGGCATGCGAGTCATTTAAATACGATACCGGGACGCGGGTCGTCGTCTTCCGCGGCGCAGGCAAGAACTTTTGTGTCGGTGCAGATTTGAAGGACCCGGATCGCAAGTCGCGGGATCAGGCTGATCTGCTTGAGCGCTCACGGGCGACCCAGCTTGGAACCGACCTGATCGCAGCGATCCTGGGCATAAACCAGATTACAATCGCCGCCGTGCAGGGTGCAGCCGCGGGTGGAGGCGCCTGTATTGCCAGTGCCTGCGATTTTCGAATCGGCGCTGGAGATTGCGCAATCGGATACCCGGAAGTGAAGCTCGGTATGAACCTGAGCTGGGGCGCCCTGCCACTGTGTTACAACCTGATCGGACCGGCCAGGGCCAAGCGCATGGTAATCGGCGGCGAGCTTGAGTCAGGAGAGGATTTGCTGGCCTGGGGATTTCTGGATGAACTGGTGGTAGCAGATGATCTGGCCGGGGCGGTGCAGAAGATGGCGCAATTCTATGCCGATCGACCCGCCATGGCGGCACAGATGATCAAGCGCGGCTTAAACGCCATGCAGTCGGCAGCGAGTGTTGGCATCATGCATATGGATGGCGACCAGTTTGCCCTCGCGAGTCAGAGCGATGACTATGAAAAACAGCGAGTCGCGTTCCTCGAGAAAACCCGTTCAAAATCATGACTTGCGCCGGTTGTTTTAACCAGGCCAATCACGTACCATGCTCGCCGGCTTCCCGGCAGCTCTGATCACTGCCTGTTTTATGCCCGGATCGTACCTGCCTTGATTGCAAACCCGCCCGAATGCCATAGATCATATGACATTATTTGGAGGTGTTTTAACACTTCCTTATCAGAATTACGATGCCAGACCCATGATATTAGACCGACTGCATTTTAATAAAGACACGACCCGGGAGCTCATGCGTATCGCGCTACCGATGGTGGTTTCCCAGGGTACCTTCGCGGTAATGATCTTTACCGATCGTTACTTCATGTCGCAGATCGACCCAACCCATATGGCGGCGGCGCTGGGCGGCGGCGTGGCGGTGTTTTTTTCCTTCTGTTTCTTTTCCGGGATGTTTTCCTATGCCAACGCCCTGGCTGCCCAGTATTTGGGCGCCG
>JADFIJ010000240.1 GCA_022566775.1 Pseudomonadota bacterium | reverse complement strand
GATTTTCGCCGGGAAAGTATCCAGCGATTAGGGGCGACACACTTGGTGCTACATTTTCACAATGACTAATGCGGCACTAGTAGCTCACGGTTGCTACCCTCACCTAAAATAGTGCCAAAGCAATTCGTTTTAGATCAAATTATTGTATTAGCGAGGTATTTTGTGGGGGTGTCTCAGGTACTGACCTAATTAAGATCGGAATCCTGCCAGTAATAGGTTCCCTTGACAGTCGCCTGCAGTGCCAGCCCGCTCTGGGTGAGTTGGTAGACAGAGACATTATCAATTACCGCCTCGCCGCCGACCGCGGCGCCGAGATCTCCAGCCTTGGCGGCGGCGTCAGCCTGGGCACCGATAGAGATGCCTACATCGAGAAATCGTTCCAGGGCGTCGACATCATGGAACACGAAGACGGCCCTGAAGTCCTTGACGCCTGCGCCGATGCCAATCCCTATCTCTCCCATGCGCATGAAAGTGTCTACGCCGGAGGTATTGTCATGAAGCACGCCTACACCCCCACCGAAGCTGGCGAAGATCAGGTTAATGTTGGCGTTGGAAAATACGGCGTAGCCGGCGGCGTCATTCAGCTGGGCCCGGGTATCAGGTTTGATGGCGTACAGCTCGGCCAGCACTTCCTGACGCATGGATTGAATCGACTGCCGTCTTTCTTCAGGTGTGCCTCTATTCAAACCCGAAATCGTGCAGGATGTGAGTATTAACAGGGCAAGTAGGCCTGGGGCCGTTTTCATCATATTCATGTCGTTTCTCTCATTTCCGGGGTCCCGTGGCATCGATTGTTCAGAGGTGCCTTAGCTGACTTCTACGGTAAAGGTATAGCCACTGAGCAATGCATTGGCCGTCTCTATGCCACCCTTATCGTCGACCACAATCTTCAGTACCAGGCCACGTTTCTTTTCAATCTCGCTGGACACCGTGGCGGTGATTGATTCACTTAACAGGTGCTCACTGATGATAGTTTCAGAAATCATCTGCCGAAGCAAGGGCTTGAATACCTTGCCGATTACGGTAAGCGGCATGGCTTCGACGAAGATGATGCGTTTTGGCACCGCCGCCCGTTCGGATATTTCCTGCTTGCAATAGTCCAGCAATTCGTCTTCGCTTATCTTGCTGTCAGCCGTCGTCACCACATAGGCCATGGGCAGTTCGCCGGTGTAGGGATCGGGTAATCCCACGGCGATAGCAACAGCGACCTCGGGGTGGGCATTCAGTGGTTCCTCGATTGTTTCGGGGTCGATGTTGTGGCCGCCGCGAATGATAAGATCCTTGGCCCGACCGGAGAGGTAGAGGTAGCCTTCGGCATCGAGATAACCCAGGTCGCCGGTGTTGAACCAGTCGTCTTCGATCCAGGCATTGGCGTTATCGACGGCGCTCTTATAGCCCTCGAATACCTGCGGTCCTCGCACCAGGATGACACCACTTTCACCCAGATCACAGTCTTTGCTTACCTGGTTTTCTTCCAGGTGCACGATTCGAATCTGTGAGTATGGAATCCGCATGCCGACGCTACCCGGCGGTTGCACCAGGGGTGCTCGGGAGATGAGAGCGGTGGTTTCGGTCATGCCGTAACCATTGCCGATCTCGACTTCGAATTTTTCTTCGAAGCCCAATTCGAATGCATGGGACAGCGGGGCGGCACCGGAGTTGATCGTGGTGAGGCAACTTATATCCGCGTCAGCGACGGGAATGTCCGCTAGCGCCATCAGTACCGTGGGGACCGTCGCGAAGCTTTGTACTTGGAAACGCTCGATGTGATGCCAAAAATTCTTCATCGCCTCCGGCGAACGAAATCCCGAGGGCGTCATCAACACGACGCGATAACCCACACTGAAGGCGGCGATGCCCTGGATGATGCAGCCGTAGATATGAAACAGCGGCAGACCGCAGAGCACGGTGTGGCGTTCCAGATGCGCGGTATAAACCTGCATCAATTGTCCCAGGAAGGCCATATTGCCGTGGGTCAATTGCGCAAGTTTCGGCCGGCCGGTAGTGCCACCGGTGTGGAAGTAGGCGGCGATTTGGTCGCCACTGAATTGCCGGTGGCTATCGAGGACGCCGCCATCGTGCTGGGCGATACAGCTGTCGAAATCCAGAATCTCCAAGCCCTCGGGTATTTCGCTATCCGGCTGTTCGGCGCACAGGCCGGGAACATTCACACAGAGGATCGTCTTCACACTGCCGGAATTTTTCGCTGCTATCAAGACCTTGTCCCAGATGTCACTGTGAGGTGACGGCCCCAGGCAAATGACAGCCCTGGCGCCGGCGGCGGCCATGATTTCACCGAGATGGTTGGCATCCAGCATGGGGTTTATGGGATTGGCGATGCCGGCGGCCTGCGCTCCCCACGTGGCGAAGTGGGTCTGTGGCAGTATCGGCAGGACGATGGAAACCGCGTCCTCCGGACCAATGCCGAGCCCATGCAGCGCGTTGGCGGTGCGGGTAATTTGGGCACTGAGTTCGGTAAAGCTAACTGACTGGCTCGGTTCGTCGACCAAACCCTGCAGAAGAAATTCCAGGGCGATATCATCGCCGAAGCGATTCGCGCTGTCGCTGATCAGATGGTAGCTGTCGGTGTAGGGAAACTGCTGTTCCCGGGGCGTGCGTTCGAATTTCTGTACGTCTTCGATGGTCTCCATCACAGCTTCGGGGGTTGGAAGTCGGGTTAAATCAAGCACGTACTGTCTCCCTTAATTGAAAACATCGAGGTGCACTACCGGATTGGCATTGCCTTGTCTATGCGGCGTTATACCACGTTAGTTTTAGGGCGGCTATAGAATGCACAGCAGTGAATGCGGCGAGGGAGCGGCGGCTCAGCTTTGCCGGTCGACGGAGAATTTCACCAGGCTCTCGAGGCTATCCCTGTACTCGGAGGCACTCAATGCCGAGAGCGACTCCAGAGCCAGTTGCGCTTGCTCAGCAGCCAGCCGGCGAGTGTAGTCCAGCGCACCGCTGTCGCGGACTATACCGATGACCTCGGTGAAGGTCTCGGCGGCAACGGTTTCGTCGCTGATACACTGCGAGATTAACGCCGCCTGTGCCGGGGAACCGTGTTGCATGGCGTACAGCAGCGGCAGGGTGGGCTTGCCCTCGGCCAGGTCGTCGCCAATATTCTTGCCCAGGGCCTCGGTTTCTCCATCGTAGTCGAGAACGTCGTCGATCAGTTGGAAGGCGATCCCCAGATGCATGCCGTATTGCTTTAATGCGGTTTCGACCCGGTCCTCCGCCATCGCCAGAATAGCGCCACACTGCGCGGCGGCCTGGAATAAAATGGCAGTCTTGTCCTGGATAACCTGCATGTAATTCTGCTCCGTCGACTGCGGGTTATTTTTACTAATCAGTTGCAGAACTTCCCCCTCGGCAATCCTGTTGGTGGTATCGGCGACAATCTGCATGATCCGCATATCACCTATCTCCACCAGGATCTGAAAGGCGCGGGAGTAGATAAAATCACCCACGAGTACGCTGGAAGGGTTATTCCATTCGGCGTTCACGGTAGGGCGGCCACGCCGTAGTGAGGACATATCCACCACGTCGTCATGCAGCAGCGTCGCCGTGTGAATGAATTCAATCACCGCTGCCAGAGGAATCTGTTGATTGCTTTTTATATCGCAGGCCTTAGCCGCGAGCAGCACCAAGATAGGCCGCAGGCGCTTACCACCGGCGGCTACTATGTAGTGGCCGATGTTTTCCACCAGCGGCACATTGGAATGCAGCTGCGCGATGATAAAGCTGTCTACGGCAAGGAAATCGGACTCGACGACGGCTCGAATTTGCTGATAGGTTTGCTGAGGCATTGCCTGGATTGTGAAACTGCTCTGGGTGTGGGGATGGCTAGTATGGATAGAACTCATGTGTGCATGCTAGGGAGCGAGTCAGATGCTGTCAAGCCACGGCAGGATTGGCGACCGGGCCAGTTGGCAGGATTGGCCTCGACTGGCGTAGATAAAAGCCGGGAAAAGTGCGAGTGGACCTGCCCCGAATCCATGCGAAGGGCCAATATTTGTGCTGTCTCGGGGCTGATTGTGCTTGCCTACATCCCGGTGTTCCCGTAGAATGCCCGCCGCAATAGGAATGGGCCAGATTCCCGTTTGAATAGAGGTTTTGGAGACAGATATGTACGCGGTTATTGAGAGCGGTGGCAAACAGCACAGGGTTGAGGAAGGCGAAATCCTGCAGTTGGAAAAACTGGACGCCGCCGCCGGCGATAAGGTGGAATTTGACAAGGTGCTGATGATTGGAGAGGGAGAGTCTGTGAAGATTGGCACGCCATATGTCGAAGGCGGCAAGGTGACTGTCGAGGTCCTGAAACAAGGTCGGGCCAAGAAGATTCATATCATCAAATTTAATCGGCGCAAGCACTTTCGCAAGCAGCAGGGTCACCGACAGTGGTTCACCGAGATCAAGATCGTTGGTATTAAGGCCTGACAGGCATTAAAGCGCAGCAGAGGCATTTATGGCACATAAGAAAGCAGGTGGTAGTACCAACAACGGCCGCGATTCCCAGTCGAAACGGCTCGGTGTCAAGTTATTTGGCGGCCAGGCGGCGATCGC
>JADFIJ010000054.1 GCA_022566775.1 Pseudomonadota bacterium | reverse complement strand
CAACCATTCGGTGGTGAAACTAACAGGACCATTGGCAGCTAATACCGCGGTGTCGGCGGCGCCCTGGGGCAGTTCCGGTATCTTGCCGATCTCCTGGATGTACATTGCCATGATGGGGGCTGAAGGACTGCGCAGAGCGACAGAAGTGGCTATTCTCAGCGCCAATTATATGGCGACGAAACTGGCCCCCCATTACCCTGTGCTTTATACCGGCCGCAATGGCATGGTAGCCCATGAATGTATTATCGATATTCGCCCATTGAAGCAGAAATCCGGGATTAGCGAGGAAGACATCGCCAAACGCCTGATGGATTTTGGCTTTCACGCGCCCACCATGTCCTTCCCTGTTGCCGGCACTCTCATGATCGAACCAACCGAGAGCGAGTCCAAGGCGGAACTGGATCGATTCATCGATGCCATGATTCAGATTCGTCAGGAGATCGCACAGGTCGAGGCAGGTGAGATTGACGCAGAAAACAACCCGCTGAAGAATGCGCCCCATACCCTGGCGGACATACTGGATGAAAATTGGGATCGGCCCTACTCCAGATCCCAGGCCGCCTACCCCGGACACAAAATTGGGGAATACCCTGGCAGCAAATACTGGCCTGCAGTCAATAGGATTGATAATGTTTACGGAGATCGCAACCTGTTTTGTGCCTGCCCGAGTATTGACAACTATGACTGATTGTTAGGAGGCCTCTGACTAAGTATTCAGTTTCCTAATTCTTGCCGTCAATATGGGAATTTCTCATGTCTTTCAACTTTTTCAATTCGTCCTGAATTCGATCCAGTTTTTTATTTAGCTCTTTTTCTCAGTGATGATTATTTCATCTTCCTTTTCATCGAATCGTTTGTAGGACGCATAAATTTTCGCCTCCTCTTGCTTCAACGTATTCGCCATATCCTTCTTGTAATAGCTAACCTGACGCCTAAGGGCGAGTCCAGGAATTAGAACCACCGAGATCGCAACGATATAGGGAAATGCCAGCCAGGATAGAAAGATAACTTGCACATAGGGTTTGTAGACAAATGCCCATTGCACGCCGAACATATAGATGGAAACAAGCACAGCAACCGCACCAATCGACATGCCGAAGAACCAAAGCGCGTCGCCGAGCTTCTTGATGCCGCCACTGCCATCGGGATCGTTGGGGTTTAGTGAATGTCGAAGGTTCGGTGCGAATCTCAGATACAACACGATGATCGAAATGATGCCGTGCAATCCCATACCCGCAGTGAAACCCGATAGAAACACACCAAAATATATAGTTACCAGGGAAAACACGGTGGCATGAAAATCTGCCGGTATACCGAGCAGATGGGAGACAGTTACATTTACTGTGCCTAGGCCCAAACCGGTCAACAGATACCACCTATCAGAAAACCAGGTGTCAACAATCTGATTTCTAATATCCGAGTCGCCCTCAAACTCATCCATTACCTTCAGACTATGCCGGAACACATCTGTGGAGATATAAAGCGCCATCATCGAGGTGCTGATGATTATTCCGAGAACCCAGCAGTACTGCCGAAAGAACGCCATCTTGTCCGGCAAAGAGTAGTACTGCGCCAGCACATAGAAAACCCCTAAACTAACGGCAACCCCTATCTTGCGCGGATAATTGAGAGTATCGCTGCCACGATAGGGATCATAGAAGGGGTAGAATCCTGGTTGTTTTGGAATAATCGTCATTATTATTAATGCTTTTTTGACTGCAGTACGAATTATTATCTGCTAAAGGGGCCAACTGACACCAACAAATCCGGGGGAGACAAGGTCAGCCCCCAACTTAACACACATTCCCACATATCGAGCCATATTGCCTGTTTTGCTCTATCGGTCAAAACTTAATCTTCTTCAGCATCCAGGTCAAACAGCAGATTTGGCTGGTATTCGTCTTAGTGCCGATCAGCCCTGTCCATGAAGAGGAGTCGTCGATGAGAATTGCACCAGCCTCGCATCCCGTCGATATTCGTTTGTTTTTCTTCTTGATCGCCGGCCTGTTTTCGTTATCGGCGCACCCGATTCGATTCTCCGCTGTAGGTAAAGAAGAAACTCCTGCTTGAATGGCGTGGCAATATATTCACGATACGCTTTATAGGGGTTGGTGGTCTCGATGATAAACGCCTTGTATGCGGCGAGAGGCTTGAGATATTGGAAACCACCTCCGAAGGCGTTACTACAGTAACTCGACCAGCGGTATATTCCGGGATGGTCCAACTCTGATTCTGCCAGCGGCCTGCGCTCTATATATTTCTGACATTGTAATGCCAGTGTCGCTTCCTGCACCAGGCTGCTGCGCGGTGTATCGCTCCATACTTTTACTGCCCTGCCGAATCTGGTGTTGAAATATTCCGAGTAGGAACGATTAATCGTGCGCATCAAATTCCTTAGGCAAAATGGGCTGCCGGGGGTTACGAGCAAACTCACTTCCCTGGGCAGCAGTAGATAGGCATGGAGTTTTACCTGGAATAGATTCAGACAATTAAACAGGCGTAGCAGATAGAATTTGTAACAAGCCTCATCACAGAAGCCATCTCCCGCTATTCTGCTTTCCAGGCCGACCAGGTAGGTTTCTCCAGCAAGATGCAACTTGTTCGATATCGTCATGACGACCTCCTTGTTTCTTGGGCACCTCTGATTAATGGCATATGGTCTCCACGCTTATCCAAGCACCAATCTTTTGTCTGCGAGTTCCGCCAGCAGCGGATTGTGTGTTGCCAACACTATTGTAATTCCCATCTTCTTTATGGACTCAAGCAAACTGATTGCTACCTCGTTGTTCAAATGAGACAGGGCTTCATCAAGTATCAAAATTCTTGGTAGTCGATAAAGCGCCCTCGCCAGAGCAAGTCTCTGTACCTGGCCGGCGGAGAACACATCGCCAAGGCTGCCCACTTGAGTACGGAATCCCAGTGGCAGGCTGGCGACCCATTCTTCTATCCCGGCTTTTTTGCATGCTTCCCTGAGCCGGCCTTCATTACCCGGCTCCACATCCAGGGAAATATTGTAAGCCAGGTCGCCGGCTATCAGCCCATCACCATGTAGTATTGCGGATAACTCTCGACGCAGCGGCTCGAGCCCAAATTGTCTCAAGTCGAGATTATCGATTAGTACCTCACCGGACTCGGCCTGCTCCAGGCCCAGCAACAGTTTAATGAGCGTGGATTTGCCACAGCCGGATTTCCCGGTGATCGCCAGACATTCGCCCGGGGCCACAGAGAAGCTCAAATCCTTGATTACCGGTTGTTCCGCTGCAGAATAGCGGAACTGTAAATTCCTCACTCCTATAGCGCCTTTGAGTGAACGCCGCAGCAGAGAATTGCGCTTGGTCAATTCTTCAGGTTCCTGCATCGTGATGTCGGCAACACGCTCCAGCTCCAGATTCATTAGTTTTAGTTCAGCCAGTTTCGGCAGCATTGCCACGATTGAACTCGAAAAATGTTGCTTCAGGAAAATAAAACTCATGAGCTGGCCAAGCGTCAAATCGCCTGCGAAACAGAGCAGCGATCCGAAGTAGATCGTGGCAATACTATCCAAGCCAAAAATCAAACTCTGAACGGAGCCGATTGCCAACTGGAAATGGCCCAGGTGGTAGGCGGTGTTGATGAAATCCGTATAGATGCCCTGCCAGTCCTCAATTCTTTGGTTCTCAATCCCATAGATTTTCGTAATCGCTACATTGTTGATGTTCTCTATGAATGCGGTTTGTTGCCTGGCGCCAGCAACCAGGACTTCTTGACGCCTGTTCTTCTCCGCCTTAATAGCGAGAATCCTGATAAAAACGAACAGTGATGTAGAGCCGGTGGCGATTCCAGCCAATAGGGGGCTGTACAGAAATAGCAGAAACAGGGTAATAACCGAGAACAATCCGTCCACCAGTACCGTAATCATTTCCTGTGTGATTAGCTGCTTTATGCTTTCCAGGGAAGAAAATCTGGACACAATGTCGCCAATCTCCCTGCTCTCGAAAAAGGACAGGGGCAGATGCAGGAGGTGACTGAAGACGCGACTGACCAGTCCAAAGCCCAATTGGTTCGAGAACTGCAACAGGAATACACCACGGAAGTAGCTCACCAGGGTCCTGGCGATCACCACCATGAGAAACAGTACGGCCAAGAGAAGAACCAGATCCATGTCGCCCTTGCCAATCCCCTGGTCAATAACCAACTGAAGGTACAAGGGCGTCAGTAGTGAAAATATCTGGATCAGAAGAGAAAGCACAAATACCTTAGTCAAATCACGATACAAAGCAACCGTTGGTTGGATGAGGTCGGCAAGGGAATGAACATGGCGTTCCCTGTGCTGTTTAAAATCCGAGCGCGGCGTTATTTCGATCGCTATACCTGAAAAATGAATGTCCAGCTCATGGAGTTGATATTTTCTCACCCCCTTGGCTGGATCGTGAATGAGTACATGACGGCGAGAGACTTTCTTGAGAACCACAAAATGATCCAGATCCCAATGCAGGATAACTGGCAGCGCCAGTTTCCCCAGTTCATCCAGATTCATCTTCAGGGGTCTGCCCTGTAACTGGAGAAAATCGGCTGCCTGCAACAAGTGTTTCACGGAAGCGCCGGTTGCAGGCATGCTAAAGCCACTGCGAAGGGTTCTGAGATCAATATGCTTGCCATAGAAGCTGGCTAGCATTGCCAGGCATGCTAATCCGCATTCGTTGACTTCAGCTTGAAATATGATTGGTAGCGAATTTCTTCCCTGAAATAAGCTTATCACCAGATTCGTCCTCTTAACCGTAACAGGGGCTTGAAAATAAAGGCTGCAAGTGACATTTCTGCAGTGATGAAATCTGCGTTTAGCAGCATGCCTGCTTGAAGTCGGGCGATATCCGGACCTTCAACAGTTTGTTCATTCAGGCTGGCCAGCACCTTGAACACCGGCTCTGAAATTCCAGGGACCGGCAGCAGCAGCTCGCGCGGATCAAGACTGGCCCGGCTTATTTGTGTCACCACTGCCTGATAGCGACCGTAGTAACGATAGTCATAGGCATCGTAAGAAAGCATGAGTTCCTGACCCGTCGCCAGCTTACCCAGCACTCGCGAAGGCACATAAATTATTGCCTGTAATTGCGGACTCACGGGATTGATCCGAAGTAATAATTGGCCTGGGCTCACCGGCTGCCCCGCTTCAATTGCCAGGGCTGCAACGACGCCGCGATCTTCTGCGACGACGGTGAAGCGCTCCTGGTGATCCAGAATATCTATCTCATAATCATATTGAGCGAGCCGGTCCAGGCTCTGCAATTTTTGCTGCTCAAAGAGAAGTCTGGACCCCAGCCGCTGTGCCCTCAAGTCTTGCCGCCGCTGTCTTAACTGCGCTCGCCGCTGCTCTATTTCCTGCTGCTGGCGTAGCAGGTCAAGATGAGCCGTGTAGCTACGGTCGTACTGAGACTGCGATGCACTTCCGTTCTCGAGCAGCACGGCAATCGAGGTAATATTTCTTTCGCTAGTTCCCAGTTGCAAGCCCAACAGCCCGGCTTCCCTCTTAATTATCTCTACGCTCACAAGCAGCCCTTCATCTTCTGCCAGTAATCGATCCCTGGATTGATCCTGAATTTGCTGCTGGATTTCCACTTGCCTGAGCAACAGGTTTCTCTGTGTATCTAAATGCTGCAGTTGAGACTGATGGGAGAGCCTGCCTGCGTAATCGAAAACTGACGATGACAGGACAACAAGAATTTGCCCCTTCTCGACGCTCTGCCCAACCTGAACCAATACCTCTTTCACCATGGCAGACACCGGCGCCACTATCTTTTGTGATCCCTCAAGTGGCTCCAAAATACCTGAAGCGGTCTCTGTCTCCTTATAGTTCGTCGAACCCAATACCACTAAGAGGCAGATCAATAACAGGGCGAGCAGCCAGCCTAAACTTGCGAGAATACTGTGTTGAAATATTATGGGAGCGGGATAGGGCCTGCCTGACCTGTGAGTCACAGCTTGCGGGCGGAACAACTCTTCGCGCTCATTCATCGGCAGGCGAAATCAGGCAGCTTGCTTTAGTTCGCTGTCAACAACGTTGATCAGATCCGCTATTGTGCCCAACTTCTCCAACGCGGATGAATTAATAGTAATAGAGAAGTATTCTTCAAGCTCGTAGACAATTTCGATGAGTTCCAGAGAGTCCAACTTCAACCCATCCAGGGACATTGTTAAACTTGATTCGTCAAACTCCTTGAGGTGGGGAAATCGTTTTCTCAATATTGAGGCAATCTTCACATCAACTTCCATTGTCATCATTTAGCTCCTTGCCGTCGTGAATTTGTGCACCGTTTAGTTTTCATGCCACCCTTTACAGATCAAACCTCAGGTCAGCCCTGACTCAGTTTTCTCCTCTACAAAATACAAGGGCAGATGCCGAAGGTAACGCCACTGCTCGGGAAATCTTAGAAAGTATGGTTCGAAGAAGTTGATCAGCAGCTGAGTAATTCGCCTGACTCCAGTTTCCAGAGACTCGCCCGGTAGCAAATCCGGCTCGATCTGCTGCGCCAGTTCAATCTTGTTCAACCCCTCGTGCAGGTAATTAATCACCGGTAGCAGAGGCGTTCGATTGGTGATCGCCAGTGTGGCGGGACCTCTCGGAAACCAGGCTGTGCGATTCAAAAATTTGATCCGAACCAGCTCTCCAGATCCTGACGGCAAATCACAGAACATCACCAGAGTACAGTCCCCGTGACGTAGCAAAGTGGAGAGTGCAGCCGTGCTGGTATCGGCACTAATGAGCTGAGCCGCCTCACCTACAGCTCTAGCACCGAAGGCATTATGCATATTCTCTGCATAGTTACGATTGGGCCTGGCGTGACTTAGCACGAGTCGATTGCGACCGGGCGGATCGAGACAAACCAGATAATTCATTCCGTAGATAAAGTCTCCAAAATGATAAGTCGCCAGAATTCTGGAGCGTCCGTCCATCTCAGTTAAGCTGGCAAACTTATTGCCTTGCTGTAATTCAAAGCTGGCAGCGTATCGCTGGATTCTATGCCTGTCTAAGGCGTGGACGCGACGATGTTCAACTTGTTGGAGGAACCGGGCATTCCTGTGGAGAGTAAAAATAACAGCACGCAAAGGCTCTCTTAGAAAGAAGGAGATGCACTTGCACAAGTCACCGCTGGCAGACTGCCGACCTGGAAAAATGAAGTCTCTCAGCCAGTGGAATATGTAGACAAAATTACTCATCGCCGAAGTCATCCTTAACATGGGGCATGCAGCTAGAATAAGTGTTGCGATCACAGCAGAGATCGACAAAGCTGCCTTTAGTTTAGTTCAGATTATTAATTCCTGCCATAAATCCCCCGCTTGCCTCCTGAGGAGGCTCTATTCGCAAGGTCGTAGAATCTACGCTAGTGACTGGGCTAGTTTTCTGTATATGGACGAGCCATCTATTCACAAGATCTCGCAAAATTCGGGTCTCCCCATTTGATGATTCCACAACGAAAGCACGAGTTGTGTTTGAATTATGCTCGCTTTGGAGGATGTCACGGCAGGATTAGTCGTGTTTTCAACCAGTTACAAATTATATGACTGCACATAGGGGAAACCCCATAACCGGAATACATGGTCTCGTATTCCATAATATGGGGATCCCTCGCTTTGTTTCACCCAGACTAGAAAAGGCAATAACAACCTATTCCAATTCAAGCAGTTACGGAATAGACTGAGAACAACAAAATGACAAAGGGCGCATGCGCCGTATACACATGTTATGTGTATTGAAATATCGACTTCCAGCAGAACAAAGGGCGCTGTGCTAACATTTTTAGAGAATATATATTTTGCATTTTCTAGCTAATCACAAAAGTATATATACTACCGGAATTGTTTGTCTAGCTAATACCTGGCCGCGGAGAAGTGTATGAGTAGCGCAGAAATAGGTGGTGTGGTTGCGGTTTTCATCGCAATCTTAGTTATAGTTATCTTTTCTCGACAGCAAAAACGATCTAAGGAAGATATTGCAGGGCAAGACCAAAATGAACCATAGTCCAGCACATAACAATCAAATCTAAAGCGACGAAGCACTGCGCGCGCAGTCTATACAGGGTGTTATGATTTTGTCGACGATTGGAGAACCCGCAGGACAAACTGATGAAAGAGTCGATTAATGAATTAGTGTCACAATATGAGTCCGGCAAGCTGACTCGTCGTGGACTTCTCGGTGCCATTGCTTTTCTAACCGCTCCCAATCACTTGCAGGCGCAAACTAGTCTGTTTCGCGCTCGCTCACTGAATCACGTAAATATTCGAGTTGAGGATCTATCGCGCTCTGAGGCGTTCTACACTGGCGTACTAGGGCTGCCGCCAGTCCGAGAAGTTGTTGGCGCCGGTTATGCGCTAGATTTTCCCGGTGGTGGGTTTATTAGTCTGTGCCCGCTGTCATCCTCAACCTGCGGTGTTAAACAAAATCCCAAAAAAGGTGACATTGATCATTTTGCAATAGGCATTGACAATTTTGATGCCGATCGAGTAGAAGCGGAATTGAAAAATGCAGGTTATGCTCAAGTACGAAATGCCAGTACGAGTGTTTTTGTCGCCGATCCGGATGGTACGATGCTGCAATTATCTGCTGCTGGTTACGATTACGACCTATAGGCTCTGAACCTTTTTCTGGAAAAAACCAAAAGAGACTCATTTGATCCGAACCGCGGTGCCACTAACACTTACCATCATCATGCCATTCTTGGCACCCAATACCTCATAATCCAGATCGATGCCGACGATGGCATTGGCACCGAGCGCTCTGGCTTCGTCCTCTATCTCCTGGGAGGCAATATCGCGGGCCCTGCCCATTTCTTCTTCGTAAGCACCGGCGCGGCCGCCGACGATGTCCCGAATAGCACCGAAGATATCCTTGAAGATATTGGCACCGAGAATGGCCTCTCCCACCACGATACCGAGATATTCGGTGATTTCACGACCCTGCAATGTTGGAGTTGTAGATCTAATCATGTCGATTCCTCTTGTTTTTACCGCGTTTGTTTCTGACTAGCCCGGATATTTTACTAGTTGCCTGAAGTTTTACGCGTACCGGTGAAATATCCAGGCTAGTTGCGCGGTGGCATACCATGCACCAGGGTCAGGCTCTTTAAGATGGTGCCGGCTCGGCGAAACTCCGACAGTGCCTGATAGTCCTCATCGGCGTACCAGTCTTTCGCTGCCTGCTCGGAAGGAAACTTGAACAGGATGACCCGGCCCTCCAGGGGGTCGGTGCCCTCCAGGGTTTCGTGTTTATCGTCAAAAGTGATGAATTCACCACCGAAGCGTTTCAGGATGGGGAAAAACCCCTGCTCATATTTTCGGTACTCGGCGGCGTCTTCGACGACGAGATTCGCGATCATGTATACAGCAATATCAGACATAAGTTACTCCCCTTAAGCAATAGTCCATGGCTTCCCCCTCTACTATCTTTGCCAGTTCCAATTAGTGTTTGTATTCTGCGATTCGAAGTATAATTCCATTGCCGATATTTAGTCAGCAAAAGACAGCAAGTATTAGGGTAGGCCCCGTGAAATCAAACAACTCTTCCACCGATTTGTCCAAGAGCTATGGCGATCACATCGCCAAGCTCAGGCGCAACTACGAATCCAGCCTGATCCATGTGAATAGCGAGAACGGCGCTATCGGTATAGAGGGCGTGTTGATTCACAGCGGTAGCGAAGGTCGTTATTTTGCTGACGATCGCATTATTCCCTTCCAGGCTTATGGGCATTTCCTGCATTGGTTGCCCGTTAACAGACCCGATCAGTTTGTCTACATCGCACCCACGCAGCAAGCCATCTACTTTCAGGTGGTGCCGCAGGATTTCTGGTACGAGCAAACGATTTTGACCGAGAGCAGCTGGGACGAACAATTTCAAATTATCAGGCTGACATCGGCAGGCGAGCTTGGCAAACACCTGCCCAATACTCGAATCGCCTACCTCGGGGCCGAGACGGAATTCGCCAGCTCGATTGGCATCGATACCGAGTTGATCAATCCTGATGCACTGCTGGCTTATCTGGATTTTCAACGGGCGATCAAGACCGATTATGAATTGGAACAGCTGCGAGAGGCCAATCGAGTCGGCCTGCTTGGTCATGCCGCCGCACGGGAGAGTTTTCTGCTTGGCGGTAGTGAGTACGACATCCACATGGCGTTTCTAAACGCCTGTGGCATATTGGAAGAGCAAAGCCCTTATACCAATATCGTCGCCCTGGATGAGAAATCGGCCATCCTGCACTATCAGCACAAGCGTCGTGATTGTGCGCAAGCGAGCCAGGTTTTGCTCATCGATGCGGGCTGCCGGGTAAATGGCTATGGCTCAGACATTACCCGCACATCGATAAAGGAGACGGCGAACACGGTGTTCAAATCCCTGTTAACGGGTATGGAAAAACTGGAACAGGAATTGGTATGCCGGATCAAGCCAGGCATGGCCTATCAGGACTTGCACGACGCGGCCCTGGCTGGCGTAGCGGATCTGTTGGTCGAACATGATCTGTGCAGGCAGCCACCGGCCGCGCTGATAGATCAAAAAATACCCCAACTTTTTATGCCCCATGGCGTCGGTCATTTGCTGGGCATACAGGTGCATGATGTGGGTGGTCAACAGAAAGATATCGCAGGCGGTAGCTCGCCACCCGCCGAGCATTCACCGGCACTGCGAAACACCCGTATCATGGAGGAAAATATGGTGTTTACCGTGGAACCGGGTCTCTATTTCATTCCGCTGCTACTCGAAGCGGAGCGGAATCAGGCCAGGGGCAAATTTATTAACTGGGAACTCGTAGATGAACTCTATCCCTGCGGCGGAATTCGGGTGGAAGACAATGTTCGGGTTACCGAACAGGGCGTCGAAAATCTAACCAGGCGGTGAATCGACTTGAAGCTACGCCAGCGAGCACGCCCCGAGCCGGACAAAAATTAACAGAGACAGGGTGGCGATTACCTGCACCCTTATTTTACCCGATTGTCGACTGAACGATTTTCATCATCGCGGGAAGCGCGCCCTGATTCGCTCGCACCAGTTTTTCCCCCGCTGCCCCCATGCGCTCCTGCTCGGCCTCATCGCTATTCAACTCTATTAAAAATCTGGCCAGTTCAGTTTCATCTGCAACGGTTCTGAGGGCGCCAGCCGCTTCGAGTTGGGAGCAGATACTGGCAAAATTATATTGCGAGGGCCCCACCACTACCGGTATGCCCAGGGCGGCAGGTTCCAGCACATTCTGACAACCGGTATCAACCAGGCTACCACCTACAAATGCGATATCTGCGCATCGATAGTAGTTCTGCATCTCCCCCATGGAATCACCGACGATGATTTGGGTTGTATCCTGCACCGAGGCTTGGACTGATTTCAGTTGGCTACGCCGAACCACTGTGAAACCTTTTTGCTGGCAGAGATTGACCACATTATCGAAGCGCTCAGGATGTCGCGGTACCAATAGCAGCAACATCGACGCATCAGACTGCAGGCATTGTGCGAACGCCGCGAGGACTTTGCCTTCCTCTGAATCCCGCGTGCTTGCCGCAATCAACACCGTGCGGCCTGACTCCTTGAGGAATTGAAATATCGATCCGGGAGGCAATCCCGACTCGTCAATCTCCACGTTGAATTTTAGACTGCCGGTTACTTCAACTGCTTCCGGCGTTGCTCCAAGTTCAATAAAGCGGCGGGCATCGGCCGGCGACTGCGCCGCGATGCAATCGATCTCAGAGAGCATGGGTTTGCTTAGTCCCGAGATTTTGCTATAGGCGCTGGCCGATCTTGCCGAGAGCCGGGCGTTCCCCAGAACTATCCTGACTCCCTGACGATGACAATAGTGGATGGTGTTTGGCCACAGCTCGGTCTCCATCAGGATCAACACCACCGGCCGCAGCGCATCGATAAATCTACCGATGGCGGCGGGCAAGTCATAGGGAATGTACTGGTGATAGACGCTGTCGCCAAACAGCGCTGCAACTCGGTCCGAGCCGGTTGGTGTCATGGTGGTAATCATTATCTGCGTAGAGGGATATGCCTGCTGTAACTGACGCACCAACGGCACAGAGGCCACGGTCTCACCCACTGAGACGGCATGAATCCAGATGGTTTGCTTCGATGCCTCAAAGCCCTCAGGCATCGAAGCCAGGGCAAAGCGCTCAGCCCATCTGCGTCTATACGCTGGCGCCTTGAGCGATCTCCAGAGCAGTTTGAATAGGATGAAGGGCACTGCGAGATAAAAAAACAAGCTATAAACGAATCGATACATGAGAGCTGTCGGGCTGCCTCTTGGCCTGGGCTGCGGTTGGGAAATCAAACTTTAAGCCGATATACTCTTCTCTCATTTCTCTGTTTCCCATTCAACCCTGGAGCGAGAACAGGAAGCAGAGATAAGAAAAGGCGTACCCATCCCGGCTTGAAGCAGTGGGCTAACGTAACTGATGATAAGGTAACTAATGACATCCACGTATTCAACCGACATCGTCATCTTTGGCGGTGGCGTGGCCGGTTTGTGGCTGCTGAACCGCTTGCGCAAGGAAGGTTTTCACGCCATTTTGTTAGAGGCCCATACCCTCGGGGGCGGTCAAACTATTGCCTCCCAGGGAATTATCCACGGCGGTCTCAAGTATGCCCTGAGCGGATCATTCAGCGCTACCGCCGAGGCTATCGCCGACATGCCCGCGCGCTGGCGCCAGTGCTTGCAGGGAGAAGGCGATATCGATTTGCGGGGGTGTTGCCTGCGCAGTGAAAACTACTATATGTGGTCCGAAGCAGGATTTAGGTCCAGACTCAAAACCTTTCTTGGCAGCAAAAGTCTTCGTGGTCGAGTAGAAGCGGTAGATAAATCTGCCTATCCGGAATTTTTCAAGCGAGCCACGGTGGCCGGCACTCTGTACCAATTGCCAGATTTTGTCATAGACACCGAATCACTGCTCGCTGAACTCGTTCGCAAGCAGGAACATCACATCTATCGCATCGATGCAGAATCTCTGGTGTTTTCCAGAAATGACAGGGGCGACATCGATCATCTCACTGTAAGCAACGGCGATGATTCCCTGCGTATCGAATCCCGGCAATTCATATTCTGTGCCGGTGAAGGCAACGAAGGGCTAGTTTCCCGGGCAGGGTTGCTAAAGCCCCAATCTCAGATCCGACCATTACACATGGTATATGTGAAAAAACCCGGACTACCTGCCCTGTATGTACACTGCATCGGCGACAGCTTCAGTCTCACACCCAAACTAACCATTACTTCGCACGCCGCCGCGGACGGATCTACGGTTTGGTATCTGGGTGGCGAACTGGCGGAAACCGGTGTGGAAAGAAACGCCGCAGAGCAAGTGGCGGCTGCAACTGCGCTGGTACAGGAGTTGTTCCCCTGGTTGGACCTGGGCGATGCGCAATGGGGCTGCTTCACCATTAATCGGGCGGAAGCGAAACTCGGCAACAAGTTTCGTCCCGATGATGCTCTCTATATCGAGGAAGCTAATGTGCTAGTGGCATGGCCAACCAAGCTAACCCTTACGCCATCCCTGGCCGATAAACTCATTGAGCATCTGGCTGCAAAATCGATTACACCCATAGCGAAAGCCAACACAGTGGAACTGAATAAACTACTGGGTCAGCCAGAGATCGCCACTGCGGTCTGGAATTAATGCATAGTGAGCTTAACCAAGCGACAATTAGGCCAATCTCGCATCGATGTCTCGGTCTTGGGTTTGGGCACGGTAAAATTCGGCCGCAACCAGGAACTAAAATATCCTGCTCCTTTTCCATTACCTTCCGATCGGGAACTCATTGCACTGCTGGATCAGGCGAGGAGTCTGGGTATCAATTTGCTGGATACCGCCCCCGCGTATGGCAGTAGTGAGCAGCGTCTCGGCAAGCTACTGACTGATCGCCAGGATTGGGTGATCTGCACCAAGGTCGGCGAGGAGTTTCGCAACGGCAAATCCTACTATGATTTTTCCGAAACACATGTGCGGCATAGCATCGAACGCAGCCTGCGAAATCTGAATACCGACTATCTGGATATTGTACTGGTACATTCTGATGGTAATGACATGCACATCATCGAATCGACCGCATGTCTGCCAACCCTGATGGATCTTAAGGAGAAGGGGCTGATTCGAGCGGTGGGTATGTCAACGAAGTCTCTGGATGGTGGACTAAAAGCAGTGGAGCTCAGCGACCTCGTCATGGTTACCTACAATCCATCTACTACGGATGATGCCGAAGTAATCCGTTATGCAAATTCTCTGAACAAGGGAGTGCTGATCAAGAAGGCTCTCAACAGCGGCTACGCCGCTACGGCCGGAGAGAATTCGATCGAGAAAAATTTGAAATTTGCCCTCACTCCCGCTGGTGTGAGCAGCGTGATCGTGGGGACTATCAACCCGGAGCACCTGCGAGAGAATGTCGAGTCTGTTGTAAGAGCGCTCGCCTGATTGACGAGCCGGGGAAGCTCTGATTAATCACCTACTTCTTTCAGTTTCTCCATGATCGCCGAAGTCGAGCAATTATCCAGAAATTCCAGGGCTTTGACTTCACCATCGTAGGATTGTACAAAGTCACCGCCGACCACCTGATCCAACGTGTAGTCGCCGCCCTTAACCAATATATCAGGCTTCAGAGATTTCAATAAGGGTTCGGGGGTATCATCGGAAAAACTGACTACCCAGTCCACGGCTTCCAATCCTGCCAGCACCGCCATGCGTCGCTCAAGCGGATTAATTGGGCGACCTGCCCCTTTTAACCTGCGTACAGAATCATCATCGTTGACCGCAACCACGAGCCGATCTCCCAGTCGCTTTGCTTCCGCTAGATACCCCACATGCCCGGCGTGAATAATGTCGAAACAGCCGTTGGTAAAGACGATCTTCTCACCATGCTCCTTGGCATCTTGCACCGCGATCTGAAGTTGCTCCGCCGTCATAACGCCGCGACCTGAATTCTGTTCGGCCAATATAGCGCGCCGCAGTTCCGGGCCGCTGATGGCAGCGGTACCCAATTTCCCAACTACCAGTCCGGCGGCTAGATTCGCCAGTGCAGTGGCATCGGCAAGGCTATCGCCGGCTGCCAGGGCCGAAGCCAGGACGGATATCACGGTATCGCCGGCACCGGTCACATCGAATACTTCCTGGGCTCGTGCCGGCAGGTGCAGCTCGGGTGAATCGGGACGGATCAGGGTCAGGCCCGCTTCACCGCGGGTGATCAGCAAAGCCTGCAAATTCAGATCTGACAATACCTGCAAGCCTTTATTGACCAAATCATCCTCATTGCTGCACTGTCCGACTACCGATTCGAACTCACTCAAGTTCGGGGTAATCACGGTGGCGCCTCGGTATTTTTGGAAATCGGAACCCTTGGGATCGACGATGACTGGAATCTCTTGCTTGTGTGCGAGGTCAATAATTCCAGGAACGTCCTGCAACGCGCCCTTGCCGTAATCTGACAACACCAGGATCTGGGCATTGACAATCAAAGACGCAACTTTCTCAATCAAACCGACAATATCCTGGGCTTCAAACTGCTGCTCAAAATCCAGCCGAATGAGTTGCTGGTGCTGGCTGATTACGCGCAATTTGGTGATGGTAGGTTTGTCGGACGAGCGCAGAAATTCACAGTAGACGCCAGCCGCATGCAGCCTGGAACCCAGTTCCTTGCCGGCTTCGTCATCGCCAATGATTCCCACCAGAGTGGCGGCACTACCGAGCGCGGCAATGTTGAGTGCCACGTTGCCGGCACCGCCAGGCCGGTCTTCCATGTTGCCCACCCGGACCACGGGAACAGGTGCTTCCGGGGATACCCGGTAGGCTTCTCCGTGCCAATATCTATCCAGCATTACATCGCCCACCACCAGGAGTTTGGCCCGGTGGAATGGAGGCATTTCCAGTTTCATTGGGCGCTCTCCGAATAGGATTTTATCGATAATTCCATGACGGAAGATCATAGCACAGGGCTTGGTGTGAGTAGATTCGCATGAACTATCCCTAGCAGGCTGTTGAAAAACTCTCAGTTGGCACAATACTGCGTTAATATAAGGCTCAAAATGCTCATTTACCACGTGTAAACTACGAGCGAACAACTGCCTGGGGAGCCTCTGATCAAGTACACAATATCTCTGGCCCTCAGAGCAAGCGTCGATCAAGATGGGTTCCTGGTTCCATGTCTGACGATTCTCAGCGATTGATTCCCTTGCGCCAATTCACGGCGCCGCGTTACTGGCTTACCTGGATTGGCCTGTTTCTAATGTGGCTTGTCGCCCGTCTGCCTTATGCCTTTCAGCTCATGCTCGGCAGGCTACTGGGCTCACTAGCGTATTATCTGGCGAGGGAGCGACGACACGTGTGTGAAGTCAACCTCAAGCTATGTTTTCCAGAATTATCACAATCAGAACACCGCAAACTGGTGAAGAAAACCTTCTCCTCAAACGGTATTGGCCTGGTTGAGACCGCAATGGCATGGTTTGGAGATCCGGAGGTTTTCCGTCCCATGGTCAAGGTTTCGGGTTTGGAGAATATTGAACTCGCCCTTGCCGAGGGCAGGGGTGTACTACTTCTGTGTGCACATTTTTCGACTCTGGATTTTGGCGGGCTGATGATCAGCATGTTCAAGGATATAGACGCAACGTTTCGTCCCAACAAGAATCCTCTGTTTGATGCCGCCATGATGAATGGCCGACTGCGATTCTGCGACCGGATTTTCGATCGCAAGAATGTGCGGGGCGCCATGCGTAGTTTGAAATCTGGCCATATTCTCTGGTATGCGCCAGACCAGGACTATGGTGCCAAGTACTCGGTGTTTGTCCCGTTTTTTGGTCACCCCGCCGCCACTATCACAGCCACGGCCAGGTTCGCAAAAGTTAACAATTCGCCGGTTATATTCTGTAGCCATTATCGAAATGAAGATAACTCAGGTTATCATCTGTATTTTAGCAAACAGCTGGAAAAC
>JADFIJ010000239.1 GCA_022566775.1 Pseudomonadota bacterium | reverse complement strand
AGTGGCTTTGCTACTACTTTAAGTGAAGACAGTAGTCGTGGGTCGCCGGTGTCCCATTCTTAGGATCATCGCCTCATTTCAGTGAAAACCTGGAGGTATATGGTTTTAAACGATATCGAAATCACTGAATTATCGTTCATCACTTAATCGAGCGAATTTGAGTTGCCTAGTCCCCTTGCGCACAATCAGGCCATGCTTATATCCTTCATTTTAGACAGATTAAGCAAGGACTGTCTGAGCGAAGCGAGTTTCCGCAGCGCTGGCTAAAATGAAGGATATATGGGCGTGCGCAAGGGGACTAGGCAACTCAAATTCGCGGACAAACGACACATATGTTTAGTCAGTTCCAGCACGATGCACAGGATCTCTTTTTAGTCCAATCTTTGTGAGCTAACTCGATATTTTGTGAGGATACCTCAGGGATAGTCCGGTTTATAATGGCAGTTGGTTTTTTTACAGGGATTGAATCATGACGATCTGGGTCGATGCAGATGCCTGTCCTAATCAGATCAAGGCAATTTTGTTCCGGGCGGCGCAGCGCAGTGGTGTTGCCCTGACCTTACTCGCGAATCAACCCCTGCACACGCCCCCGATCAAACATATCCAGGCAATTCAGGTGGCGCAGGGTTTCGATGTCGCCGACAATGAGATCGTCCGCCGCGTACAATCCGGGGACCTGGTGATTACCGGGGACATACCTCTGGCGGATGAGGTCATCGGCAAAGGCGCAGAGGCGATCAGCCCGCGGGGAGAGGAATATTCCGCCAATACCATAAAGGCCCGGCTGAATATGAGAGATTTTATGGATACCATGCGCAGCAGTGGTGTACATGGTGGCGGTCCCGCCCAATTCAGCGACAGCGACAAACGGCAATTTGCCAATGCCCTGGACCGATACCTGGCCAGAAATCCTGCGGATAGTTGACACTATTTAAAATTAAAGGAGTCAGGTTCTGATGCAAGCTGCGGCAAGACTCATGTGCATCTGTGCATTATTCATCCTCGGTAGCTGTGGCGGCGACAGGGTCGCGCTCACTCCGTTGCAACCGGGAGATACCGTGCTCGCATTCGGCGATAGCCTGACGGCGGGATTCGGCGCTGCTGCACAACAGAGCTATCCCGAGGTGCTGGAAAATCTGGCCCTGTTGAACATCATCAATGCCGGCGTTTCCGGAGAACTCTCCGCCGCCGGATTGCAGCGCCTGCCCGCCTTGCTGGCACAACATCAACCGAAGCTGGTTATTATCTGTCATGGGGGTAACGACATGCTGCGCAGCCGTGGTAACAATGCGGCTAAAAACAATATCCTGCAAATGATTGCGCTGATTCGGGAGCAGGCGGCGGAAGTCTTGTTACTCGGCGTACCCCGGCCAGGCGTGTTTTTATCGACGGCAGATTTCTATGACGAAATCGCCGAGGAAACTGGCGTTGCCTACCTGCCTGATCTCATGCAGGAGGTGTTAGGCAATGCCAGCTTAAAATCTGATGCTGTCCATCCCAACGCAGCCGGTTATCAATTAATCGCCAGCGATATCCATGCCTATCTACTTGAGGCTGGTGCTTTGTAAACCGGAAGTTCGCTGGCAGTTTACAAGGCGGCCTGAATCAATAAAGAGGTCAGGATAAAGCCGCAAATATAGGTGCCGAGGCTGCCGATGAAACGCAGGGGGTGGGGTTCGTTGAGAGATTTGCTCAGCAACATGCCCCCGGCATGAAAGTAGCGTGAGGCACAGGCGGCGAGGTAAACATAATCAGCCCAGTTGGCGGTGCCTTCCATCTCCAGCAGCAACATGAGAATCAGCAAAATCGGTATATATTCGGTGGCATTACCCTGCGCCCGGACTATCTTGGTTAACCAGCTGCCGGGATCCTCCTCGTTGCCATATAGCCGTTTTTCCCGGGCGCGGGTCATCGATACCATAAAACTCAGCGCGAATAACAACAGTGCCATTAAGCCGCTGCTCATCAAGGCATAACTCATTTGCTTAAACTCCCTGGATTGAATAGTAACTGCGGGTGCTGAACAAATAAACCCGCCCCAGTTGAGATTACTTGAATCCTGGATGCAATCGCCGGTGTTATCGACGGTTTTATCAGGGTTTTCGAGGTCGTGACCAAAAACCCTAGAGGGAAAACGCGAAGACCAGGAACACCAGGTATCCAGACAACAGGAACGCGCCTTCCGTGCGGTTTATATTCATCCCGCTTCTTGCCATCGGGTAGAGAATCAATGCAAACAGCATCAGGAATATGAAATCTTGAGAAGAAATCTGGTCGCCGTTAATCGGCGCGATGAGTGAGGTGATGCCTAGAATGCCCAGGATATTGAAGAGATTCGAGCCGATGATATTGCCCAGAGCGATATCGGTCTGTTTTCTGAAGGCGGCGATGCTGCACGTGGCCAATTCCGGCATGCTGGTGCCGATGGCAACCAGGGTGAGACCGATGACCGCCTCGCTGACACCCACGGCGCGGGCGATGGTGACGGCGTTGCTGACGAAGATATTGCTGCCATACACGAGCAAGGCCATGCCGACGATGACCAACACTATATCGAAGGGTATGCCACGAGCAATGAGGCTGAAATCCGGGGCCGCTATGGGTATGTCCTGGTCCTGGGTTTCGGCACTGGCTTGTCGAAAATTGTAAACGAGAAAGGCTAGCAGTGCGGTGGTGAGAATCATGCCATCGAAAAAGTCGAGGCTGTTATCCAGTAACAATATCCACAGCAGCAAGGAGGCGGCGATCATCTGCGGTATCTGATTTCTCAATAACTGACGGGTAATGCGCAGCGGATTGATTAATGCGGTAATACCCAGGATCAGGCCTATATTGGCGATGTTGGATCCGATCACATTGCCCAGAGCAAGGCCGCTCAAGTCGGAGGTGATGGAACGGACGCTAACGGCGAGTTCGGGCGCACTGGTTCCAAAAGCGACGATGGTCAATCCGACTATCAGCGGAGAGATGCCTGCACGCAGGGCGATATTGGCGCTGCCTCGCACCAGAGTTTCTGCGCCGGCAACGAGCAGAATAAAGCCAAAAGACAGAAAAATTATCGGAGTCAGCATGACCGAATCCGCTCGATGTGTGAGTTATAGCTTGACCACCATCTTACCGAAATTGTTGCCGCTGAACAGACCCAAGAAAGCATCAACGGCATTATCCAGGCCTTCGACCACGGTCTCGCGGCTCTTTATCTTGCCTGCCTGGATCCAGGGAACCATGTCTTGCAGAAATTGCTCACGCTTATCACCGTGGTCAGAAACTATGAAACCGTTGATGCGAATCTTCTTGCCGACGATGAGCATCAGATTATTTGGGCCGGGAACCGGCTCGGCATTGTTATAGGAAGAAATCATGCCGCAGGCCGCGATGCGGCCAAAGGGATTCATGACATTCAACGCCGCTTGCAGATGGTCACCGCCCACATTCTCGTAATAGACATCGATGCCATTCGGCGCCGCATCTGCGAGCGCCTTGCTGAGATCGCCACAGGTTTTGTAATTGATTACCGCATCAACTCAGCATTCATCCAGCAACCATTGTGCCTTGGCGTCGCTGCCGACACTGCCGATTACACGACAGTCCTTTAATTTTGCGATCTGGCATACATTCGCGCCCACCGCGCCCGATGCCGCAGAAACGAAAACCGTCTCACCTTGCTTGGGCTCGCCGTAGGTTAACAGGCCAACATAAGCCGTTAAGCCGGGCATGCCGAGCGTGCCCAGATAGAGCGAGAGCCGGTCAGGATCGAACGGCGTCAGCTTGTTAACGGTGGCGGCGGGGGCGATAAATTTGTCCTGCCAGGCGGCGCCATTCAACACCATATCGCCCACCTGCAAGCTGGCATCGGCGGATTCCATCACTTCGCCGATAGCCCCGCCGTACATGACCGTGTCTAGCTGGTAGGGCGCTGCATAGCTGGCCTCGGCGCGCATGCGACCACGCATATAGGGGTCCACCGACATGAAGCGATTTTGAACCAGCACCTCACCGTCGTCAGGTGGCTGTAGCGCTACTTCCACCAGGGCGAAATCGTCATGGGTGGGCATACCAACAGGGCGGCGTATCAAATGAATTTGTCGGGCTTTGTAGTTGCTCATGGATGATTACTCATTAAGTTACGGTTGTTCTCAAGTGCCGGGGTGGGCAATCGCTTTCGTGCTGCGATTCTGAATAACGACGATTGCCACCAGAATCCCGGCACCTACCATGTGAAAATAGATAGGAAACGGCGTCCACATCAGTAGCGCGGCGCTTAATAGCAATAGGCCGGCTGTGGCCGCATTGAGCCTGGTTTCCAGATGCCAGGAGAGTACGCCGGCCATTGCGTATAGCCCCATGCAGGACCAGATAAAGACTTCGATGCGCTCGGGCCAGCTACCGGATATAAGCGGCGAGTAAGCAAACAGCACCGGCACCAGGTACAGTCCTTTGGCGACTTTCCAACTGGTTAACCCGGTCGCCATGGGCGAGGTACCGGCAATACCGGCGGCGGCAAAAGAGGCCAGGCATACGGGTGGCGTCACATTACTGTCCTGGGATAGCCAGAATATGATCAGGTGGGCGCTAAGCAACATACCCGTCAATTGCTCAGGCTGCAGCA
>JADFIJ010000053.1 GCA_022566775.1 Pseudomonadota bacterium | reverse complement strand
AACTCCACTTCAGATTCGGCATACTTCGCCAATTGAACAGCTTTCTCCAAAACAACTTGCGAATCGCCGTCCGGCTCGATGATGACTAGGATATTGTTTAGTTCCAACATGAATACGAATTTTCCTTTTGTCTGCCCCACTGATTGGCTCAATAGTAAATTCGTTGCTAGTGTCATATCTTAATCTAGATCAACATTCCTGCTTGGTAGTTTCCTACAATAAACATTAGAGATCGACTATTTAAATAAATCAAGCCAGTAATGCTGGGCGGAAACATGCCTAAATTCAGAGAAATATACGGCCAGAGATTGAATCCAAATTGTTCAAGCAGGTGATTGATAGCACACTCGCCTTGGTCGAGAGGAGTCTCCGATGAACTCAGCAGACATTACCAACAATTCACAGACCGGCATTAATCCATTGCAAGCTACCACAACGACACGCGAGCTTTGCGCCCACAATGCCAAGATATCTTGTGCAAGTTATCGTCTGAATATGTTATGCCTACCTATTAACTTGGACAAATCCGAGATTCATCAACTGGATATTATCGTCGAACGAAATCGCCCTTATATAAAAGGCGATAATCTTTATCGCCAGGATGATATTTTTGAGTCAGTGTATGCGGTGCGTTTTGGCAGTTTTAAATCCTAAATTCTCAGTGATAGTGGTAAGCGTCGAGTCACCGGATTTTTCTTACCCGGGGACATTATCGGTACGGATGGAATTACCAGTAAAATATATGTCAATTCAACTAGGGCTTTAGAACATTCATCAATATGCGAAATCCCCTATATCCAACTTGAACGACTGAGTCAGCAATTACCCAATCTGCAACATCATTTTTTACCATCACGGGAAACGAGATTGCCAAGGATCAGCAAATCCATACCCTGCTTAGCAGCTACACCGCCGAACAACGTACCGCCTCGTTGTTACTAGGGCTGTCTACTCGTTATGCGCGCATATTGCTTTCTCCAACCCGCTTTCTATTACCGATGGTCCGCATCGACATTGAGGAATATCTGGGATTAACTATTAAAACATTAAGCCGAAGATTAACGGCGCTGCAACGCAAGGGCCTAATACTTGTTAATAATCGGGAAATTGAACTGCTAGGTATTGAAGCATTACGAGGTATCATAGGGATCTCATGAATTATTATAGAAAAATGTGAAATAGTTACATGCAGAACCTCATCGAACCACCCTATCCGCGACTTTTCGAGCCGCTTGATCTTGGATTTACCAGCCTGAAGAACCGCATCCTGATGGGATCCATGCATACCGGCCTGGAGGACATTGCCGATGGCCACCGGCGCATGGCTGCCTTCTACGGCGAGCGGGCTCGGGGCGGTGTGGCGCTGATCGTTACCGGCGGATTCATGCTCAGCGAACATTGCCTGCCGGATGGTGCCATCCCCTTGTTCAAGCAGGCCGGGCAAATCGATAATCACCGCCTGATCACCGAGGCTGTTCACCGCGAAGGTGGAAAAATCTGCCTGCAGATTTTGCACACCGGTCGTTATTCCAGGCAGGAAAATCTAATTGCACCATCTCCAATCAAATCTTCTATCAACCGTTATATACCAAAAGAGGCAACACCCGAGCAGATAGAACGGGAGATCGAAGGCTTCGCTGAATTTTCCCAATTCTGCCAACAAGCTGACTACGATGGCGTCGAGATCATGGGCTCCGAGGGCTACTTCATCAATGAGTTCATCGTCGAACGCACCAATCATCGAGACGATCAATGGGGTGGTAGCTATGCCAATCGAATTCGCTTACCACTGGAAATTGTGCGCCGCGTTCGGGCACGGGTGGGCAAGGAATTTATCATCATCTTCCGTCTGTCGATGCTGGATCTGGTGGAAGGCGGTAGCAGCTACCAAGAGGTATTGCAATTGGGCCAGGCGCTCATCGAGGCTGGAGTGACCATTATCAATACCGGTATTGGCTGGCACGAGGCAACCATACCCACCATCGCCACCAAGGTGCCTCGCGCCGCCTTTAGCTGGGTTACGGCAAAATTCAAGCAACAGCTCTCAGTCCCCGTGATCACTTCCAACCGCATTAACACGCCGGCAGTTGCCGAAGAGATATTAGCCCGGGGCGATGCCGACATGGTATCGATGGCACGCCCGTTATTGGCGGATGCGTATTTCGCGAACAAGGCCCAGGCCAACAAGGCAGATGAAATCAACACTTGCATTGCCTGCAATCAAGCCTGTCTGGACAATATATTCAACGGCCAGCTTAGCAGTTGCCTGGTGAACCCCCGCGCCTGCCACGAACTGGAACTCATAATCGGGCGTGCCGATAAGATCAAAAAAATTGCCGTGATCGGCGCCGGCCCGGCCGGCCTCTCCGCCGCCGTGACTGCGGCAGAGTGTGGCCACCGGGTCACCTTATTCGATGCGGCAGATAGCATTGGCGGTCAATTCAACCTGGCCAAGGCGATTCCGGGCAAGGAAGAATTCTACGAAACCTTGCGTTACTACCAGCGCCAGCTGGAGTTGCTCGGCGTCGATGTGAGACTGAAGCAACAGGTCAGCAGTGATGATCTCAACGCCTCCGATTTTGACGAAATTATTCTCGCCACCGGCATCTTACCGCGCATTCCCGATATCGAAGGCATCGATCACCCCTGTGTTTTAAGTTATATCGATGTCATCAGCGGCAAGGTCGAAGTGGGCGATCGGGTCGCTATTATCGGGGCCGGCGGCATTGGCTTCGATGTCGCCGAATATCTATCCCACGCCGGCCCCTCGAGCGCGCTGAATATTCCAGTGTTCATGAATGAATGGGGCATCGATATGGAAATGCACTGCCGCGGCGGCATCGAGGGAATCGAAGCCAACGTAACCCCGTCGCCACGAACCATTCACCTGCTGCAACGCAAATCCGAAGGCCTGGGCAAGAACCTCGGCAAGACCACGGGCTGGATTCACCGCCTCGGCCTCATCAAACGCGGCATCAGGATGCATTCCGGGTGCCAGTATCAACGCATAGACGATGCCGGTTTGCATCTGCTGGAGAACGCAGAACCCAAACTGCTGGAAGTCGACAACGTGATCATCTGTGCCGGCCAAATTTCACGCCGGGAACTCAGCGAAGGACTCGACAAAACTTATCATCTAATTGGCGGCGCAGATGTAGCAACAGAACTCGACGCCAAACGCGCAATCGATCAGGGCACCCGACTAGCCGCCGCTCTCTAAGCGAGGCCAAAGATTCTCGGTATCCCCCAAAATATCACCAAGTTAAGTGGGAACTGCAAGCGATGGGTGAGCGGCCCCTGTTGACTCAGCAATCAAGGCGCCGCACCGAGTGACAGAGGGAGACCGTTTTCCAGGGCTCCCGACCGAGTGAGGGCACCCGGGATGGGTGCAAGCCGCTGAGACAATAGGGGCCGCTCACCCAGCGCGTTCTACACAGCGTTAACTGAACCAACTGCAATAATATCTAATTAGACAGCCGGTTCGGATCGCAAATATTTGTTCTCTGTTTCCTACAACAGATATTTCTTAAACCAATCCAGCCGCAACGCAGCCGCCCGGACCGCATCGTCGCCACGAAAACCATGTCCCGCGCCAGAAATGGTGATGAACTCACTAGTGATATGGTGTTTTTCGAATTCCGCCTGCATATCGATTGAATTACTGATATCAACCAGTGTATCGGCATCGCCATGTATCAACAGGGTCGGTGGGTCACTGGGATCCGCATGCAATATGGGTGAAATGGCCGCAGCCTTACCCTGCTCAAAATCCAGCGCCGGAAAGCGGTCGTTGGGCCCGGTAATTTCTCCCAGGTCCACCGGTGGGAAATAGGCGACGATCGCGGCGACAGCGTTACTGTTACGCATGACCTCATCCCTGTCGCCGTCTATACCGGCATCGGAATCCAATCCCAACATCAGTGAAAGATGCCCGCCGGCGCTGCCACCGGTGACGCCGATTCGATCCGGATCGATGCCATGCTGCTGCGCATGTAACTTGATGTGGCGGATCGCCCGGCTCACATCGGCGTAGGCCTCGGGCACCCGGTATCGGGGTGCGCTACCATGATGCACGGGAATAACAGTGAAACCCGCATCCAGCATATCGTCGAATTGACGCGCATATCTCTGCGGCGGTGACCAGCGAGAAAACCAGCCACCACTGACCATGAACACGATGGCTGCGCCATTGGCATTTTCCGGTTGTAGCACGGAATACACCAGGGCCATGCCATCTTTGTGGCCGTAAATAACATCCGACTCGATACTCAATTCCGCAAAACTTGGGGAAGTGAAAAGCAGGGCGATTGCCACCAGCAGGGTGTTTATCTTCATCTTCATCTTCATCTTCTTCATGGTCATTCTCCTCTTTATTTTCGTTCTCTCCGGACTTTTCGTTTCGCCTCCAAATCAGAGACTCATTAACTAATTATCACGCAGCAGGTTTGCCGGTGAGTATTGATCCGTCAGTACCCGCCGGCTCATATCCCAGTCTACTCTCGTGGACAGGCGAGCGGGATACTCCAACAAGGGCACGCCATACTTCTTCAGGCGATCGGCAGCATTTTGGGCCCTGGTCACCAGTTCACCCCGCGGCGGTAGCGAAGACAATTGGGTGATGATGATGCGATTGCCGGAAGTGGGCAGTTTGAAATTAAAAAATTCATTGAACACATGCTGGTAAGTGACAGATTCATGATCATAGAAGCGACTGGTAGAAAAGGTATTCGCCACCAACACCCCGTCGACAGTCATGATTGATTTTACTTCGCTTAAAAATTCCCTGGTCAGTAAATGTTCCGGAATGTAATCGCCACCGAAGGCATCGAGGACAATATAATCATACTTTCTGCCTCTCAAAGCCGCTCGCTTGACGAATACCCGTGCGTCGCTGACCGTGACTTTCATTTTGTCGTTTTCCTCGAAGAAGAAAAATTCCTTGGCGACATTGACCACCGCCTGGTCGATTTCCACCACGTCAATTTCTGCGTCAGGAAATAAATTGTTCAGCGTCATGGGAATAGAACCGCCGCCGAGCCCAGCTATCAGAATCATCTTCGGTTGCGGCTGTAGTAACAGGCCGGCAAAACTCATGCGGGTATAACTGAACACCAATCTGTCACGATCGTTCAGTTCTACACAGGTTTGGTTCCTGTCACCACGATGTACATTAAAAACCAGGCAACGACGATTGCCATTTTGCACCACCGTGATGTCACGATAAATGGAGCGTTCCCGGTGAATAGTTTCCGCCGCCGTCTGCATTACCGCGGAAACAGAAAACAGTAGACAAGTCAACAGCGCGAGACTCTTAGCCGAAGGCAGGTAATGAACCTTTCTATCCATAATTTTGTGCCTGCGACCTGCCAGCTACGCTGTTCAGAAAATAGTTAAACAGCAGAATAATGCAACCGGCGCCGATTAAAGCGGCGACCGAGCCCCAGAGAATTTGGTTGATTTCGAAGTAGAGCACGAAATAAAAACTCGTGCCCAGGGTGCCCGCGGCACTGCCGATGGTCGATACGAAATATAATTGCCCCGCCATGCGACCGCTGTGCTCGTGACTCTTTACCAGCAGTCTCACCGAGTAAGGAGAGATCATTCCGAGAATACAGGTGGGCACAAAATACATGGCGATCGAAGCGAACAGGGACCCATAACGAGGGTCGTCTATGGTGAGAAAGATAGGCCGCATGATGACATCGGCAAACAAAATTATCGGCAGGGAAAACACCGCGGCGGCAATAAAAAACATGGCATAGGTGACCGGATTCGGGTTGCGCATGGAGAGCCTGCCGCCCAGCAAATAACCCAGTGCCAGCGCCAGCATGAAGATGGTAATGATGCTGCCCCACACATACTGGCTGCCGCCAAAATAGGGCGCCATGATACGCACCCCCAGCATCTCTATAGTCATGATGCAGAAGCCACTGACGAAGGCCACGGCGATTACCACCGTGCTGGGAACATCCTGAGTTTTAGCCTGATTCACCGACTACCAAACATCCTTGGCGGGATTGAGAGGAAAGCCCCAAAAAACGGGCGCGAACCGGTAAAATAACACCGACCGGCTCTGAATGAAAAGCCTTCGACGCCTGTGGGACGGATTGCTGCGTCAGGATACGACGGTCTTGTAGAACCGAAGGTTCGAATACTCAAACACTGCCCAGATGGCGGCCGCCGTCGAGGGCAATAACCTGCCCAGTCATATAGGTAGCCGCCGGCGAAGCCAAAAACAGCGCCAGGCCGGCCATATCACGTGGTGAGCCGATGCGGCCCATGGGATTTTCCTTCTCGATACGATCCTGAAACTGTGCCAGTGTGTGCGCCATCATCTTGCTTTCGAACGGACCGGGGGCAATGGCATTGATCGTCAGACCTTTCCTGGCCAGCCTCACGGCGAGGTTCCTGGTGAGAAAATGCACCGCCGCCTTGCTGGCGCCGTAGGCAAAATTGTCCATGCTTGAAACCCGCAGGCCATCGATGGAACCAATATTAATGACCCGGCTGGGATTCTCGGTGCTGGCATCTTTGGTCAGCAAGGGCAAGAGGTCACGGGTCAGCATGAAGACCGCCCGGACATTGATATTCATCACCTTGTCATAACCCTCGTCGGGGTAGTCCTCGAAACTGGCTCCCCAGGCAGCACCCGCGTTGTTGACTAGGATATCGATCTTGCTTTCCCGCTGCTTGATCGCCTCGACGAACTGATTGCGCCCGGACGTGGTAGAAATATCGGCAGGCAGGGCAATACAAACCCCACCGGTCGACAGCTCGGCGGCGGTCGCCTCGCAGGCTTCCGCCTTACGCGCGGTAATGTAGGTCTTGACGCCATTTTCCACAAACCCCTGGGCGATCATCTTGCCTATGCCCCGTGATCCGCCGGTGACGATCGCGGTCTTGCCGGCAACTGAAAACATCTCGTTAATACTAAATGACATTCCATACTCCCCTGGCCCCGTGGCGAGCCTAGCTGCTTATCTTTCCGCTGATTATCAATTCACACATTTGCTGCAGCACATGGGTCTTCTTGATAAAACCTGCGAAGCGTTGATCCCTGGTGAGACCATGGTAATAACGATAGTAGATCTGTTGACCAATCACCGCCAGGCGAAACAATCCGAAACAAAAATAGAACGGAAAATTATCCACAGCCAGGCCGGTTTGCTGCTGAAAGCGAGCGACTATTTCTGCCCTGGTGGGCGCCCCCTCGACGTCGCTGGGCATGGTGCGGGACTCGCGAAAGAAATCCGGATCGCTGATCTGTGTCCAATAACTCAGGGTACAGCCCAGGTCCATCAGCGGATCGCCTACCGTCGACATTTCCCAATCCAGCACACCGATTACCTGCAGTGGATCCTGCAGGGAAAAAATCACATTATCCATCTTGTAATCGTTGTGAATTACGCTGGCCCTGCCGCTCTCGGCAGGCATATTATCCATCAGCCACTTGATGGTGACGTCACAATTTACCGTGTCCGGTGTAATCGCATCTTCCCAGCGACGGCGCCAGCCATCGACCTGGCGTAGTACGTAACCGGCGGGCTTGCCAAAAGTATCGAGGCCGGCCTCGACCAGATTCACGGCATGCAATTCGCCCAAGACATCGAAAAAATTAAACAACTGCTCTCGAATTTGTGCAGCCGTCAGCTGCAGAGTCGGTGGATACTCCCGCCGTATCACCAGGCCTTCGATATAACTCATCAGGTAAAAGTCGCAACCAATGACATCGTGGTCATCACAGAAATGAATCGGCCTGGGTCCATAGCGGTAAACGTCTTGCAGGGCCGAGAGGATCTTGAATTCCCGGGACATGTCGTGGGCCGATTTGACTGTGCTACCAAAAGGTGGGCGGCGTAATACCCATTGCTCACCGCCACTACTTAACAGATAGGTGAGGTTTGAATGGCCGCCGGGGAATTGTTTAACGACTAGATTGGAGACTTTTGCGCCCAGGATCGGCTGCAGATGTTGCCTGAGTGCATCCAGATTCAATTCTTCGCCTGCCCTGACGGCACCAGCTAAATCGACCAGATCATTCACTGTCACGTTTACCTCTCCAAATTAGCGGTAGGTGACCATATGTGCCAGTTCTGCCTTCTCCAGGTGAGCAAGGCTATTGAATAGGACCAGCGATAGTTTACCATTGCCGTACTTTACGCGGGTGACCGAGCTATTTTTAACCATCCAGTTGGTGGTGATGACCTGCTCGTCGGGAAATTGTAATACTCTTTGCAAGGCCATGGCGATGACGCCACCCGAGGTAGATATCAATACCTTGCTGCCGCCACTGTGCCTCGCCATCAGTTCATCGACGACCCCGTGCACCCTGGACTTGAAACTGTCCCAGTACTCAAACTCGGTATCACCAGGTTCTGGCTGCAACTCATTACGGATCCATTTTGCGGTTGCCGCTTCGAATATTTCCTGAAATCGTCTCGGGTCTTTCCCCGGGTCTGTCATTGACGCTTCACGGTCAAGCTTCCGCCCTTCGCTGGCGGCGTGATCACGCAAGTAGACCCGCATCAAGGGATCGCCGTTATATTCATTGAGGGATGGATTTTCGATGGATTTATCAGGCTCGCCCCTGACCAGCGAGAGTAATTCCTTCGCGGTTTCTCTCTGCCGCAGCAAGGTTCCACTGTAGATGCAGTCGAACCGCTCGCCCATGTCTTGCCAGTGACGGGCAAGCAACTTGACTTGTTCGATGCCCCGATCGCTGAGTTTGTCGTAGGACTTCTTACCAAATGAAGCCTGTCCGTGTCGAACCAAGATTAGTTCACTCATTTTTTCGGTCCAGGATAGCTCTGCTCCTTAACAGGCTGTTAGAGCGCGGCGAAGCGTGCTGTGTGATAGTCGGTGTCTCCAAACATCATCGCTAGCGCGGTGACACATTTGAACAAGTGCCCCACGTCCATCTCGTCGGTCATGCCGATGCCACCGTGGATCTGGACAGCCTCCTGGCTCACTGTGCGGATCGCCTTGCCCACTCGACTCTTGGCCGCGGATACCGCCCTGGCTTTCTCGATTTCATCGTCAGCACTGTCCAGCTTCATTGCCGCCCTGATAACGATCGAGCGAGCCAGTTGGCACTCTATAAACATATCCACCATGCGGTGCTGCAATGCCTGAAACGTACCGATCGCGGTACCAAATTGCTTACGCACCTTGCTGTATTCCACGGTCTTCTGCAACATCGCTTCCAGCGCTCCGGCGGCCTCTGCACTAACCGCCACGGTGGCCCTGTCGATCACGGTTTCCAGCGCCCCTATAGCCCTACCCGCTGCCCCAAGCCTGGCAGCCACAGCCACCTTCACCGCCTCGAAGCTGACCTGGGCCGACATCTTGCCGTCGATGTTCGTGTATGCCTGGATAGAGACACCCGGTGCATCTGCATCCACCATAAACACGGAGATACCCTCACGGTCGGTTCGAGCACCGGATTCCCTGGCTACCACTAATAGTTTATTGGCATTGGAGCCATTGAGTACGGCGATCTTGAGCCCGTCTATGGTGACGCTGTCCCCATTTACTCGGGCCGTTGTTGTCACGCTGCTCAGATTATAACGACTGTTCGCTTCCGCATAGGCGCAGGCCAACTGCAGTCCACCCTCCATGATCTTTGGAATAAATTCTGCCCGTTGTTCCGCACTACCCAGCGCACTAATGAGGCCGCCACCGAGGACGGTGGTCGGCACGAAGGGCTCAACCAACATGGCCTTGCCGAATTCATCCATCATCAAAATCAGATCCACCGCCGAAGCACCGAAACCCCCATCGGCCTCGGAGAAGGCAACCGTCAGCCAGCCGAGTTCGGCAAACAACTGCCAGTTTTCTTCACTGTAGCCGCGTTCGCTAGCCATAATTTTATTGCGAGTTTCGAAGTCATAGCTCTTTTGAACAAATTTCTGCACACTTTCCTGCAGCATTTTCTGTTCTTGCGTATATGAAAAATCCACTGATTACCCTCTGCCGGTGACGTGACGCACGGCTGATTCGCTGGGTCTCATAAGCCCAGCACCGCCTTGCTGATAATGTTTCGCTGAATTTCGTTGGAGCCACCGAAGATCGACAGCTTACGATTATTAAAGTAAACCAATGCCGAAGACGCTGCCGTACCAGGCCCTATCGGATTTCCCTGGAACCCGTCTTCAAACTGTTCCGGCAGGAACGGCAGGCAATTATATGCAGCCAGTTCCACGAATAACTCATCCATTTTTTGCGCCAACTCGGTGCCGACAATCTTCAGAATTGAAGACTCCGGCCCTGGCGCCTTGCCTACACTCAGGGCAGCGAGCGTACGCAGTTCCACATACTCCAGTGCCTGTAATTCAATTTCAGTTTCCGCCAGCTTGTTTTTGAACGTTGAGTTTTCCATCATATTACCACCGAAGCCATCGTCGGTATCACTCGCGATCCGTTTTAACGCACGCAGTCGACGCTTGCCGCGGGGAACGCCAGAAATATTTGTACGTTCATGAGTCAGCAACACCTTGGCATAGGTCCAGCCCTTATTCTCTTCGCCGATCAGATTATTCGCCGGCACCCGAACTTCGTCGAAAAATATTTCATTCACTTCGGGATAACCGTCGAGCAGATAGATAGGCTTGAGTGAAACCCCGGCAGAGTGCATGTCGATTAACAGGAAACTGATGCCTTCCTGCTTCTTAACCGAGTTGTCGGTACGCACCAGACAAAAAATCCAGTCGGCGTACTGACCGTAGGTGTTCCAGGTCTTGGTGCCGTTGACGATATAGTCGTCGCCATCGCGAACTGCTGACATCTTCAGGGACGCCAGGTCCGAGCCTGCATTGGGTTCCGAGTAACCCTGGCACCACCAGACATTACTCTCGAGGATGTCGGGCAGAAAGCGTCGTTTCTGCTCGTCAGAGCCATAGGCCATGAGGACAGGAGCCACCATTTTCATGCCGAACGGCACCGGTTCCGGCGCACCGATTAGACCCATCTCGGTGGCAAAAATATATTTCTCGGTCGCGCTCCAGCCGGTACCACCATACTCCTGTGGCCAGTTCGGAGCTGCCCAACCCTTTCTATAGAGAATTTTCTGCCAATTCACCAGTTCGTCTTTGCTCAGGCGAATATTGGCATCCACCTTGTCTCGATATTCACTGGGAAATTCAGCGCCCAGAAATTCCCGCACTTCGCTCTCAAACGCCAGTTCTTCGGCGGTAAAGTCAGCATTCACGTCAATTCTCCTCGATTCCAGTGGGCCCGGCGCCATTGTCATACCGGGACCACCGCCAGGATTGGAGGTTGAGAGATCAACTCCCAACATCTTCAATTGCTTCAAAAAAGAGGGCGAAGATTACCATTTATGCGGGGCATTGATAAGGAAAAATCGAGCGATTGCTCGGTTCCGAGATAAGTCAGTTTTATAATAGCTAATTGAGCTGTCCTAATGGATTTGACCTGACAAATACGTTATTCTTCGCACACTTTTTAACATACTGTATTTGCAAACATTTTTGCGCTAATAATTTTTGCTTTAACTATTTGCTTGAACTAACAGCTTAGTTCAATGGAGCCGCCATGAAAATTAACCAACTAACAAAATTGGCTTTGTTACTCTTTACGCTCAGCGGCATAGTAGCCTGCAGCTCAACCAGTGAAGAAGTGGATTCGGGTCCGGCGGAGAACGTCGCAGAAGGTGAGTCTGGTATTGACGCAACCACCCGACGCACACAGGAATTGGAAGCCGAGGCCAGGGCCAGAGCCGCCACCGCGGCCGAGCGGATGGAGCGAACCGCTCTGAGCACCACAGTTTTTTACTTCGAATTTGACGTCGCCGAGTTCCGCCAGGCCGACCGTGAAGTGCTGACATTTCACGCCAGAGACCTGGCCGCCAATCCTAGCAAGCGCATTCGCCTCGAAGGCCATGCCGACGAGAGAGGCACCCGGGAATACAATCTGGCGCTGGGAGAGCGCCGGGCCACAGGCATTCTCAATTACCTGATCGTGAATGGTGCGGCACGCTCGCAAATTGAGACCGTGAGCTACGGTGAAGAACAGCCTCAGGATCGTGGTAGCAGCGATCAGGCCTATCAGCGCAATCGACGCGTAGAAATTGTGAGCCAGTAATCCCCGAGGACAGTGGCAATCCCGCCAGGGAAGCGACAAGATCAGGAACACAAACCGGACCGGGAGGTCCGGTTTTTTTTGCCTGGTAGTTTGGAATTAATCCGGTTCTGGAGTAGCCGGTGTGCGGGTGAGCATAGATCCCAGCGTTGGCATCGGGCTCCCTGGCAGGCGGTCGAAAAACTAGCCCTTAGAAAAATACATGTTTTGGCTTCGCCGGCTCAAAGCCAACCAGCCAGGCCAAGATTGTGAAACCCAGGATGCCGGGCCACAGATACACCATGACATTGTCCAGGTATTGTGCCGACAGGCCCAGAAACCAGATACCCGCATATGCCAGCAGGCCCAGCACATGGGCGAGCAGATAATAGTTGAGGAACGGTGTGCTGTTATGGGTCAACGGCCAGGGTTTGCAATAAAACAACCAGCGCAGCGCAACCACCACGCCCAGCAGATCCGTCGGCCAGAACAACAGCAGATTGGTGTTGTGATGCAGGTCCAGATGGTCGGAGACAAACCAGCTACCGAGCATAAGCAAGCCGTACACACCGCTGAAGATCGCAGTGAGCAGGCCCAGCAGCCCCAGTATTCTGAAATTGATCCCCGCGAGTTTCAGCCCGATGCGGGAATGGGTAGCGTAGTAGGACATGGGAATTTTTTTCAACATCAGGAAAAGAAGCAGTATGGGCAGCAACAGGGTAAACGATGCCACCCGGTAACCATCGCTGTCGACGATCGGCGGTGAAAATTCCATGATCAGCTGGGGATCAGATAACAGCATGAGTCGCGATCCGTCTTCCGCCACATCGGATTCGACCCCCATCAGACTTTTTCGCAGACTCAGGGGCAGATACATATCCTCCCACTCAGTCACGGTACGGTCGAGATTGCTGTTGGCCAATATATCGAGGGAGAAACCAATCAAGGCGACGGATTCGTAATGGGCACGCATCTGCTCGCGGAACGTGTGTGCGGTGACGCCATCATATTGTGCCGCGACGCTTCCCGATAAGGCCTCATCGAGATAGTCGCGGACCCGGGTCGTGCAATTATCAAAGAAATACTGATAGGCATAAACCACATTTTCCGGCTGCAAATTCCAAAGCAGCCTGCGGAACAGGATTTCTTTTTGCGGATTGCTGAGGTTGATCTTGTCTTGCCAGACGGTGCGCCGCTGTCCTCGATACAAGGCAAATTCCTGGTTCGGCGTCGATGTTCCCAGGCGATAATTCATAATCCCCTTAAAGAAATTGTAAGAGAAGGAAACCACACCACCAGTGATATCGAATATTCCCCAATTGAATACGATGTCGGTGCCGCTATTCTCGTCATACACCCGAAGCGCCGTGTGTCCAAAGTTGTCCCACACTTTATCTCCCACATCCACCGTGATCAGGTAGAAGTGAACGCCGCTGAGATCTGCCGGTATCTGATACTGAGCGGACGCCTCGAGTGGCACCAGGGCTGTCGATCTTGCGGGCAGTAGCGCCCAGACCAGACACAGCAAGAAACATAAAAATCTAAATCTGCCAGGGTACAGATTACTTGGACGGGGCACAGCAAAATTCATCAGGTCCGGCGGATCCCACGTTGATACAGTCTGATTTGAGAAAGAAGCAATCCTAGCAGATATACAGGCCCCGGAGTCCTATTTCAGAGACCGGCGCGCACAAAAAATCCCCACCCTCTGACCGCCGATCAGATGCGTGGGGATTTGCGGAAATGATGCCAGTTCAACCGGCTAATTACCTGTGGGTTTTGCTAGGACATACCTGTTTGTGTGGCTTATCCGCTATGGGTGACAGAGTAAACAATGCTCCCTGAACTGAATCTGAATGGGGCAGCACCTGTGGCCGATCCGAGCGAAAATTTTCATGATTTACTCAAAAACCACGAATCACGGTCAATTACTGGCCTTCTTCAAGCGCCCGCCGTTCTTCCATACGGGCACCGCGAAGCGTGTTTAACATGCCATAGTTGCCCTCGTGGCAGGCATATTCGTACATCAGACCATCCACCTTGGCCATCGGCACCATCGCCGTAATCTTGTCCTTGAAAGTACTTGGATCATCGATGGTGAACTCGTAGTTCACAGTGTATGCATCGACGCGAGTGAATCTTTCCGTCAGCACCTTATTCAGGGATGAGCCATAGACACCGAAACTCTGGGTCAGATCATTAAAATTACGAGTCTCAACCACCAGGGTATCGCCATCGAAGTAGCCCCGGGAATCACCCGACCACTGGCGAATCGTGTCATCAATATGAGCACGACCATCCAGGGGCACGATGCGGGCATCGTGGATCATTTCCGTCATGATGACGACGGTATCCCTGTTCTGCACGATCTGGACATTATTATTGTAGAGATTGGGAGTAAATGGAGGACCGGCGTTGAAGCCAACAAGGCAACGTTCAGAAATGCCCCTGTCCTCCGGACCATCTTTCGCGATGCCGCCTACGACCATGCGCACCGGACGCGTTCCCGGTTCATCCGGCCCCAAGCCCCCAACCTGCACCGCCACTCCCTCTACGGTTTCAGGTAACCTGCCATTTTCAGGGTAGGTAATGAGTGAGGTTCGGTTATCACCCTCTCCTCCCATCTCTATCCAGAATGTGTTGTACCCACCGACTCCGATATTGTTGATCGCTTGCAGGCCTGCTTCCGTCCGCGCGGCGAGCGCGGCAACATCCTCATCGGTGAGAAATTTTTTGTCGGCAAACATAGCCGGACGCTGCAGCGGAATGAATGAACTGAAGTTCCACACACCCTGTAAATCAGGCTGCCCGTATTCGGTGCGAGGTGCTACGTAATCATCCTGTGCGCTCACCAAGCCAGGCATCAAAGCTGTCATCGATGCCGCAAAAACCAGACTGGCTAATCTCATGTTATCCCCCAATAAAACCCATATCGACTATAAAATCTGCCGCTAGTGTATCCCATTTGATCTGCCCTTGATGTTTTAGATGCTATGATGGCGAGCCTTCGGCGGGGCCCAGAACGGGGCAATAGTGGAAGGTGGTTCGCGATTGTCCCATAGCACAAGGCCACTATGAGGAAGAATTTAATATGAATGGTGCGACTGCGTTGATCGAAACCCTGGCAGAATGTGGTGTCGACTTCTGCTTCGCCAATCCCGGCACCTCGGAGATGCACCTGGTGCAGGCATTGGACGCCGTTCCTCGAATGAAATCCGTGCTGGCATTGTTCGAAGGTGTCTGCACCGGCGCCGCCGACGGTGTGGCCCGCATGACCGGAAAACCCGCCGCTACGCTGCTCCACCTTGGTCCCGGCATGGCCAATGGTATCGCCAACCTGCATAACGCCCGCCGTGCCAATTCTCCCATGATCAATATCATCGGCAATCATCCGCACTACCATCTGGGTTTCGATGCGCCGCTGACTTCGGATATCGAGACCCTGGCGAGGAATTTTTCCTGCTGGATCAAATCCTCCAGCACCGATGCGAGCCTGGCTCAGGACGGTGCCGACGCCTACACCGCCACCTTGCGGCAGAGCTCTGGCTCTACCGGCCAGATTGCTACACTCATAATGGGCGCCGATGCGGCCTGGGGATCGTCGCCTGGAATTGGGACTCCCAATCCCGTTCCCATGCGCTCGAAGGTAGGTGAAGCCACCATTGAGAGCATAGCCGAGTTGCTCGGCAAAGCCGGCAACACCATCCTCTTGCTGGAACACCAGGCCATCGAAGCGGATGCTCTCACTGCCGCCGGTAAAATTGCCAGCCAGAGCGGCTGCCGCCTGATGACCGGCACCTTCCCCAGCCGAATCGATGGTGGTCCGGGCCGGGTGGCGGTCGAGAGGCTGCCCTATTTTCCCGAACAGGTGCTGAAAACCCTCGCGGGCACCGACAACATAATTCTCGTCGGCGGACAGATACCAGCCAGCTTCTTTGCCTACCAGGATCTTCCCGGCCAACTACTGCCGAAGGGATGTGAAGTGAGTCGGCTAAGTTTTATCGAAGAAGATGCTATCGATGCCCTGAACCGGCTGGCGCAGCGGCTCGACGCCGAAAACGCGGCTGTGACCTGTTTCGAGAAGGTCGATATTCCGCCACCGAGCGGCGAGTTGGACACCCGGACTATCATTCAGGCGCTGGCCGCCACCATGCCGGAAGATGTCATCGTGGCCACGGATTCCGGCGGCGGCAATGCCGCCTACCCCTTTTGCCAGGGCGCGGCGACCAACTCCTGGTTGAGCCTCACCGGCGGCGCCATCGGCCAGGGCGGTCCCTGTGCCACCGGCGCGGCCCTGGCCTGCCCCGATCGCCGGGTACTGGCCATGCTGGGTGATGGTGGCGCTGCCTACACCAACCAATGTTTCTGGACCCAGGCCCGGGAAGGACTCAACGTCACCACCGTAATATTCGCCAACCGCTCCTACAATATTTTGAATGTCGAATACGCCAGGCTGGGGGTATCCGAAGTTGGAGACATCGCCGCCAGCCTGTTCGATATCGGCAACCCCGAGATCAACTGGGTCGACATGGCGAAGAGTTTCGGCGTACCCGGCGCCAGCGCCGACAGCGCCGAAGAACTCAGCAAACTGTTGCAACAGAGTTATGAGACACCTGGCCCGTTTCTGATTCAAGCCAACGGCGAGTTGCAGCGTTAAGGTAAGATTGGTCAAAAACAAGGAACCCGGGAAGCGGACAAGCCACTGAGGCAGAAAGGTAGGCCAGTGCAGCGCCATGCTTAGGATACTTTCCCGGCGAAGCTCCTCTACCCTACTTTCCTTGCGACCATTCGCGCTTCCATTTTTTCAGCGCTGCGGAACTCGCTTCGCTCAGACAGTCCTCGCTCAACCTGAAAAAATGAAAGCGCTAAAGCATGGTCTGATTTGCAAGGCAAGCAGGGTAGAGGATCTTCGCCTCAATGCAGTGAAATCCTGCCGCATATGGTTTTAAACACCATTGAAATCACTGACTTGTCGTTTATCACATAATCAAGCGAATTTGAGTTGCCTAGTCCCCTTGCGCACAATCAGGCCATGTCTATATCCTTCACTTTAGACAGGTTGAGCGAGGACTGTCTGAGCGAAGCGAGTTCCGCAGCGCTGGCTAAAGTGAAGGATATATGGGCGTGCGCAAGGGG
>JADFIJ010000052.1 GCA_022566775.1 Pseudomonadota bacterium | reverse complement strand
ATAGGCTCTGGTGGCGTAGTGGTAAAAAATACCTGACCACAACACAGCTCATTTCAGAAGGGGTTCCTGAATTAATAAATAACACAGTTAGCGCCTACGGACGGATTATGCATTGGTAGACGGATCACATCTCGATATCAGGCCAGAAATTGAATTTACTCGAAATTTATTTCAAATTCTTAATCAACAAGTGCCGTTGCGTGAGTAGATTGAAGCGATTCAATTTTCTGCGGACAATCTTCCTTACCGTTAAAGAATAATTTTCAGAGATCCTGGTTCTTTCAGACTTGAACCCAAGAGGAAAAGTGGCAACTAAACCAACAATCTATAAATTCTGTATTTCGCTCTCGGATCTTAATCGGGATTATTACGACACTCTTAATCTAACCATTGCCCGACACCCCTCTGAAACCATAGAGCGGATGCTGGTGCGGGTATTAGCGTTTTGCCTGAATGCACAGGAAAATCTAACATTCAGCAAGGGGCTTAGCTTCCCGGAAGAGCCAGACATCTGGGCACGCTCCTCGGATGACAACATATTGATCTGGATCGATGTTGGAGAGCCGGCAGTTGACAGGATGAAAAAGGCAACGAGAATCGCGTCAGTGGTTAAGGTTTACTGCTTCAATACCAAGGCTGATGTTTGGTGGCAGCAAAGTCAGGAGAAATTCAAACAGTTAGACTGCACTGTCACCCGCTTTCAGTGGGAGGAAATACAAGCCATGGCGGCCCTGGTGCAACGCACGACGGATCTATCGCTTACGATCACCGGTGATTCTGCCTATATTGCCACCGAATTGGGTGAGCTCGAGCTGTCGTGGAGATTATTACAAGAAGCCTGAGACCCATTGTTTTACTAGTCATGATTCAAAGACTATCTACTGGAGCTTCTGACTGTTTTCATTGTAATTCAATTATGTAACAAACGGTATAGGTTTGTATTTTCGGCATCCTTGTCCCGTGCAACGTACAGTGGTCGATGCCATCCTAAAAATACAATTTAAGTTCTGGAAGTAGTATGCTGCAAGCTGATGGCGAAAACAAAAGGATTAAAAAGCAGATGCCTATATTTTCATCAGTTGGTGGCATAGCCAAGTTACTTGTCGCTTTGTCTCTATTGCTGTCTGTTCACTCCTGTACTGAGCAGCAATTGGAAACGACATCAATGCGCCCTGCACCGAAAATGATTTTGATCATTGGTGATGGCATGGATGATCAGCAGATCACTATTGCGCGTATTTACCTCTCCGGCAACAACGGTCGGCTTAAACTCGATGAACTGCCCTATAGGGGAGTCGTGCAAGTTCAAGCGGTGGATGAGGCTAATCCTGGTCAGGCCGTTTATGTTACTGATTCCGCAAGTACGGCAACTGCCATTGCCACCGGCAGAATCACCAGTAGCAGGCGCATTGCAACATCTGCCGGTACCGATGAGCGGCTGTTGTCTATCATGGAAATTGCTCAAAGTGCGGGCTTGGGCACCGGCATTGTTACCACAGCAAGTCTTACCGATGCGACACCAGCGGCATTTGCCACCCACATAAACAACCGATTTTGTCAGGGACCTGCCGATATGGTGAGCACCATCGGAGCAACTCGGACGCCTGTTAATTGCTCACAGTATATTCAAGCTAATGGAGGAGGGGGCTCGATTTCGGAGCAAATTGCCGCATTAGAAATAGACATATTGCTCGGTGGTGGCACTCAGTACTTCGATCAAATTAGCGAAGCTAACTCGGCGATGTCGGTCATGGACGCTGCGGTTGCGAATGGATATAAAGTTATTCGCAAGCGTGAAGAATTAGCTCTCATTGAAGCCGACACAAAAGTGCTCGGCCTATTTTCCCCCAGCACTATGCCCGTGCGCCTGCGTGGCGTGGGAGGTGCCCAGGCTGAGAAAATTGAAAGAATCAATGGACAGGTGCGGCTACCTGCAGCCTATTCCTGCGAGCCGAACCCACAGTTTGCAGGCATGCCGACACTCGCAGAAATGACCAGAGCGGCTTTAAGTCAATTCGACGATGTTAGAGGTTTCATGCTTATGGTGGAGTCTGCTTCAATTGACAAGCAATCTCATCGCAGGCGTCCTTGTGGATCCATCGGCGAGTTGGCGCAGCTTAATGAGGCCCTGGAGGTTGCGCTGGAATACGCTGTATCACACCCTGAAACACTAATATTGGTCACGGCCGATCACGCTCAGGCAGCGCAGCTTGTCAGCGAAAAAGTGAGTTTATTGGCACCAAATCATGCCAGTCCGGGCTTCTTCGCTCGCCTGCTCACACCCGAGGGCAGCGTCATGGGGATAAATTATGCCACCACCGATTGGCCGCGACAGGAGGGTCACACCGGCGCCCAGGTACCACTGTATGCATTTGGGCCAAATGTAAATCAGTTGCCGAGTTTCATACGACAGGCTGAAATATTTGGCATTATGGAGCGGCATCTTGGACTAGGGAGTCACTGAATTGATCAGAGGTATCCTGGCTCACTGAACCGGAAGTTTTTTGATCTTCATTTCCAAAGCGGTAGCACATAGACTATGCTGATTTTGCATCCATGGGCGTGTTAAATCGTAAAATCGGCTAATCATGAAAGATTTGTTCAAAGCTAATAAAAGCACGCAGGTCAACAGGCAGACGACAGATAAACATCTGGTCTCCAGTAAGAATGATGTGCAGGACTTCCTGCAGGAAGTAGCCAGGATGCCTGTTGCCACCGGTGACGCACGCCTGGTCTTTGCGCTGGATGCTACCGCCAGCAGGCAAGCTACCTGGGATACGGCTAGCCAACTGCAGACCGAAATGTTTGTCAGCGCTCAATCCCTCGGTGGGCTGCAAGTTCAGCTCTGTTATTTTCGGGGATTTGGAGAGTTTTACAGCAGCCCGTGGCAATCCAGCCCCGATGCCCTGCTGAAAACCATGACAGGGATAACTTGCCAGGCCGGTGCCACCCAACTGCAGAGATTACTACGACATGTGATCACGGAGAATGATCGCAACAATATCAAGTGTGTGGTCTACATCGGCGATGCCATGGAAGAGAATATAGACATCCTGGCTCAGCTAGCCGGCAAGCTTGGCCTGTTAAATATCCGCCTGTTTATGTTTCAGGAGCGGGGCGACCCGATCGCCCGCCAGGCCTACCTGGAGATGAGCAGGCTCTCCGGCGGGGCTTATTGTCAGTTTGATGCTGCCAGCGCCGATCAATTAAAGGACCTGTTACGGGCAGTCGCTATCTATGCCGCAGGTGGCATGAAGGCGCTGGCGGACTTCAGTAAAAAATCTCACAAGACGGTGAAATTATTGCAACAACAATTAAAACAATAATTGAAGTCACAGCTATCTTTGCCTAAATTACCCCTATGATTCTTCGACTGCTGCTACTGCTGGCCCTTCCCGTTATCGCTTATTACATGGTCATGGGAGTGAGTCAGCGTTTTAAGCTTACTCCGAGACAGAATCGGATCATGCTTTTTATTACGGTAGCGTTTCTGGTAATCGGTGCGCTGGTTGTAATGGGGAGGCTGCCGGTTCAGTTCATCCTGGCCCCCATAGGTGCGGCAGCGACTTTTATGTTGCGCATGCTGCCTACCTTGTTGCGGCTGTTGCCAATGTGGCAAATGTTAAAGAGCCGTGTAGCATCGGCGAGACCCAGGGATTCTGACCAATCGTCTACCATCCGCACGGAATTTTTGGAAATGGAACTGCAGCATGGCAGTGGTGATATGGACGGAAATATTCTGAAAGGGACCCAGGCGCAAAAAAAACTCTCGTCGCTTTCCCTCGACGAATTACTGGATCTGTACAAGGAGTGTAGCGGCGATCATGATTCCAGCCAGGTGTTGGAAGCCTATATCGATAGAATGCACCCGAACTGGCGCGAACAGACGAGTAAGAGATTTGACAAAACCGGGAATGGTGATGAATCGGCCATGACCAAAGAACTGGCCATAGAAATTTTGGGCCTGGATGCAGAGCCGAACCGGAAACAGATCATCAAGGCCCACCGCTCGCTGATGCAGAAGATGCATCCTGACCGGGGCGGTTCTGATTATCTCGCCAAAAAAATAAACGGGGCGAAAGATTTTTTGCTGACTCTGCTTTAATCCGAGGCTCCAGAGTACATTAGCTTAACAAATTGCATTAATACGGAAAAATTTGGCATTATTTACTGGAATCGAGAAATCCTATTGTCACCATGAGCAACTCCTCCACCAACGAACAATCGTCCTGGGCAGCACTGCTGAAGTCGGCAGCGCTAATCGAGCAGAAAGAGCTGAAGTCGGTTGTACTGTCGTTCCTCGTCGTGTTCATTCTCATGGCTGCATACTACATGCTGAGGCCGGTGCGTGATGCCATGGCCAGCGACTGGACCAATACTGAGATTAGCGTGTTATGGAATATCCAGTTCTTCCTAAGCCTGGCTGTGGTCGCGATTTATGGTGCGGCGGTGTCCAGGATTAAGTTCAGATACCTGGTGCCGGCCGTCTACGGTTTTTTTGCCCTGAGTTTTATCAGCTTTTACCTGGGCGGCTCCCTGATCAGCGATCCGGTGTTGCTGGATAAGGGCTTCTATCTGTGGGTGAGTCTGTTCAGTCTGTTTCACCTGTCGGTATTCTGGAGTTTTATGGCTGACCTCTTTAACCAGGAGCAGTCCAAGCGGCTATTCGGCATCATCACTGTCGGCGCCAGCGCCGGCGCAATCCTGGGTCCCTTAATCGCTTCCATCGTTGCGCAAACCGTGGGCGCCGAGGTATTGATGCCGGTTGCGGCGTTGATCATGTTGATTCCGCTTCCCATTATTTTCTATTTGCAGCATTTGAAGCGAGTGGAGCTTGATAATGAGCGGCTTGCCGTCGACCCCTCGACGCTAAAAATTGGGGGCAATCCGCTGCAGGGATTTAAACAATTTATCAGCAGTCCCTACCTGATCGGGATTGCAGCCTTCATCTTGCTGTACACCGCGATCAGCTCATTTGCCTATTTTGAACAGACCAATTTACTGCGTGCCTTCGATCGGGATCAACGTACGGAGATATTGGCCAATCTCGCCTTGGTGGTGAATGTTCTCACCTTCGCGCTCGGTTTTTTTGCCACCAGCAGGCTTGCCACACGCTTGGGAATGCCGGTCACCCTGGCGCTGGTGCCCGCCTTCATGAGTGTCGCCTTGCTAATTCTGGCATTCGCCCCGATCCTCACGGTGCTGCTGGCGTTGCAGGTAGCCAGACAGGCAGGGAACTATGGCATAACCCGCCCCGCGCGGGAGATGCTCTTCACCTCCATATCCCGGGAAAGCCGTTTCAAGGCCAAGCCGGTGGTGGATGTGGTTATCTATCGTGGCGGCGATGCGATCTGGTCGTCGGCATTTGCCTTGCTCACCGATGGGATAGGTTTCGGTATGGCGGCGATGGCGGTCATTGGCGCGGGTATCGCCGCGCTGTGGGCCGCCACCGGCTTAGCGCTGGGCTCACTATTCAATAAGCGCGATCGGATCGCAGACAAACCTTTGCCGACTGGGGAGGATTCTGTGGCGGCAATCGACACCACCTAATTGATTGCCAGGGACTCCCGAAGACAGTGACAGAGAGGCGATGCGCGTTTGTCCATAGTCCCCGGTTGATAGGCCGACATAGTGATAGAATGGTGACTGCTGCAATGCTTAAGAGGTTTGCCCGATCATGACACTAATCCGCAACGACCATGTCATTCAAAGTGTCGCCGATGCCCTGCAATTTATTTCCTATTACCACCCGATCGATTTCGTGAAGGCGGTGCATGAGGCCTATGAGAAAGAAGAATCTGTCGCCGCCAAGGACGCGATGGCACAGATTCTAATCAATTCCAGAATGTGCGCCGAGGGCAAACGGCCTATCTGCCAGGATACCGGCATCGTCAACGTGTTCTTGAAGGTGGGAATGGATGTGCAATGGGAGGGTGACATGACCCTCGCCGACATGGTTAATGCCGGGGTGAGGCAAGCCTATCTGCTGCCGGACAATATATTGCGGCCATCGATTGTTGCCGATCCGGCGGGAGCAAGAAAGAATACCGGTGACAATACCCCGGCGGTAATTCATACAGAACTCGTTGCCGGCAACACCCTTGAGGTCAATCTGGCGGCGAAAGGTGGAGGTTCGGAGAACAAGGCGAAATTGGTGATGCTGAATCCCAGTGACAGCGTCGCGGACTGGGTTGAACAAACCTTGCCGACAATGGGCGCTGGCTGGTGTCCGCCGGGCATCCTGGGGATAGGCATTGGTGGTACGGCCGAGAAGGCAGTGGTACTGGCCAAGGAAGCGCTGATGCAACCCATCGATATCCATGAACTCAGAGCGCGTGGCGCCGCCACCAGGATCGAAGAATTGCGACTGGAAATCATGGATCGTGTCAATGCGCTGGGTATAGGTGCCCAGGGCCTCGGTGGGCTGACCACGGTGCTGGATGTAAAGATCATGGATTTTCCAACCCATGCCGCGTCCCTGCCGGTGGCCATGATTCCGAATTGCGCAGCCACCCGCCATGCCCATTTCAGCCTGGATGGCAGCGGAGTGGCGGAACTGACGCCGCCGAACCTGGATCAGTGGCCGGTGATTAGTTGGGACGTTGGGCCAAGGGCTCGCAAGGTCAATCTGGACACCCTCACCCGTAAAGATATCGCAAGTTGGGAGCCAGGTGAGACCCTGCTGCTAACAGGCAAGATGCTGACCGGGCGTGACGCTGCTCACAGGCGTTTGCTCAGCATGCTCGAAAAGGGAGAAGGTCTGCCGGACGGTGTGGATTTTGAGAACAAGTTCATTTACTACGTGGGTCCTGTCGATCCGGTGAGAGACGAGGTGATCGGTCCGGCCGGACCGACCACAGCGACGCGCATGGACAAGTTCACGGATGCATTGCTGGAAAAAACCGGTCTTATTGGAATGATAGGTAAGGCAGAAAGAGGAGAGCAGGGAATTGCTGCAATCAAGAAGCACAGGGTTGTCTATTTGATGGCGGTGGGCGGAGCGGCTTACCTGGTATCGAAAGCAATTCGCAAAGCCAGGATCGTAGCATTCGAAGATTTGGGGATGGAAGCCATTCACGAGTTCGAGGTGGAAGCGATGCCGGTCACCGTGGCCGTGGACGTGAACGGCACATCCGTTCATCAAACCGGGCCCGAGATCTGGAAAAAACGCATCGCCGAGCAACACCCGATCGAGGTGACCTAGCCGAGGTAATTCAAATCACTGGTGATAACTCGGGGTCATGCTCAATCGCACATATCTTCGTAGCGGTTGCTCAAGTTTAAATCGATGGCTGGATCGATGCCGGCGATGTTAATTTCGGTGGTGGAGAGTTCGATCGATTCACGACCCATGACGTGGTGATCGAATTTGTAGATCGTGGAGTTCGTTCCTTCGTTGGCCGAACACTCGTAGGCTGCCGAATTTGCACTTACCGATGCGTTGATTGCTTTGTATTTCTTTATCCTGGTCGCTCCGTGCCGTTTCCTCAGCATCTTTTCCACAATATGGGGGGCAAGAATTGAGGCGCTGGCGTTGTTGCCGCCGAAGCCCTTGGAATTAATTATCACCGCATCCATGCCGTCGGCACCCACCTCCTTGTGTTGCAACAAGAATTCCACATTATCGGTAAACACATCGTCTGCGATCTCATCCACGGTCAATATGCCGGGTATGAAACCATTGGCCCAAACCCCCAGGCTGGCGGCCAGTTGGTCTCCCGCCGAGGAAGCCAGGGAATGGCCCACGTAAGCCTTAATCGCTGCGACCGGCCACCGCTCGATGCCAAAGGTTTTTGCAATTTCGCTGATGATGTGCGATTCGGTCAGACGATTCTGCAGGGTACCGGTACCGTGAGATTGCACATAGCTGCGCCGCCTCAATCCCTCTTCACCGATGAGTTTACTGGTGGCCGCGGTGGCCTTCGCCAAGGAGATATAATTCCCCAGTCCGGGGCTGGCGATTGATTTTTTGTGCCCGTCGGCGTTAATAAATACTTCATTGACGGCGCCATAGATATTGGCGCCAAGCTCCAGTGCCAGGTCATCGTCGAAAAGTATAATAAACTGCGCCGATTCGGCGAGCGTAAATCCCGCATTGTTACCGAAGGGTCTGCAGGCACGGCGAAAATCCGGCAACTCATCATGCGCTAAATGGTCCAGCTTGCGCAGTGAGGCATCGTCTGCCAGAGCCCCCATGGTGGCGAATCCGTCGAAGATTTCCGGTACTAATGGGGCTTCGCTGGTGCCGACGATAACCACACGGTGGGATCCGGATTGGATATCCCGGATGCCCTGGCGCAGGTTATAGAGGAACGTCGCACAGGCCGCGATGTTGGTGCCGGTTGTGCCCAAATTACCCAGTATGTAGGCATTGATAAAGTCTGCTGGCATTTCTGCGTAGCCCAGCGGCAATTGCTTGGAGGTAACCTTCCGGCCCAGCAATCTGGCTTGCATCATGCCGCCGTTGCCGTTGTAATCCAGCTGACTCATGCCGCTGCCGGCATAGACACTAATCTGATCGGGAGCGACGCTTTGCCTTACGGTTTCCCAATCGATTCCCAGTGAGTTGATGGCATCGGAGGCGGCAAAAACCGTCAGCTGCAGTCCGCGAGGGTGATTCCTTGACTGATACAGGGTGGCTGGATCGAAGCCCGTGGGCAGTTGCCCGGCGCTGTTCACCTTGGCCGAGCGATAACTTCGCAATAACACATCCAGGTTTTCGCTGGCGCTGATACTGATTCTTCCCTCGTCGCCACTGCCTCCCTGATGTATTGACCAGCCGCTGGGAAGGGGGTGGGGCACTTGTTTCTTCGCCATGTTGAATTGAAATGCTGCACCGTTGGCGCTCGCCAGGCTGGCCTTTTTGTGAAACAGCAGGTGATCCGGGTCAAACAGATTTTTTTCCAGCCGGCGTATGAGTGAGCCCCGCTCCAACTCAGCGCCGTGGCTGCTTATGTAATCCTGCAGATCGACAGTCTCTCCGGCAGCGTCGATCCAGTGAGATCCATGTTTGTGCAACGCCCCGGTGAGGGCGGCCAGGCTCGCCCGGATTTGATTCGCCTCGGCCTTGGCCAGGGCGTCGATGATCATGCGCCGATACCCGTTGTGCCCGGAACTACGTCCGGCGGCATTGATGCCGCCGAATCCGACTATAACTGGAAGTTTAACCATAACGCGTACTAAGGAACCTCTGATCAATTCGATGACTACTGAAGTTTACCATCGATCAGAGCTTCCCTGACTCTGAACCCTCATCAAACCAACACCCGGGGCAAGCGTGGCGGAGTCCCACGAATGCTGTTAGGGAGCTATTAGACATAAAAACTGGAATATTAGCTAATCATTTACCGGCAGGGACTGCTTCGGCACTAATGCGCACCCACGCCACCCGGATCGACCCGTAGGAGATTTTCTTTAGTAGCGACGCCGTAGTGACAAGAATTTAGTGGCTCACTTGCATTATAGCGGAGTGCCACATAGCATGACCTGTTCTGGCAACCAGGAACAGCAGACAGGAGGCGATATGAAAGTTTCACGCTTGGGAAAAATAATGGCAAGCTCGGTGGCATTCTTTGCGGCGGTCACGGCCGTGGCGCAGGACGACCCTTATGCGAACGTCAGCATTCAAACTGTGCCGGTAGCAGGGAATGTCTCCATGTTGATTGGAGCCGGCGGGAATATTGGTGTGTCGGCGGGGGCCGATGGAATTTTGATAATAGACGACCAGTTTGCGCCGCTGGCCGGGCGCATCAAGGACGCGATCGAAGCACTGGGAGCCCGGGTGCCAAAATATCTGCTAAACACCCACTTTCATGGTGATCACACCGGTGGCAATGCCGAATTTGGTGGCGAAAGTCTCATCGTCGCCCATGAGAATGTACGCAGCAGGATGGCGGCGGCTGATGCGCCGGCGGTGGCCCTGCCGGTAGTTACCTACGACGATGATGTGAGCATCCATTTCAATGGTGAGGAAATTACCCTGATCTACATGGCTAATGGTCACACCGACACCGACAGCGTAGTCATGTTCGCGGAATCCAATGTTATCCACATGGGTGACCATTTTTTCAATGGCGGTTTCCCGTTTGTCGACCTGGCAAATGGTGGCACCGTACAGGGTTATATTCGCAACCTGGAAAAGGCTCTGAGCTGGATTGATGATGATACCGCGGTAATTCCTGGCCATGGTCCGCTGGGAGACAAGGCCTCCCTGCTGGCTTTCTACAACGTGGTCAAGGATACCTCCACGGCGATTCGCGTCATGAAGTCGCAGCGCATGAGCAAGGAAGAAATCGTCGCCGCGGGACTGGATGACATGTATGAGTCCTGGGGCGGGGGTTTTATTAACGAGCAACGCTGGATTGAGACAGTCTACGATAGCTACCCACGTTAGAAGTGAACGGGTCTACGCCTGCCAGGCGCAGACCCGTTCACTTAATGCCTTCAAATTCAAACCCGCTATAGCAAGCTGATGGGGGTTCATTCCCATTGCAAACTGATTTATCCAAGCTGCAACAATTCAAGCGCCGGGTGAGCTTGTCCCATGCCCAGCTTGGGATTCCCCCGGACTATGGGCAGAGCTGCGGGTTGAAACTCTGTCCCGAACCGGAAGAGTTGGTAGACACCGAGCTGGATTTTTACCAACGACCGCAGAAACTGGTGGCTGCGGCCCTGCGATCATGGTCTTCAATGCGGGCCGCCGCCGCCGCCGACGGGGTTTCCCTGTTCCTGATTTCCGCCTTTCGCAGCGTCGAGTATCAGCATGAACTCATCGCTGCAAAGCTCGAAAAAGGTCAATTAATCGAGCAGATTTTGCGCGTCAACGCGGCACCTGGATTCAGTGAGCATCACTCGGGACGGGCCCTCGATCTCGGTACTGTCTCCTGCGATGCCCTCGTCGAAGAATTTGAAAATACTAAGGCATTTCAATGGCTTATGGAAAATTCGGCCGCCTATCATTGCTATCTTAGTTATCCCCGTAATCACGCTTCAGGGATGGATTATGAACCCTGGCACTGGTGTTTTCAGCAGGGATGACAAAGGCTTCTGAAAGGGGTAATCTGAAATCCAGCAGTAGAAGGAAAGGGGATGTTAGAGAACCAATCCGCGGTACAGTGTAAAATGCTCCTCCTAGGTACTTTGGTATTTAGCAGATTTCCTCAAATTCAATTTCCCTTCATCTTGGCTTCCCGTAATCCATATCAGCAGCAGGCTTGCCGTGCGGTTCCACGCCGGCGTGCCAGATCAAATCATGCACCGCTACCCTAGCCAAAGTTTCAATAGCGATAAGGAGGTAACGAGTTTTAACCGCAGTAAAGGTAATAGTTAGGCACAAGCCATCTTTTGAACGTAGCAAGGAGAAAGTGTTTTATGACTAATGAATTTCAAGTAGTTTTTCATAACATCGATCAAACCGATGCACTGACAGAAGCAGTGCAGAAACGTATTTATAAACTCGAGCGTTTCTGTGATCAAATCATAACCGGTCGAGTTGTATTGGATTCGCCACATAATAACCACCACAAGGGCAAGGTCTATTCCGTCACCCTGGAAATTCATACCGCCTCCAAAGAAGTTCGCGTCAATCAAGATCAACACGACAATCACGCCCATGAAGATTTATACGTTGCCATCAGAGATGCATTTGATGTCGCTGAACGTCAGCTGAGATCCGTAGACAAGAAGCATCGTAATGAGTCCGCCCATAAAGATATTGAAAGCTTTAACCACGAGGCAGCTTGATGCCCGCAGGTACCATGAATGAATGACCAGGAACGACTAGAGTTAGAAGCGGCAACTTTCCGCAGATTGCTGGATCACCTCGGCGAACATACGGAAGTTCAGAATATCGATCTGATGAATCTGGCGAGTTTTTGTCGCAATTGCCTGTCCAAGTGGTACAGCGCCGAGGCCAAGGAGCGCGGTCTGGATGTAGACTATGAAAGTGCAAGAGAAATTGTTTACGGCATGCCCTATGCGCAGTGGAAATCCAGGTTTCAGACCGAAGCCAGTGCTGAGCAACTGGAAAAATTTGATAGTCAATCTTGAGGGCCGATCTGTGGCTGGCTGATTATAGTCAGTCGGCCACTTATTCAGGCATCACTGCATTGTTCAGAAGTACCCTAGTATTCAATCGCCCGCACGCTGAAATATTTCCGACCCACCGGTGACTCAATTTCGATTTCGCTGTCTAGCTGTTTTCCCAATAGCGCGCGACCCAGGGGTGCGTCTATACTGATATAACCCCGTTGTGGATCTATCTCATCCGGACCGACGAGGCGATAGCGAAGCAATTTCTCATCATCGCCTTGCAGGGTGACGCGAGCGCCAAAATAGATTTTGCTGATGTCGTCCGGCGCTCCGGAAACCACGGTACATTCTTCCAGGCGTTTGCGCAGGTATCTCACGCGCCTGTCAATCTCTCGCAGTCGTTTCTTGCCATAAATGTAATCTGCATTCTCCGAACGGTCACCCATGGCGGCGGCTTCCGACACCGATTGGGTAACCACCGGGCGCTCGACTTTCCATAACTGGTGCAACTCCGCCTGCAGCATTTTCTCGCCTTCGGCAGTGATGTATTTTGAACCAGGCTTCTGGGGTGGGCGATATCTACTCATTGGCCTGGATGGTGATTAATCTCGTGATCGAGTGTGAATGACAATTGGTCTGAAGTGATGGATTCGGCGTCCGCCGGCGGCGTGTGTAGCAATTTAACACCCATGCCCAGCAGGCGCACCGGCCGCTGACCACGGGAAAATCCTTCTTCACATAAACTGTTGAAGTTATCGATCACTGTAGTCTCAGCGACCATTTCTACCGTAGTCTGTACGAAGTCGTGGAATTTTATTTTTACGAATTGTTTGTGAATTCGGTACTCATCGCCAATTTTTTCCAGTCGTTTCTCCAATTGCATTTTAAGGTCTGGCAATTCCTGCAGGCAGCTTGTAAGTGTTGGAAGATCGGTCGCGTAGGTGTTTTCAACGCTGACAGATTTTCGAATTCTTGCACTTAGAACGGGTCGCTCGTCGATGCCATGACTCAGTTGGTGCAGGCGTTCGCCGAAACTGCCGAACTTCGATTTCAATTCTTCCTCGTCCAGTTTTCTGAGGTCGCTGCAGGTGTTAATTCCCAACCGCCTCATCTTGCCAGCCGTGACTTTTCCGACACCGTGTAATTTAGCCACAGCCAGCTTCTGCACGAAGCCATCGACCTGGGCCGGTGTAATCACGAATTGGCCATCGGGTTTGTTCCAGTCGCTGGCAATCTTGGCCAGGAACTTATTGGGTGCGATGCCGGCGGAAATCGTGATGTTTACCCTGTTTTTAACTTCTTCGCGGATCGCCTGCGCGATTAAAGTGGCACTGCCCTGGTAAAGTTCGCAGTCGCTGACATCCAGAAATGCCTCGTCCAGTGACAGCGGCTCTATTACCGAGGTATAACCTTCGAATATCTCGTGGATCTGCCTCGATGCCTGCCTGTACTTATCCATATCGGGGCGGATAATGATTAACTGGGGGCAGAGTTTGCGGGCAGTAGCTGCGGCCATGGCAGAATGAATGCCGAATTTCCGCGCCTCATAGTTGCAGGTGGCCACCACGCCGCGGCGGGTCGGCAAGCCGCCTACGGCAATAGGCTTTCCCCTCAGTGCAGGATTGTCGCGCATCTCTATGGAGGCGTAGAAACAATCGCAATCGCAATGAATTATTTTTCGCGTTGAAGCCATCACATGGTGAAATATCCGGACTAGCGGTTATTGTTTTCGAAATCGCGCATAAAGTCAGCCAGTGTCTCGCAGCCGACCCGGGGCATGGCGTTGTAGATAGACGCTCTAACGCCACCGACGTCGCGATGTCCTTTCAGGGCATACAAGCCGTGTTCCAGAGCCTGGGTTAGAAACTGATCGAGCAAATCATCGTTCACCAGGTTAAAAGTCACATTCATCGTCGAACGATGTTCCCTGTGTGCCACTCCCAGGTAAAATTCTGAATTGTCGATCACCTCATAAAGCAGCGCGGCCTTGCTGTCATTTTGGGATTCGATTGACGCCACGCCTCCCTGATCCCGTAACCACTCCAACACCAGCTTCATCATGTAGATGGCGAATGTATTGTTGGTATTGGCGAGGGAGTGTTGTTCGGCATAGGTTTTATAGTTGAGTAAACCTGGAGTTTCTGCCAGGGCGTGTTTGAGCAAGTCTTCACGTATAATCACGCAGGCCAGACCGGCAGGACCCAGATTCTTCTGCAAGCCAGCATAGATGATGCCAAACTGTGAAATATCCACGGTTCTGGATAACAACTCAGACGTCATGTCAGCGACCAGTGGGATATCGCCAGTGGCCGGAAATTGCTGCCAGCGCGTGCCGTAGAGGGTGTTGTTGCTGGTGATATGGATATAGGAAGTATTGGCGTCCACCACAGACGGGTCGAATTCCGGGATGCGGTCGTAATTGCTGGCTGCACTCGATGCGGCTATAGATATCTCGCCATATCGGGTGGCTTCCTTAGCCGCTAGCTTGGCAAAATTACCCGTTTCGATGTACGCGGCTTTCCTTGCTGAATTACGCTTGATTAAGTTCAGTGGCACGGCAGCAAACTGCATTTGTGCGCCGCCGTGGACATAGAGAATTTCGTAATTGTCAGGAATGTTGGCAAGCTCGATCAGTAAGGAATCGGTTGCGTTGATGATCGCGTCGAATTCCTTCGAGCGATGGCTGATCTCGATAATGGACGCACCCATGCCGTCATAGTCCAGAAATTCCTGCTGTGCCTTCTCCATAACTGCCGTGGGCAGCATTGCCGGACCCGCACTAAAATTAAAAACCTGCGTCATCGTTTCAATCCCTATTCATCAATCAAGCTACAGTAGAGTCACCTTGACTACGTCTTCAATACCTGCGATGGCCGCAATTGCGTCATCGGAAGGTGCGCATTCGAGGTCAATGAGGTTGTAGGCAATTTCGTCCCGGCTCTTGTTCAGCATATCCACCACGTTGATATTCTGGTCAGCCAGTACGGATAAAATTTGGCCGAGCATGGTGGGTACGTTTTTGTTGCAAACTGCCAGGCGTGTACCGGCGGCGGCATCGGCGTCCCGTTCCAGATATAGACTCGGAAAATTTACGGAATTCCTGGTATTACCGTTTTCCAGAAAGTCCATGAGTTGATCGGCGGCCATGATGGCGCAGTTCTCCTCGGCTTCGGTGGTGCTGGCGCCAATATGGGGCATGGAGATGACATCATCGCGGGCCATTAACTCCGGGCGTGGAAAATCACTGACGTATTTGCCTAGTTTGCCCGTTTCCAATGCCTGCAAAAGCGCCTCCGAATCGACAATCTCGTCGCGGGCAAAATTGAGTAGACAGCTTCCGCTACGCATCGCTGCAAAAACTTCCCGGTTGATCAGGTTGCGGGTGGCATCTAAGGCCGGCAGGTGCAGAGAGATGAAATCGGAACCGGCTACCAGGGAGCCGATGTTCTCCATGCGTTTGACCTGGCTGGGCAAACGCCAGGCGGCTTCTACGGACAGGGCTGGGTCATAGCCCAGCACTTTCATGTCCAGGTTGATGGCCATCTCCGCGACCAGCGAGCCAATCGCTCCGAGACCAATGACGCCGATAGTCTTGCCGGCGATTTCACTGCCCTTGAATTGTTTTTTTTCCTGCTCCATGAGTTTGGCAAGCTCGCTGTAGTCGCTGACATCTGTCTGTGAACTGGCGAAACCGATGCCTGGCACGATGCCTCTGGATGCCAGCAACAGACCGCACAGCACCAGTTCTTTCACGGCGTTGGCATTGGCGCCAGGCGTATTGAAAACGACGACGCCCCGATCCGTGCACGCGTCTACCGGGACATTATTGGTTCCCGCACCGGCCCGGGCCACCGCCCTTAATTCGGGATTTATGGCAGCCGCGTCCATCTTATAGCTGCGCAGCAAGATCGCGTCGGCATGGTCAAGATCGGCCCCGAGCTCGTAGCTTTGTTTGGGGAATCTGTCCAGACCCCGTGTAGCGATCTGATTAAAGGTTTGAATCCTGTGCATGGTTTATATCCTGGCGGTTTTCTGATGCAAGCGTGTTAACCCTTCGCAGACGTATTGGCTGCAAATATTGTGGCTCTGGCCCTGGCTTAGATGATGGAACCGTTACTGAGAAACCGCAGTCGACCTGCTCACGCTGTCGGGGTCGAATCAAGGGTATTTCAAGGCGGGCAATTATGTCCCGATTCACATGGAAATTCCACTTATTATCCGGCTTTTGTTTGGACAACTGCGGCGACAGGTTATGATGAGATTTTGTTCAGGGGAGTCTGTTGATGGCGGAATTTCAGCCAGGTGTCCCGGTCACGGTAGCCGATACCCAGGTCCCGGTCCGGCGAATACTGGGTCGTAATCCCGGGGCAATGACCGGTCCCGGCACCAACAGCTATCTGATCGGGACTCACTCTCTATCGTTGCTGGATCCGGGCCCACAAGACGAGTTGCAGTTCGACAGCTTCATGGCGGCCATCGGCGCTGCCAGGCTGGACTATATCTTCGTCACCCATACTCACAAAGATCACTCTCCCGGCGCAGCCCGTCTGCAGCAGGCAACGGGTGCGGAACTGGTTGGTCTGCGCGCGCCCGATGTTGCCGGTCAAGATCGCTCATTTCGCCCGGCGCGAGAATGGCACCATGGTGACATCATCAACACGGCAGAATATTCGGTGCGGCTCATCCACACCCCTGGACACGTCTCCAATCACATTTGCTTCCTGCTCCAGGACGAGAAAATGCTATTTACCGGCGATCATATACTGCAGGGCACGACCTCGGTCATTCTGCCGCCGGATGGTGATATGACGGCCTATCTCGATTCCCTGCATTACTTGCAGACCTTGTCTCTGCGTTATCTGGCTCCCGGTCACGGTGATATCATGGATGAGCCCCAGGCCGAGTTGGAAAATCTAATTGTCCACCGCTTGCGCCGGGAACAGAAGATTGTCGATTGCCTGGAGGCGCTTGGTGCCTGTCATCTGGACACCCTGGTACGATCAGTCTATGACGATGTGGCCGCACATTTAATCGTCTGGGCGAAGAAAACACTGCTGGCGCATCTGATCAAGCTGCAACGGGAAGGCCGGGCGGTGCTGCGCGATGACAACTGGCAGCTTGAGCAAAATGCCTAACACCGATATCAATAGTTGCCCCAGGGTAATCAGATGACTCGCACCGGG
>JADFIJ010000051.1 GCA_022566775.1 Pseudomonadota bacterium | reverse complement strand
GTCCTCGGAACCAGTGATCTTTGGTATCTCTGGTTCAAGACATTAGCAATAAATTGATCATAGTAAAAGCCATTTGAAGCGGCGCCGGGCTAATGTTGATACTATGAATTCTTCAAAAACCTGCTGCCTGGATTTCCAGGTCGATGGTGCCGGAATGTTCGAGACATCATATTTGCTGACCACTATGGTATTTAGCTCTATCGGCCTGGGGTATTTTCTCTACGGCAAGAAGCAGAAACACAAGATCGTCTACTACTCTGGAATCGGATTGATGGTATTTCCCTATGCCGTTACTACCAACCCCGGCATGATCGTCACCGGTGTGTTGTTGATGGCTGTTCCAAAATTGTTCAAATATCTGGACTGGGGCTAAGGAGTAATCGGAGGCTCCCTGAGGATAATAAACTATGAACAACCTGATTGCCGACTCAGAATCCAGCATTAGGCTCGCAATATTTTTAGGAATGTTCCTGCTCCTGGCCGTCGCCGAAGTATGGTTCCCACGACGAAAACCTGCTTACTCAAAACCAAAAAGATGGCTGAGCAATCTCACCATCAGTGCTCTCAACACCCTGGTGGTTAGAATTAGCTTCCCCATAGCAGGTGTGGCGGCGGCAGTGCTGGCAGAGGATCGGCAGTGGGGCTTGCTGAATCAGTTACCGGTCGCGCCCTGGCTCAACATCCTTATTTTTTTACTGCTGTTCGATCTCGCCATCTACTGGCAGCACCGTTTGTTTCATGTCGTGCCATGGCTATGGCGGTTTCATCGCATGCATCACACGGACGTGGATTATGACCTCACCACAGGTAGCCGGTTTCATCCCTTCTCCATCTTGATATCGGCTGCTATCAAGATTGCACTGGTCATTGTGCTGGGCGCATCCACTGCCGCGATTCTGATTGCTGAAGTGGTTCTAAATGTTACTGCCATGTTCAATCACAGCAACCTGAAATTGCCCCAGAGTATGGATCACAAGTTACGCAAGATTCTGGTAACACCGGACATGCATCGAATTCATCACTCCACCGACAACATCGAGCACAATGCGAATTTTGGTTTCAATTTTTCCTGGTGGGATCGGATTTTTGGCAGCTATATCGATCAGCCCAAGTTGGCACACGACACCATGGATATCGGTATTACCGGATTTCAGGATAGAAAGTCTATCGACATCTTTCCCTTACTAATACAACCGTTCAAGAAAGCTACCCCATGAGCTTTCGAGCGACTTTCAGGATCGACTAGTTATGCTCGGCGGCGGGTCTGAACGATAACACCCTGTTATTACCCAGATCGGTCGCAAACACCGTGCCATCGGGCGCCACCGCCACTGCCATGATGTAAGAAAATTGTCCAGGACCAGTTCCACTGCTGCCAAAGGAGGTAAGGAATCGACCCTGGGCACTAAATTTTTGCACCCGGTTATTGTAAAAATCGGCAACGAAAATATTGCCTTGTGGACCTACTGCGACTGAAGTTACGGTAGCAAACCAGCCCGGAAACGGGCCAAAGATGTTCATGGCCAGGGGGCCACCCCACTTATTGACAAAGCTGCCTGCTGAATCGAATACCTGAATCCGATCGTTATAACCATCCCCGACAATAATATGTCCATCGAGGCCGATAGCGACATCCGTAGGGTAGTTGAACTCACCGCTTCCGAAGCCCACGGCCCCAGTGATTCCCCATTGCTCAATAAATTGACCTTCCGCGCTCAGGTGCTGAACTCGCTGGTTGTAGAAATCCGCGACATAGAGTTCACCCTGGGCGTCGATAGCTACACCACCAGGGGAGTTAAATTGACCCGGTTTACTACCATTGGTACCGATATTGCGGCGGTGTGTCCCATCCAGTGCATAAACCTGAATGCGGTCATTCCAGTAGTCGGCGACATAGAGCTCGCCACGGTGTATATCGAGGTTCATGGGTCGCCCCAGTTCAGCCGCTGGCAGGCCGCGACCCGTAATCTGGTGTTTAAAGCGCCCGTGGTGATCGAATACCTGGATGCGGCTATTGCGGGCATCGCTGACGAAAACTTCATCTGCGGTCACTGCAATGCCGGTGGGGTCTCGAAATTGGCCGGGATTGCTTCCCGCTTCGCCCCAGGCTTCATAAAAAATATAAGTTGGCTCTTGCGCGGAAGGGATCCACAGAAACCACACGATAAACGTTATGGATCCGAGTAGTAGCCCCAGGACGAGGGCAATTCGTTTTAACCATCGAAGCATTTTTCAGAGCTGCCCTCGCAATTAAAAGTTTACTCGAAAACTGGTGGTAAATATCAGGTCATTTTCCAGTGCGCTGCCATGCAAATTCTGTAGTATCGGCTTTTGTACCACCATTTCCAGCACCCAGCGCCGGGTCACATACTGCAGACCGGGGGATATCCAGAGCGTGCTGCCGCCGGATTTTTGATCACGCCGATGGTTCACCCGGTTCTTTTCCTGGTACAGGCCATTGAGCTCAATCACGGCGTATAAAAATCCCGGCACGCCGCCGCTGAGCTGCCGTGGCCATATTCGATGTTGCCAGGACAGATCCAGGCGGGTTTCATTCCCCATGGCAAAGCCGTTGGCCGACCCATTACGCCGATAACTGAGCTGGCCATCGAACTGGTAATCCAGAGTCTGGTAGGTGGCGACCAGACCGCCGAATCGATCCCAGGCACCTGAGCCATTCTGTAAGGGCGGTGGCAGCAGGCCGAAGCGATCGCGGTCGTCATCGTCACCGGTAGCTGCGGTGAAGCCGCCGAAACCGGCCAGGCGGAAGCTGCGACCCTGGGCATTATCCTGATGGAATATATAACGGGCGAAGGCCGTGGCATCCCCCAGGCCTCGATTGTTTCTCCTGATTTTCGAGCCGGACCCATCCGCCTGCAATCGTTTGTCGAGATAAGGCAGTACGCCGAATATGGCGAGTTTAGAGTTTATGCCATAACCCAGTACTGAGATGGCGGCGGTAACGTGCATCTGACGATCCCCATCGCTCGGATCTTCACCAGATCGTAACCAGCGAATCTGCTGGCGAAATATAAACTCGCCCTCAGCCACGGGTAATGCCGTGTTGAACGTGATCGGTGCCGCGTTAGATAGGTCTGAATTGCCGAGACAGAAGGTCAGGGTTGCAGCGGCTAAGGCCTGAATTGCTTTCACGGCGCTGCTTTTTTTTCTGCCGTTTCGAATGAGCGCAGGCTAAAGCCGGCTTTTTCGATGGCTTCCTCAACCTGGGTTCTCTCAAGCGTTCTGCCGTGGCGCATCTGCACGATGATCAGTCCCAGTCTGATGTCGGTTTCCACGCTATCCACGCCGTCGAGTTTATGTAACTGCTTTTCGATGCCATAGGCGCAAAATGGACAGGCCAGGCCATCTACACCAATGGCGTAGGTGGGTTCTCGATCTTGAGCGCTGACACTGGTAGCCGCCAATAACAGCGAAAGCAACAATAGACGAAAGGCTGTCATGGTCATCCCCCTTAGGTAGTCGTCGGCGAGTTCCATGCCGTTACCTGGATACTACTCTCTTTCTTGAGAACGGCGCTTTTCCCATTGATCGATTCCCGAGAGAATACTGACGGGGCAGAGGTGCTGTTTCGATTCCCTGTGGGTAATTTTGCCGATTAATTCTGGTATTGCCCGCATCTCACAGCCGGGTGTAGCCAAAACAGCGGCTAGTAAAAAGGAAATGCCCAGGTGAGTATAGAAATATCCCAACCAGAGTAAAACTGTAAACCCCAGCACTTCTGTGCCTGCATCACCGGTGAACAGATAGCCGACTGTGGCGACTGCAAGCAGGAAGATCAAGGAGAGGATTAGGGGATAGCGATGCCAGTCCCTGGAAAAACCGATGTTGATGACGTAATTAAAGATACATAGTGCAAACAGGATCATAAGACCCAAATTCGGTAACAGGCCTATAGGAATTTCAACGAAGTCAGATGCAATATTTATAAGACCCCAGAGTGCATAAAGGCACAGTATTCCTAGCAAGAATCTGACCAACCGACCTACCGGTCCGGGTTTCGACAATGATCCCGGTGCAACTAAATCAAGTGACATAATAATTCTCCTGCTTGATCCTCGCCATGAGTTCGTTTAACAAGTCCCTGCCTGCATAGGTGGACAAGGCACAGTCCCATAAGAACAGAACACGCAACAATCTGTTGTCAGGGGCTTCAGGGTCTTGCCGCAGTTCCCGCAATCATAGAAAAACTGGCAAAACGTCGTGGGCATCGTCTCTGTCTGATGATATCCGCAATGGGGGCATTTAATCGTGGATTCCAATTCTAGTTCAGACACAATTTCTCCTGCTGCTTATTCGCCAGATAGCCAAGTACCGACGAGATCAATAGTCCAAAGATTCCGATATACATGAGTGTTAGCTGCCATATCACGTAAAAACCGAAGAGTATCAGGCTGCCAGAGACGATTCCCAGTACCAATGGCAATCGCTTTTTGTGAGAACGAAAGCTGAGGATTGTTCCAAGTATGGCGATCACCACAAATGGTGGGAACACAAAATTCGAGATAATCCCCTCCCAAGGAGAAAATATGCCCAGACCCAGACTACTGCCCATTGTTGCGAACAGGGGCCAGCAAACCGGGCAAGCCATCGCTGCGACCAGAGTTCCCAGCGAGCCGATTCTATCTACAAAAACTGGTTTCATTGCCGACTCCGTGAGGTCAAGAGGGTAACTTGCTGCGCTAACGTCGGGAATTATGTATCCTGTAGTTACTACAGGAGCAAATAAAAGATTGCTTGGAGGAGCCAGCATGAAAAATCAGGCCATCGGCGAGTTATCCAGCAAAACCGGTGTACACATCGAAACTATTCGCTACTACGAACGGGAAGGTATCTTACCGACCCCAATGCGTAGCCCTGCAGGCCGCAGAATATACAGCGACGAGGACGTTCGACGACTGAATTTCATCCATAAGTGTCGGGGTCTTGGCTTCTCCCTGAAGGAAATTAATAGCTTGCTCAGCCTGGTGGATTCGGGTGATTTCACCTGCAAAGAAGTGCATGAACTGACGATCCACCACGCCGGGCAGATCACCGAGAAAATTGTGGATTTAAAGAAGATGGAAGGGGTGCTGCAGGCAATGGCGGCCCAGTGTAATCAAGGCAATGTGCCCCAATGCCCCATTATCGACAGCTTGTTTGATGCCTGATTGCTACCTGCTTAGTAAATCATTCAGGACCTGGTTTAGCTCCGACGGAGTAATCAGACCGACCGATCGATAAATCTCGGTGCCATCGCTGTCGAGCACAAGCAGTGTGGGCATTCCCACGATGTTGTAATAGAGAGAGGCCGGGGTATATAGATCCGTATCGACTTTGAGGCTGACCAATTTTTCCAGGGTACTGGCCACTGCAGGATCGAGCAGGGTGTTTTCCTCCAGGACCTTACAGGCCAGACACCACTCGGCATAGAAATCGAGAAACACCAGCTTGCCCTCGGTTTTTGCCGTAGCCAGCGCCGTGGCAACAGGTTCCGGTACCGCTGCGCCAGCCTCGGCGATGGCAGACTCGGCATCTTCTCCCGCGCTGAGACGGGGCTCGTAACCCAAACCGCGAATCGCAGTGTACATGTCCTCGAGGCTTACGAGGGCGGGGTCATAGTCGAGGGTAAAGGCATCCCTATCGAGAAACACCTCAATATCTTCATCTACTCCGGCGAGCTCTGACAGAGCCGCAACCACACTATCTGGTCAGCTTAGTCAGGTTACGCCGCCGCGGCTTTTCATCATGCCCTCGACGAACAGGGTCACCTTCGAAAACTCGGCTTCGGCCGCCGCAGCCTGTGCGGCCAGGGATGCCAGTAGCGGCGCCATCAACAGAGGCAGGACGAATAGCAGTTTTAAAATTGGCTTTGTCATTTTAGTCGGTTCAGTTCCTGGATCGATCCCGGCAGATGCCGGTTCCATACCCACCTACATGCCGAATTACTGAGTCTAACATCTGTACCCACTACAGAAGCAACGATTGTTCAGATTAACTTACTAATCTATCTCCAATATGATCTTGCCGCGGGTCCGCCGGGTCTGGCTCTGCTCATGGGCCAGGGTTGCTTCATGCAGTGGAAAACGATAGCTCACGATGGGCCGAATAACGCCTGCGTCGATTAGATCTGCTATTTTGCCAAGCTGCTCGGAATTCGGCTGGACCAGGATGGAGGTGACACGGATGTTGCGCTGCGGATTCCTGCCTTCAGGCGTCAATCCTACAATGGACACGAGGATGCCTCCTTCCTTGAGTATCGCCATGGATCGAAGCTGGGTATCGCCACCGATGGAATCGAGCACGACGTCTACGTTTGCAGCGAAGTCCTCGAAGCGCTGGGTGCGATAGTCCACCGGGATATCGACCCCGAGTTCCCGCAGGAAGTCATGGTTGTAGTCCGAGGCGGTAGCGATAACCGTGGCACCCCGCCATTTCGCCAGTTGAATGGCGATGGAACCGACACCGCCGGCACCGGCGTGGATGAGAACCGTCTGGCCCGCTTGTAAATCTGCGATCTCGAAGAGAGTTTGCCACGCCGTCAGCGCCACCAGCGGAATTGAGGCCGCCTCCGCGTGCGTCACCCCGGGGGGTTTCAGTGCGGCTTCATCTTCTTTGACTATTGTGTACTCGGCGTAAGCCCCGCCGCGTCGAAGACTGAGCATGGCGAACACTTCATCACCGACGTCGAAATTGCTGACACCGGGTCCGATCGCAGTCACCACCCCGCTGACATCGAAGCCAGGCACATAGGGAGGTACGGCGCCGGACAGGCCGCTGGCTCCGCCGGACCGAATCCCTGTGTCCACGGGATTGACAGCGGCGGCCCGCACCCTAACCAATAACTCTCCTGGGCCCGGCTCGGGTCGTGGAATTTCCCGAATCTGCAGTACTTCGGGACCGCCGAATTCCTGCAACTGGATTGCCTGCATCGTTGTACCTGGTTGTGCAGACAGGTACATGGGTAAAGCGAAGCTTAGTAGAAGCAGCAAAATTCTCATGTCTTGAGGTCCTCACAAATCAGTGATCATAATTAACAGAATCAGCCATAAATGATTGTGCTTTAAAACCCGGACCCCCGCCACCCATAAGGCGCCGCTTATGACGCCCCGATAACTTGCAGGATCTGACCACAGAACCAGGCCATGTAGGTGCCCACCGTGTATCCCAGTACCGCCAGTAAGACTCCTACCGGGGCCAGTGCGGGATGAAAGGCGGCGGCGATGACCGGTGCCGAAGCAGCGCCGCCGACGTTTGCCATACTGCCCACAGCCATATAAAACACCGGTGCATTGATAAACTTGGCGACCGCAAGCATCAGCGCGGCATGGATAATCATCCAGGTGATGCCAATGACGAAGTAGAGAGGTACCTCGGCAATGGCCAGGATGTTCATCTGCATGCCGATGGTGGCAATAAGAATGTAAAGCATGGCGCTGCCTATTTTCGATGCGCCTACCGCCTCCAGTTTACGTGCCCTGGTAAACGACAGACCCAGGCCCATCAAGGACGCAATGACAATCAGCCAGAAGAAGCCGCTGTGTAGACTATAGCGTGCGCCCCCGGGCACATGCTCCACCATCCAGGGCTGAATGATATCGGCCAGCAGATGAGCGAAGCCGGTTACGCCGAAGCCGACGCCAATAATAATCATGAGGTCTGGCAATTGCGGGATGCGGGCATGGGTGGCATGAAACTCCTCCACTTTCTTCTGCAGGGATCTCAGTGCACTGACATCGGCGCCGGTTTTTGCGTCGATACCTCGCGAATTCGCCGCCATGATCAGCAGGCAGGCCATCCAGATATTCGCCACCAGCACATCAACCGTCACCCAGGCCGAGAAAACTTTATCGCCTACCTCGTAAATCTCCTTCATCGCCGCCTGGTTAGCGCCGCCGCCAATCCAGGCTCCGGCCACCGTAGTCATACCTCGCCACACCGCTTCCGGTCCATTGCCATTGAGCAGTTCGGGAAAGGCCATGGACACCAGCAACAGGGCGATGGGTGCGCCGATGATGATGCCGACGGTGCCGGTAAAAAACAGGATCACCGCCTTCTTGCCCAACTTGGCAATCTCCTGAAAATCCACACTCAGGGTCAACAGGACTAAACAACTGGGAAGCAGATAGCGTGATGCGACGAAATAGAGATTGGAACCGGAGCCATCGATGATGTTAAAAGTGTTTAACAGCGACGGCAGGAAATAACACATCAACAGTGCCGGCACGTAACGGTAAAAGCGCTTGAAAAAGACATGTTCGCTCTGGGCCGTATAAAAAACTCCACCCAGAAGGATAGCTAACAGGCCGAGGACGGTGGCGTCATTCTGGATGAGTGCTTCGGGATTCATGTTCGCTTATTTCTCATCTGTCTATCTGTGATAAATGGGGTCAGAGTAAATATACAGTACTGTATATTTACTCTGACCCCATTTATCGCGTTCGCAGCTTGGGGCTCTCAGGCCGCTACCATAAAGCTGGCCTGGGTTTCGGCTACCAATTCATTGGTATCGGTTCTGATCATGCTGCCCTGCATGACGATGAGTCGCCCCCTTTGTTTTATGCAACGACCTTCCAGCGCCACGGTGATGCCGGTGGGCAGGCTGTCTTTGTAACGGATGTCACATTTTGCGGTATAGGCGCGAATCCCCTTGAGATAAATCCAGTTCGCCATCACATCGTCCAAAACGCTGAAAATAATACCTCCGTGAGTAACCCCGTCGTAGCCGCAGTGGGTGGCGGCCGGGGTAAATTCCGATCGACAAATATCATCTTCTATTCGAAACGCCAGTTTGAGGCCGGTACTGTTGCCAGGACCGCAGACGAAGCAGTTGTTCCCGTCTGATGGCATGTCATTCATGTGAGGACCTGATCTGAAACGATTGTCGGGGTCTCGCCAGTTTCTCGAAGTCTCGTACCTTTGATCCAAACACCTTCATCATAGTGACCATCACAACAAATAGCAGCACCAGAGCGATGGGCAAAATATAGGGTGATTCATAAGCACCGGCGAGGCCATAAGCAAAAAGTGCGACCAGACCCGTTACTCCGGCATAGGCGCCCTGGGTGGTGACATGGTCCAGGTGGGCACACTCGGCGCCCACCGATGCCAGCACCGTGGTATCCGAGATTGGCGAGACATGATCGCCGAACAAGCCACCGCTTAATACTGCCGCAATAGTCAGGTACATCGATGCGCCCAGCTCGAAACCCACCGGCACCGCGATTGACATCAGAATTGCAAAGGTACCGTAGGACGAACCTGTAGACAGGGAAATTATCGCGCCGAGGGCAAAAACAATCATGGGGAAGTACATGGGCGCGACTGTTCCGCCGATGATGGAGGCCAGATAGTCAGCGGTATGAATATCCGTCGTCACCGAACTTAAGGACCAGGCCAGCACCAGCACAATTGAAATATAGACCAGCGACTCGGCACCCTTGATAAAAATCCCCAGAGATTTTGTGTAGGAGACCGACTGGTACCGGCGCATCATTTCCATGCAGGTAAAGGAAGCAGAGAGATAGGCGATCACCAGGGTCGATCTGATATGAACAGCGGATATGCCTTCGTGGGTTGCATGCCAGGTAATGAGCCCACCCACCATTAACAGCATCACGGCCAGGGGGTAGAGGAAGATACCGATTGGAGATGAAGTGGAATCGTCTTCGGTACTCGTAGATTCAGTCGTCTTCTTATCCTGGGTTTTCTCGACCTTCGACTCGTAACGCTGTTGTGCCCTCTGCATCGGGCCATATTCGCTTCGAGTAAAGATGACGATGGGCACCGTGGCCAGTGCCAGGAAGGCATAAAACTGGTAAGGAATAACAGCGATCAATACACTAAAAGCATTTTCGTCCAGTCCGATTTCGGCATAGGACTTATCGATAAGAGACATGATGTAGGCGCCCCAACCGATGAAGGGAATCAGAATACTGATGGGGGACGAAGTGGTATCAAGAATATAGGCTAGCTTCTCTCTACAGAGCTTGAATTCATCAAATACGGATCGGTACAGGGGACCAACAATCAGGCTATTGCCGGAGTCGGTAAAAAATATGCCCAAGCCGGAAAACCACACTAACAATTGTGCCTTGGCTCGACTGGTAACCACGGTAGTCATCTTGCGTGCAAATGCGCTGGCGCCCCCGGAGACTTCAAGCAACTTAACGAAGCCGCCGATGATGAATATAACCAGGATTACCTGTATCTGGGTGCCATTGGCGACTTCACTCAGAACCTGATTTTCGATGGCATCCAGGATCGCGGCAAAGGGATTGAAATCGGAAATTATCAGGGAGCCGCTGAGGATTCCGCAAACCAGGGCCAGCAGGACGTTTTTGCTGTAGAGCGCGACGGCGATGGTTAGCAGTGGGGGAAGGATCGATAGAATGCCGTAATCATCCATGTTTTTCTATTTCCGAATTTTTGTTCCTAATCTTGAGCATGTTTGAGCTGTGCTGTTTATTTTTGTAGAGCTGGTCAGACAGAACATGATGCAGTGTACAGCTAAGGCGCCCGATTGTATCAGAGCCGTTGCGGATTATAGGGCGAAACATCCATAGCACGAGGATATAGGGTCAGGTCTTTGATTTATGATCTTTAACAAATCCGCAGATTATTACTGAACAAGCTTAGCCGCGCGATAATCATAAATCAAAGACCTAACCCCCGCTCGCATGATCTCGGTACCCAGATACTCGTTTTATCCGAACAATCAAATGGACCCGACAGCTTTGAGCGGCGCTATTTGACTGGTGATATCACCGACATCCGTTGCGCCGCTCTTTGGTTATTGCGATAGTACAAATTTGGGGCTCAGTGTTGGTTGCCTAAATTATTAACTAATCCGTGTCCCTTCGACTCCGACGGAATAGCCGAAACTACTGTATTTTTACTCTGAGCCCATTTATTCTTTTTCTGACGGGAAATTCAATTACCGTGGAGGGGAAATCATGAGAATAAAAACACCATTATTGAGAATTACCCTTGCAGGATGCCTGTTGGCCCTCGCGGCCTGCGGTCAGCCGGAACAAGAAACCTCGACTCAAGCTGAGCCAGTTGTCTCCGATGCTCCAAGTATCGGCATCGATCAGGATGATATCGAAGGCGTCGTCACCAGTAGCAACGGCCCCGAAGCCGGGGTATGGGTCATCGCCGAAACCGACGATTTACCCACTCTCTATTCAAAAACCGTAGTAACCGACGAGGACGGGCGCTATCTCATTCCCGACTTACCGGCAGCACAGTATGACATTTGGGTGCGGGGTTACGGTCTGGTGGATTCGGAGAAGGTCAATGCCGTTCCCGGTCAATCCCTGAATCTGAACGCGGTGATTGCGCCTGATGCCGCAGCGGCCGCTGCCTATTACCCTGCCGGGAACTGGTACTCGCTGTTGGAGATCCCGGCCAAGAGTGAATTTCCCGGTACTGGTCCAGGCGGTAACGGTATTTCTCCCAATATTCAGCACCAGGCCGACTTTATCCGGCGGGTGACCAGCGGCGGTTGCCTGGCCTGTCACCAATTGGGCAACGCGGCAATCCGTAACATACCTGGCTTATTCAGTGGTTACGATACGTCGACTGAAGCCTGGAATCGTCGCGTGCGATCGGGCCAGGCCGGCGGCTCCATGAGCAGGGCCCTGGCCGGCATGGGAGACCGAGCGCTGCAGATGTATGCCGACTGGACCGACCGGATCGCGGCCGGTGAGTTGCCGCCGGTACCGGAACGCCCGTCGGGCCTGGAACGCAATGTGGTCATTACCCAGTGGGACTGGGCGGATCCCACCGCATACCTGCACGATCTCGTTTCCACCGACAGGCGCGATCCCACCGTGAATGCCTACGGCAAGCTCTACGGTGCCCTGGAAAACAGCGCGGATTATCTGCCGGTACTGGATCCTCAAACCAATGCCATTACTCGGGTAGCAGTGTTCCCGGAAGACCCGAATTACAATCCTGAGCCGGCTCCCCCCATGGCGGAATCACCCTATTGGGGAGACGAGCCCATCTGGGATTCCTCGACTACGGTACATAATCCCATGCTGGATCAGGATGGCAGGGTGTGGATCACTGCCCGGGTGCGTGACCCGCAAGATGTACCGGCGTTCTGTCAGGAAGGCTCCGATCACCCCTCTGCCCAGGCGTTTCCACTGGGGCGCTCCGGCCGACATCTCGGTGTCTATGATCCGGACACGGATGTATATACCCCAATCAACACCTGTTTCAGCACCCATCACCTGATGTTCGCCGAGGATGAAGACAACACCCTGTGGACCAGCGGCGGCGGCAGGGTGATCGGCTGGCTGAATACTCGCCAGTACCTGGAAACGGGCGATGCGATAGCGGCCCAGGGGTGGACGCCATTCATTCTGGATACCAACGGCAACGGGCGGCGGGACGAAGATTACGTCGAGCCGGACGAACCCGTCGACCCTTCACGGGACAAGCGCATCAACTCCGGTTTTTACGCCGTGGCGCCGGCACCGGATGGGTCTGTGTGGGGGTCCAACCTCAGCTATCCCGGTGCCGTGGTGCGACTGATGCCGGGTGATGATCCCAGTGTTACCGCCCTGATCGAGTATTATGAACTGCCGCTCGATGCCAACGGCGATCCGATCGAGGGTTTCTCCCCCCGCGGCATGGATATCGATCGCAACGGTGTCGCCTGGGTGGCCCTGGCCAGTGGCCACATGGCGAGCTTCGACCGGTCTCTCTGCCAGGGGCCGTTGAACGGCCCGGAGGCGACGGGGCAGCACTGCCCGGAAGGCTGGACCTTCTATACCGAGCCACTGCCCCAGTTCAAGAATATCGATTTGCCGGGCAGCTCCGAAGGCAGCTATTACACCTGGGTGGATCAGTTCGATACCCTCGGGCTGGGTGAAAACACGCCGATCAATACCGGAAATCAATCGGGTGGGCTGTTAGCACTTCATGACGGCGAATGGGTTCGCTTGCGGGTACCTTATCCCTTGGGTTTCTACACCAAGTGGATGGACGGTCGTATCGATGATCCGAACGCGGGCTGGAAAGGCCGCGGTTTGTGGACAACTTTTAGCAGCAGGGCGCCTTTTCATATGGAGACCGGTGCGGGGACAACGAGCAAGGTTTACCACTTTCAGATGCGACCTGACCCCTTAGCTAACTAGTCGAGTAACCGGGACATGGTATAAATGGGGTGAGAGGTTTGGATATCTCAGACTCTGACCCCATTTATTGTGCCAGATACTGCGATCGGGTGGTAATCACCCACTTTTAAACTGACGCCAAAAGTAGAGGTCATGCTACTGTCAGCATTCGTTCTGGTGGTAGCCCCGAACTAAGAACCGGAAATTTCATTTCCTTCATTCTGGGCTAAACCAGGCCTGATATTACTTTCACAGACTATGCCTAACTCCCTGTATAAGTTTGGGTGCTGACAAGTCAAGTACAGGCCTGCAGTGTTAATCTCCCTTTAAGCAAATTAGTCGACTCTATCGCTAGCTTTAAATCCAGAAAGACTCACTAATGTGAATATAATTGTGATTGTCATACACAATCGTGCCATGGCTTTCTGAGCTTCAAATGGACGATTGGTCTCACTGAATTCACCGGTTTGATACTGCCAAAAAATCACAATAGCACCAACAATTACAGTGATAACTGAAAGCCAAATCCATTTTCTCCTGGAGGGTTCAATCCACCTGGCGGATGAAGCCAGTACGAATCCGGCGATAAACATGGGAATCATGACAATCCCATCGTGGAAACTACGAATTTCTAAGTCCCAGCCCAAACGGGATAGCCCAAATATCAATGGTACAGATAGGCAGAGTAGAACAACGCGTTGCACCCAATAGAGCCTTCTCTCTTTGACTGATCCGGAAATATCCAAGGAAAGTACTCTCGCAAGCCGGACTAAATCTGAACTCCAACTTTCATCGCTAAGGCTTATTGCGTTGCACCGAGAAAAATTGCGCAGTTTGTCTGGCAATTCGCTTTCCAAGGGCATTTTTGCGTTCTGTACGAGCACCGGAATGACAAGCCGCTTCTGTTCAAGCGCCGATGCAATTTCCGCCGCCAAATGGTCATTTTTGTCGTGTAATCGAGGTAATTTCTCGCCTTCCGATGCAAGCCAGTTTGGCCCAATAAGGACTATTACGACTTCGGCCTGCATAATCGTGCTCTGAAGTATTTCTTCAAAATTTTCGCCAGGATTGATGCTGCCCACATCCCGAAATACTCTTCCCTCACCGAAATATATAGTCAGGCTGTCTGCTAGTCTGCCAGCAAACCCTTCGGTGTCAGCTCGCCGGTAACTTATAAAAATGGATTCTTTTGAAAACATTGTTATGTATCTTCCATTCTCAGCCAGATAGTATTGTGGATTGTCAAAGGTCTATTTACAGCGTCAAAGCAATCTCAACTAGTCCATATTCCATTAGTTACCTGACAGTCTATAGAATCCAAAGCCATATGTGTTATCAAGCCAAAGCCTATGATGCGTACTTTTGGTATATAGCAGAGGATGACATAAAGAGCTATGAACCAGATTTTGTGCAATGGATGGAATCCGATGCTACAGCGTCCAGGATCGTACAGGGGAGATGCCAGAAGATGATCAACATCAACAAGCATCGTTGCAATCATCAAAAAATAACTCAGTTTCCAGCTTTTCCGGTAGAACGAACCCACTATAACTGCTGGAACCAGAAAATGGAGGAGTAAGTGAAGCACTGTTGTCTGAATTCATCTCCTGTATACATAGACAGAATGACTTTCTCCAAGAAGTACTTATCCCCTTTCGTGGATTCGCAACCGGAGCCGCAATATAGTTTTTACCCTTCCCGCAGAAGTTAGCATCAAGAAATATAACATACAATTTATTGGCACGGATAGTCATGAGGTATCAACCAATAATTCTCGTGTGGAGCAGAGGACCATCAAACTAAATCACAGCTCTACGGAAAAATCCAAACTCAGAAAACAACTATTCAAAAACCTGGCCCCATTCCTTCCATCAGAACCGTTGCGAGCTATAGGGCGAAACATCCACGACAGGTTTTCTGCCGGCAACAAGATCGGCAACGACGAAACCCGATATAGCGCCCAGCGTCATACCAAGATGCTGATGACCGAATGCGTAGAGCACTCTGTTACTCTTGCTTGAGAAGCCAAGCACCGGCAATGAATCGGGCAGGGAGGGGCGGAAGCCCATCCACACCGATTCTTCCCGGGCATCGAGTCCGGGCAACATGCGTTTTGCCGCGGGCAACAGGCTACGCACTCGGGCGTAGTCGGGATCGGCGCTGAGGCCGCCAAATTCGATCTGGCTGGTCAGACGTAATCCGTCTTCCATGGGAGACAGCACAAAGGAGGACTCACCGTTCATCACTGGACCATTCAACAAAGCCCGCGTGGATGACGGCAACATCAGATGATATCCCCGTTCTGTATCCAGGGGCACATCGTCGCCCAGCTGCCGTGCCAGCGAGCGGGACCATGCGCCGGCGGCGACAATCACCTTGTCTGCATTCAGGATTCCCGCTGGTCCAGTTAGGCTGACTTTTTCACTTTCCAACTGGATACGCTCTACAGAAAATTGGGTAAAGGCGCCGCCGCGGCTGAGCAACAGATCCACCATGCCCTGCACCAGGCGGTGGGGACTGACAATTCTCAGACAGTCTTTCTGATACAGGCCATAATTGAAGATCGGCGCCAGTGCGGGCTCAAGATCGAGGATCTCTGCGGCGCTTAATACCTCGTACTTCGATCCGGTCTCATCCATGAGCTTGCGGGCTTTACCGGTGGTGGCGAAAGTCTTCTTCGACTCGTACACCTTCAGCCAACCGCTTTCTTCCAATAGGCAGGAGAGTGTCGAAGTACCAAGCAAGCGCCGCCAGCTTGTCACCGCATGTTCCGACAGGGCATGCAAATGGGTGGCATTATGCTTTACGGCGACGGGTCGACTCTGCCAGATAAAGCGCAGGAGCCAGGGCAGTATCTTGTGGAAATAGGCGGGTCGAATCGAAAGCGGCGGCAGTGTTTGGCCAAGCATTCGCACGACATCAAAAAGTATCCCTGGCATCGCCGTGGGCACGCAGGAGGCGTTCACGATTACTCCTGCATTGCCGAAAGAAGCGCCCGCGCAAGGCGCCTGCCGATCGATCAACACCACATCGGAACCATCCGCCTGTAGCGCCAGCGCGGACGCCGCACCGATGACACCGGCACCTACGATGATTATTTTATCGGGCATGGATCGACCAAATTGGAGCGGGCGACGAGGTTCGAACTCGCGACAACTAGCTTGGGAAGCTAGGACTCTACCAACTGAGCTACACCCGCTTAGTCTACACAGACTATTGTAGAATTTATTGTGGGTTAAAGCTCATACAATGTAAAATATTGTTGGCCAGGAGCAACAGACAAAAACTGAAAGGTCGCCATTTTGGCAAATTGGCGAGTTTGTTCCTATAATACGTTGGGCTGTATGCGCTTTATAGGTCTCGAATTTCCTTTGTTGAGGCTGTTGCTGCTGGCGGCAATTCAACACCGCAGGCAAGCAGGCAAATAAGTCGGCTTGAGACAGGCTTTCACACAATTTCCCAATACGAAATCTCCAGGTACAAGCATAATGAAAACAAAAATTGGTTGCGTAATTTCTGGCTTGATGTTGTGCCTGCTCTTCTCCTCTGTTAATGCACAAATCATCACGCAAATTATCGATGGCAGCGGCGACGGTGCCGGCAATGGATTGTTAACTCCTCAGTCACTTGCCGTTGACGACAACGGGAATGTCTTTGTAGGCGGGCTGGGTGACAATTTCTTCAAGATTACGCCGAATGGAGTAATAAGCGAATTCTGGGACAGCACCGATGCCGGCAACGAAAATGCGATTCAGGGCAATTTTTTCCTGTTGGCAGGTAGCGCCGGCAGCCTCTATGTGGCAGCAGTAAATTCGAGCAATGCGATAAAGATAGAAGCGGATGGGACCTTTACCGAGCTTATCAATGGGGATGGGGATGGGCTTGGCAATCGTCTTCTGTTCGCATCGAGTATTGCCGTGCTTGCTGATGGCACAGCTTATGTATCAGGATTCTTGAGTCACAATGTTTTTAGGATTAGCGTTGACGGCACAATTACTGAAGTTCTCGACTTTGCCGGCGACGGCACCGGAAATAACTTCTTCAACAATGCTCACGCTATTGTCGCCGATGAGATCGGGAATGTTTATGTATCTGCGCAGGGGACCGACAATGCTTTCAAAATTGCTGCCGACGGCACGGTTACCGAAATTATCAATAGCAGCGGCGATGGCGAGGGCAATATTCTCGAGACAGCCACCGGAATCGCAGTAGACGCCGTCGGTAATGTTTACGTAGCTGGAGGTAATTCGAATAATGTCTTCAGAAT
>JADFIJ010000238.1 GCA_022566775.1 Pseudomonadota bacterium | reverse complement strand
GGCTCGGAACCGGAAGGCGTGGTGGTCGATGCCGATGGCAATGTCTATACCGGTGAGGTTACCGGTGGTGAAGGCGGCGATGGCATGATCATGCGCAAATTCATCAAGCAGTAGTGCTTGCGTCAACAAAGTGGGAGGTCTGAGAGCCCTGATTTGTAAGACCCGCCACCGTTAATCTGCTAGAATCCCGCCTCTTTTTAGCCTGCCGCGTAGCTTCCGCGCCGGCGGCAGTCACTGTGTCGACCGCAGCCAGAGCCCGCTATTTTCGGGTGCACAAGCCACTGCGCAGGCCTGAAACGCTCAGGAACCGAATGAGAATCGTATGGAACTAGCTGAAGAAAAACTGGGTGAACATCATCTCGACGAGAAAGAAGTCGTCGATGTAGTGGTGCGCTTTGCCGGCGATTCTGGTGACGGCATGCAGCTGGCTGGTGGCAATTTCACCGACTCCACCGCGCTTTATGGAAACGACTTATCGACCTTTCCCGATTTTCCCGCCGAGATTCGTGCGCCTGTAGGTTCCACCTTCGGGGTCTCTGCTTTCCAGATTCATTTCGGTATGGACGATGTAACTACCGCCGGTGATGCCCTCGATGTGCTCGTTGCCATGAACCCGGCGGCGTTGGTGACCAATGTGGGGAATCTGGTTGCGGGTGGTCTGCTCATCGTCGACAGCGGTGCCTTCACTGCCAAAAATCTGGCCAAGGCAAAATACCAATCCAACCCCATCGAAGACGGTGCGCTGGACGCCTTTAGAGTTCTCGATATTAATATCTCCAAACAAGTGCTTGCCGCCGTGGAAGCGTTCGGCATCGGTCACAAGGCGGGGTTGCGTTGCAAGAATATGTGGACCCTGGGATTGGTGCTCTGGTTATTCGATCGGGATCGGAAGGCGACCATCGAAAACCTGAGGACGAAGTTTGCCAATAAACCCGACATTGCCGAAGCCAATGTCGCCGCTCTGAATGCCGGCCATGCCTACGGAGAAACTGCGGAATTGCCCGCCGGCATCCACATTTATAAAGTCCCTAAAGCGAAAGTGGCACCTGGCACCTATCGTAACGTAACCGGAAGCACGGCGCTGGCCTGGGGCCTGATTGCGGGTTCGAAGCTGGCGAATATCGAAATGCTGTTTGCTACCTATCCAATCACACCGGCATCGAATCTGTTGCACGAACTGGTTAATAGAAAAGAATTTGGTATCAATACCTTCCAGGCGGAAGACGAGATTGCGGCGGTGTGTGCGGCTATCGGTGCTTCTTTTGCAGGCTCACTGGGTGTGACCTCCAGTGCCGGTCCCGGTATCGCGCTTAAGGCCGAAGGCATTGCCTTGGCCGCCGCCACGGAATTGCCCCTGGTCGTGGTCAATACCCAGCGTGGGGGGCCGTCCACTGGCCTGCCCACGAAGACTGAACAATCCGACCTCAATATGGCATTGTTCGGTCGCCACGCCGATACGCCGGTCCCGGTAATTGCCACCTCGACGTCCACCGATTGTTTCGAGGTGGCAATCGAAGCGGTTCGGCTTGCCACCAAGTACATGACACCGGTCATGCTGTTATCAGACGGTTACCTGGCGAACGCGGCCGAGCCATGGAAAATTCCCGATGTAGATTCGCTGACGCCATTTCCGGTGCAACATTACACCGACGCCAAGGACTTCAAGCCATCGCTGCGAGACGACACCACCCACGCGCGGGTTTGGGCGAAACCGGGCACGCCGGGTCTGGAACACCGCATCGGTGGTATCGAGCGTAGTTTTGAGACCGGGGACATCTCCTACGATCCGGACAATCACCAGAAGATGACGGCACTCCGCCAGGCCAAGATTGCGGCAATTGCCGATGACATTCCACTACAGGAAGTCGTGCTGGGTAGTGAATCTGGAAAGCTGGCAGTGGTGGGCTGGGGGTCGACATTTGGTGCGATTCACCAGGCGGTGAAGCGTGCTCGCCGTGAAGGCCTGGATGTCTCACATATTCAAGTACGCTATCTATCACCCCTGCCGAAGAATCTCGGCGAGTTGTTGGGTAATTTCGAGAAGATAATGGTGCCGGAGATGAACACCGGCCAGTTTATCAACTTAATTCGTGCCGAATACCTGATAGACGCCGATGGCCTCAACAAGGTAGCGGGTCAACCCTTCAAGATCGGCGAAATTTTGGCGGCAATTCACGAAATATTTGCCGTCCTCGGGAGGCAGCCATGAATCAGGCTCCGGTCGAATTGACCAAACTCACGCTCAAAGACTACACTTCCAATCAAGAGGTGAGGTGGTGTCCCGGCTGTGGTGACTACGCCATTCTGAAGACTATTCAGAAGCTGATGCCGGAGTTGGACAGACCCAGGGAAAAACAGGTTTTTATTTCCGGCATCGGTTGTGCCTCGCGTTTTCCCTACTATATGAACACCTATGGCTTTCATACCATCCATGGGCGTGCGCCGCCGATTGCGACGGGTGTGAAGCTGGCTAATCCCGATCTGGATGTCTGGGTAATCACCGGCGACGGTGATGGCTTCAGCATCGGTGGTAATCACATGCTGCACGTGTTGCGTCGCAATGTAGATCTACAGATTTTGTTATTTAATAATGAAATCTATGGTCTCACTAAAGGACAGTACTCGCCAACATCGCGGACAGGGACTCGTTCGCCGTCTTCGCCGCAGGGCTCCATAGATTTTCCGCTGTCACCCTGTGAAGTTGCTTTGGGGTCAGGTGGCACCTTTATTGCCCGCTCTATCGACACCGAAGCGAAGCACTTGTCGGCAGTGGTCAGGCGAGCCTATGATCACAAAGGGACATCCTTCGTTGAAATTCTCCAGAACTGCCCGATATACAACGACGGTATCTTCGAGCAGGTAAAAGACAAGAAGATTTCCGCCGATTTCAAGGTGGAGTTGGAACACGGTGAGCCCTTGATATTTGGCAAAGAGCGTGGAAAAGGCATACGCCTGAACCGGCAAAACCTCACCCTGGAGGTAATTGATTTAAACAAAGATGACGCCGATGAGCCGCTTATTCACGACGAGACCAACAAGGTGCTGGCGCAAATGCTGGCCACCATGTCCGCTCCCGAACTTCCCGTCGCGGTAGGGGTCATCTATCGAGAGGACCGGGCGACTTACGATGACGTTTCGCGGCAGCAAGTAGCGACAGCACGAAACGCCAAGGCATCCCTGCGGGAGTTGTTGCATAGCGGCCACACCTGGGTAGTAGATTAGACGCCCGCGCTGTGACCGTCTAAATCATTGTAATTAGTCAATTAGTGAAAGCGGAGCTGGAGTAGAATTGGCTTATGTATCGGCGGCAGATCAAGCGTAGAAAATTTCTCAACATGGGTCTGACCGGGATGAGCCTGTTCGCGGCCGGTGGACTGTTGCGCTATGGGCAAGCCAGCGCCAGCGACGCCGGGCTGGCACCATTTAATAGCCTCAATAAGTTGGGTGCGCTACTGCCGCCGGATGAAAATGGTGTCATGCTGCCGCCGGGATTTAAATCGCGGGTGGTGGCTCGATCCGGCGAAGCGCCGGCAGGTCTGCCCGGTTATACCTGGCATTCGGCGCCCGATGGTGGTGCCTGCTTCGCCACCGATGACGGTGGTTGGGTGTATACATCTAACAGCGAAATGCGCAGCAATGCGGGTGGCGTTGGCGCCCTGCGATTCAATGCCTCTGCCGAAGTCATAGATGCCTATTCGATTCTGAGACGCACATCGATCAATTGCGCCGGTGGTCCAACCCCTTGGGGTACCTGGCTGTCCTGCGAAGAGTTTTCCCGGGGTCAGGTTTACGAATGCGATCCCATGGGTATCAAACCGGCGGAGGTGAGACCGGCCCTGGGTTCGTTCCGGCACGAGGCGGTGACGGTGGACACGAAAAATCAGTGCCTGTATCTAACCGAGGATTTACTAAGTGGCGGCTTCTACCGGTTTCGATCGGCCAATGGCTTGCCCGATCTGACCCAGGGTACACTGGAAATTGCTTCGGTGGTGCAGCATCAGGATCAATATTTCGTGCTCTGGCGCCCGGTCCCCGATCCCCTGGCAAAGCGCACCATGACATTTAAGCAGGTGCCGGATGCCTTTGGTTTTCGCGGCGCCGAAGGCATCGCGCTGCACGATGGCAAGGCCTATTTCACTACCAAGCACGATAACCGGGTCTGGTCCTACGACACCGACAGCCAGCTTCTGGAAATCGTTTACGACGTCGCCACCAGCGCCAATCCGATCTTGTCCGGCGTGGACAACGTGGTTATCACCCCCGCCGGTGACGTACTGGTTGCCGAAGACGGCGGCAATATGCAATTGGTGGTCTTGACCCCGGCCAACAAAATTATCCCGATCTTGCAGATTATGGGTCAGGAACGCTCTGAAATTACCGGTCCGGCCTTCGACCCGTCTTATCGACGCCTCTATTTCAGCTCCCAACGCGGCACTCTCGGTCGCAGTGAAGGCGGCATCACCTACGAGATCAGTTCTCAGGCAGCCACTTGAAATAGTAACCGCGGCCTATGTTGAATTGCTGCAGTCTATCTCCATATTGTTGGACAGGGAAAAACCATTATGAGTGACGGTCTGTTACTACAATATTCGTTTCTTGTTGGCCTGCTGAGTTTTGTCTGGGCAGCGGTGAAGCTGGTTGCCTGGCTAAAAACCAGGAAGAATAATGTACCCCTGTGGACCACGGTTTTCGAAGGCCTCACGCAGGGCGCCATCAATCTCGATCATCTCAAG
>JADFIJ010000237.1 GCA_022566775.1 Pseudomonadota bacterium | reverse complement strand
TGCCGAGGGCTGGGCCATCGCCTACATGGCAGGATAATTTCTCCTGCATTTCCTGCATTCCCGCCATCCATGGCGGTCAGATGTAGGTGAGGGGCGTGAGCTGGGAGCGGAAGCTTTACCGGCGAAGTGCGTCTTGCACCTGTACGCTTCAGATCACGCAGAGACCGTATGCCATTATTCAGAGGTACCCCAGTAGAAATCCCATGCAATTAATTATCGGCAACAAGAATTACTCTTCCTGGTCTATGCGCCCCTGGCTGTTGTTACGACATTTCGGGCTTAGCTTCGAAGAAATCAGGATTCCCTTGTTTGTCGAAGGCTATCAGGATCGATTGCGACAATATTCTCCGACGCTGAAGGTGCCGGTTCTCATCGATGAAGGGCAGACTATTTGGGATTCACTGGCGATTTGTGAATATGTATCTGAAAAGTACCTCGGTGGTAAGGCCTTGCCGGAGGATGTCGCCGAACGTGCTATTTGTCGGTCATATTGCATGGAAATGCATTCCAGTTTCGCTGCAATACGAACCGAGATGCCGATGAATTGCCGGGCACTACGACGGCTGCAATTGAGCGCCGAAGCACTTGCAGAAGTGCGGCGAATCGACACGCTCTGGAGTGATATCCGTCCGCAGTCAGATGCCGGAGATTGCTATTTGTTTGGAGATTTTTCCCTGGCCGATTGTATGTACGCTCCGATCGCGATGCGCTTTCATTCCTATGCGGTTGAGCTATCCGCAAGCAGCCATTCCTACGTGGAAATGCTGTTGCGAAACCGGGCGATCAGGCAGTGGCGCCTGGAAGCGGAGCAGGAGTCGGAAATGCTTCCTGACTACGAACTTGGAACCGAATTGAGTGGATGATAAGCGATTGAAAAGACTAAAAAACTGACAAGGTTTTCCCCGCCCGCAAGCTGCCAATGAAAGTGCAGGCTTTTTGCCCCATTTTGATCAATTTCTGCATTAAAGGTCCGATATAATCAACTAGAACTGGTTTTTTATCCAGGCCTTCGTGTCGGGTTCAAAAAATCCTGTGAATTTCCGTTATTGCCGGCGGGAGCCAAGTAAAATGTATTTGGACTATTTCTCCTTAGAGCGTCACCCATTTCGAATAACGCCGGATACTTCTCTGTTTTATTCAGGCGGTAATCGGGGCAGGGGAGTCGTTCTTGACGCCCTGGTTTTTGCTATCGAAAACGGCGAAGGTATTCTCAAGGTGGTCGGAGAGGTGGGAAGTGGTAAAACCATGCTCTGCCGTATGCTCGAAGAACGCTTACCGGAGTCCACGGAAATTGTATATTTGGCTAACCCGAATCTGAGTCCCGACGAGATTCTTTATGCGGTAGCGTTCGAGCTGAAACTGCCGGTGAGGAGGGATACCTCCAGGTTGTTGGTGATGCAGGTGCTGCAGGATTACCTTCTTGAACAGCACGCGCTGAATCGTAAAGTTCTGATTACGATCGAAGAAGCCCAGAGCATGCCGTTCGAAACGCTGGAAGAAATTCGATTGTTTAGCAATCTGGAAACGCGTCGCGACAAGTTAATGCAGATTATTATGTTTGGGCAGCCCGAACTGGATCAGAGTCTAAGTGCCAGGAATATTCGCCAGTTGCGGGAACGAATTACTCACAGTTTTTATCTGAATCCGCTGACGACGAAGGAATCTGTGGAGTATATACAGTTTCGAATCGGAGCAGCGGGTTGTCCCCACTCACAGTTACTCACAGCAAAAGCTGGATGGCTTATCGCGAAGGCTTCCGGCGGTCTGACCAGGCGTATCAATATACTCACCGACAAGGCTTTGATGGCGGCTTATGCCGATGGCGCGCTGGCTACCAGGAATGGGGTGCTGGTGCCGGTGGTGAACTGGCGACATGCCTATGCCGCCATTCGCGACAGCGATTATTCCTTGTTCTCCCTGCGGGGGCTGTCCACGCCGCTGCGGGTCATGAGCGCCAGTATCGTGTTGGTCGTTACCGCGGTCGCTTTCCTGTTTTGGCCGAATAGCAGCGGAGTGGCCAGCCAGTCGTCAGTAGGTACCAGTTTGGCCAAGCTCCCGGCGGGCAGCTTGAACTCTGCCAATGAACTACTCAGCAAACCGCGCACGCGGCCTGTGCTGGTTGCCGATGTTATTCAGGCCGAAGCGAACGACCGGGTCGCAGGCAGGAGCCTGATTCAGGAGGCGGCAATTTCCTGGCTTAGAGATAACGATAGCTCAGGGTACACCGTGCAATTCCTATCTGGAGAGATGGAAGAGCTGAAACTCGCCGAGACATTGCTGGATACTCTAGACGAAGCTGGGATGATAGAAGACACCTATATGTGCATGAGGACCAGCATTAATCGAAATTACTGGACCATAAAAGTCGGTACTTTCACCGGAGTAAGCCTGGCGCAGCAGTTCGTAGATAAACTTCCAGCCACTATGCAATTTTACAAACCATATGTTCAAGATTTAAGTGGCTGGGAGTGTAATGCTAATACTACAATCGCTGCCCTTATTCTGGAGTAACAACGGAATGTTAAAATCCGATGGAAATCTAATACTGGCAGTTTGTGCTTTGCTACTATTGGCAGCATGTCAAAACTTGTCTCATCCAATGGATTCGATGGATGTGGAGTCTAGACATCTGACGGCGCCGCCGCTCAGCCAGAGCGAGGAAATACCGGATATAGTGAGACCACTGCCGGTGGTCACGCCACCACGAATTGAGCCACCGCTGGAACTCTATTCGGTGGTAGTACAGGATGTGCCGGTGCGGCAGCTTCTGTTCGCCATGGCCAGAGATGCCGATATGAATATCGACGTACATTCGGCGGTAACGGGTGTTGTGAGTATGAATGCAATTGATCAAACCCTGCCGCAAATACTCGATCGGATATCGCGCCAGGTTGATGTTCGCTGGCAATTCGAAGAGGCAGATTACTTGCTTGTACAACCGGATCTGCCAGAGTTACGAAGCTATCACATAGATTATGTGAATATTACACGCAGCTCCACATCACAGGTCAGCGTTTCCTCGGCTGTCACCGGTGGCGTCGATGCGGGCGCAACGTCCACCGAAAATAATAACTCTACAACGCTGCTAACGCAGACATCGGCTAATGAATTTTGGCAAACTCTTGAGTCCAATCTGTCTGCGCTGCTGGGAGACTCGGTTACGGAGGAAGGTGTACGTAGGGCCATTATCGTCAGCCCGGAAAGCAGTTTGGTCACAATTCGGGCGACCAGCCGCGAACACGATGAAATTTATGCCTTCATCGAATCGGTTCGAACCCGCGCTCTCTACCAAGTACTGATAGAAGCCACTATTGTTGAGGTAAGCCTCAATGACCAGTATCAGTCCGGTGTAGATTGGGAATTATTGGCGAGGGATAACGGACAGATCAGTTTTACCCAAAGTCTGACGGGATTGAATTTACAGAATCCACCAACAAATATCCTTACGATAGATAAAAGCGCTGGACCTGACGCTATCAGAGCAACCATTCGATTATTGGATCAGTTTGGCTCCACCAAGGTGCTCTCCAGTCCCCGTCTTATGACGCTGAATAATCAGACGGCCATGCTACGGGTTGTGGACAATAAAATTTACTTTACTATCGAAGTCGAGGCAGGTACGGCAGGGACTGCAACGAGTCCTGCTCTTCCGCCAACTTTTACCAGTGAGGTACACACGGTGCCCGTGGGGTTCACCATGGCGGTTACACCCCAAATTAGTGAGGATGGTCAAGTCACCTTGAATGTTCGGCCGACAATATCACGCATAATCAGATTTGTGACTGATCCAAACCCGGCACTGGCGGATGCGAATGTTGTCAACTCCATCCCTGAAATTCAAATTAGGGAAATTGAATCCATTCTCAAGGTCGATAGTGGCGAGATTGCAGTTCTGGGAGGTCTGATGCAGGATACCATTGAGTCAGATCGGGTGGGCTTACCGTGGTTTAACCAATTACCGTTCGTGGGTGGATTATTCAATTACCGTGACGACAGAACGGTAAAAACCGAGCTGATCATCTTCATTCGCCCTATAGTCATTCGGCAGGCCGGAGTCAACGGAGATCTTCGGGATTATCGACAATTCCTTCCTACAGAGTCATTCGGTGGTTCAGGACAGCAGAGTACGCGGCTCCTTAGGTGAATAAATCAGCAAAGAGGCGGTCATGAGTCTATTGATGGACGCGCTGCGTAAGGCGGAGGAATCCAAGAGAAGGGTTGCACAGCGCCAGAAATCCGATGCTGAGCAGGCAAAGCAGGCGACGGCTGAAGCAGAAAAGGGAACTGCCAATACGCCAGCCTCTCCGAGTAGTGAAGCAGCTCAGACACCGGCAACGGCTGCAGAAACCGAGGCAAGCGCTACAGTGTCCACGCCAGAGCTCTCCGTTGATTTCGAGGACTCCTCTGCAGAGGGTGTGGTTGCTGAAGTTGAAGACAATGTGGCATCCCGGGCATCTTCTGAATCAGATTCTGCCGATGAAGATGGCAAGCGGTCAAAGCCGCAAGACTCACAGCCAGATAACGAGCCGAAACTCGAAATTAAGGCAACTGCACTCAACATAGGCCTGACGCCGAAAGTTCAGCCTAAAATTGAAACTGTAGCTTACGAGCCTAAGACAGAGGAAGAGACAGAGGAAAAGGTAGAGGCAAAGACAAAGACAGAGGAAAAGGCAGAGGCAAAGACAGCAGAAAAGCAACAGCAGAAGGAACAGAAACAGGCACCGCCGAAGGCGCAGCAGCGAGGAC
>JADFIJ010000050.1 GCA_022566775.1 Pseudomonadota bacterium | reverse complement strand
CTCCGGGCCGGTAATGCAAACCCCTTGCTACAGCGATGCCCAGGGATCATCCATGGCCGCGAAAAATGCCCGATGACCGTCGATGATGCGGCTGGTTTCCACTGGATCTGGCTCCAGCGACCATTGATTGCGCTCGAAAGTGCCGCCGAGCAGGATGCCGTCACTGCGGGGAAACATGTACAAACCGTCATTGCCGATAATCATGTAATTAATTTCTGATTGCGGCAGTAAAAAAGTAAGCTGGCCTTTAATCGGAATCAGCTCTGCATCCTCGAATAAGGTGCGGGAACCGAGTCCGCTGCAATTGATAATCACCGGTTCAGCTAGAGTGAGCACATCGCCGCGGTCCATGAATTCACGAATAACGATGTTGCCACCGGCCCCGTAATAGTCCTGCAGCATGGCCGGTAAATAGACTGCAGGCTCCACCAGCATGGTGTTGTAGTGGCGCACATAGTCGGCATCGAAAGGATGCTGATCCCGCGACAGAGTCATCAATTGCGGATACATGTCGGGGTACTTGTCATTGATCGAATCACCGCTGGGGGCCTGACGGGTGATTGAATAGTTGCTGATCCAGCGCACGCCGTATCTTGGCCCCACCAGGTTTTGATAGTAGCGAAAGGCATGACGCATGGCCTGTTCGAACTGTGCCTCGAACTCTGGAGTCAGGTATTCCTCGTCATAGACCGAGGTGGGTGACCATTGTCCCCCGGCAATATTCGAGGTGGTGTTGGGGGGCAGGGCCTTGCTGTAAATCGTGACATCCCAGCCCCGGTCCTGCATCAGGCGAGCCGTGGCAAGTCCTACGGCACCAGCACCGATGACGGCACAGCGCTTGAATTGAGTCTGCATGGCCAGTTCCATCGCCAGGTGGGAGGTGCCCCAGGAAAGTGTAATGCCACCACCACCATGACCATAGTTGTGGATGACGATCTTGTCGTTCATCTGCTGCGCCTTGACGACGAAACCGGACTGGCGAAACGGGCGCAGCCCGGCAATGGTGCGAATTACGCGTGTAGCGGACACCCTCACACGGCGCAATGGGGTTCCCGAGGGCGTGTAGTTGCGAAAGGAACCGCGCCGGGAATTGGAATTGGCTGCGGCACAGGCACTTAGCAGCGGTGCAAGGGCCATTGCCTGTAGTAATGCGCGTCGACTAGTCATAGGAGTCCCACCTCGGCGTTACACCGGCGAAAAAATGGGGAGGGAGGCAATAAGTATGCGTCCCGTTGATTCAAGAAGTTTTATTGCCTGCGTCCCTGTTTACTTACCCGGTATTGGAATTACACATAACATTTCAAACAGCAGGTTTGCTCCTAACAAGGAGGTATTGCCAGACAGGTCGTAGGGTGGCGATACCTCGACCAGGTCGGCGCCGATGATATCGAGGCCCTGGCAACCCCTTATGATTTCCAGCCCCTGCGCGCTGGTCAGTCCCCCCACCTCCGGCGTACCGGTGCCCGGTGCGAAGGCGGGATCCAGACCGTCAATATCAAAACTGATATACACAGGTCCTGCGCCCAGTTGATCACGAATTTCTGTCATCAGCGGAGCCAGTGACTGGTGCCAGCATTCATGTGCCTCTACCACCCTGAACCCCTGTTGACGAGGCCAGTCGAAATCTTCAGCTGTATATCCTGACCCTCTCAGCCCAATCTGTACGACGCGGGAACACTCTAGCAGACCTTCCTCGACCGCCCGTCTGAAAGGGGTGCCGTGGGTGACGGCTTCCCCAAACATGGCGTCGTTGGTGTCGGAGTGGGCATCGATATGAACCAGCCCGACAGGGCCATGTCTCACTTTTAGGGCGCGCAATATAGGCAGCACAATACTGTGGTCGCCACCTATGGTCAGCGGGATGCAGTTGTGTGCGATCACTTCGGTATAAAACTCCTCGATGATCTGAATGCTCGCCGCGAGATTAAACGTGTTGATTGGCACGTCACCCAGGTCTGCAACCCGGAGCTTGTCGAAGGGAGCTGCCCGGGTCGCCATGTTATAGGGGCGTAACAGGGAAGATTCTGCGCGAATTTGTCTCGGGCCCAGTCTTGCGCCTGGGCGGTGTGAGGTGCCGATGTCGAGGGGCACGCCGATGAAGCAGACATCATAGCCGCTGGCCGTGTCGGTAGCAGGCAGGCGCATCATGGTGGAGGGACCACCGAAACGAGGCATCTGGTTGCCACCTAGAGGCTGGTTATAGTCGGCCATGATGAATTTCCAGTTATCGAGTGCTCGCCAGTAATTGAACGACTTTATCACAGTGCCGGGTCAGCCCGACGGTAATTCGCAGGCAATCAGGCATGTCGTATTCATTGAGGGTGCGGGGAATGAGCCCATTTTGACGTAGCAAGAGATCAGCCGCCGCTGCCGCCACTGAATTTGTAAATTGCACGCAGACAAAATTGGCAGCGGAGGGCAGGACATTGAATCCGAGTGCTGCCAGTTGAGTGCTTAAACTGGCCCGGGTGGCATCATTGTGGGCACGGCTTTTCAGCAAATGCGCTTCGTCGTGGAGCGCAGCAACGGCGCATGCCTGCGCCGCAGCAGAGACGGTAAACACGCCACGCAAATTATTCAGCACCTCGACGATTTCGGGTGGCGCATAGGCCCAGCCTACTCGAAGTGCTGCCAGTCCGTAGATTTTGGAGAAGGTGTGGAGGACGACAACGTTGCCTGCTGCCGTATTAACCAGACTGCTGCCATCTCGGTACTCGTCGCCGTGGCAGTACTCTGCGTAAGCGGCATCCAGTACCAGCAGGATATCCTCCCGCAGACTATCCCGCAGGCGCTCGATCTCGCTGAAAGGCAACTGCGTTCCGGTCGGGTTATTGGGATTGGCCAGGAACAGAATCCGGGTGCGCTCGCTGACGCAATTTAGAAGCGAATCCACGGATGCAGTGTACGCAATTTCAGGGGCTGCGACTGGCGTTGCGCCCATGGAGAGGGCGGCAATCTTGTAGGCGATGAATCCATACTGGCTGAATAGGATTTCATCACCAATTTGGGAATAGGCCCGCGCCAGCAGATTGATAATGGGCTCCGAACCCGCTTCACAAACGATTTGCTCCGGAGCCAGCGAATATTTCTCTGCAATGGTGTTTCTCAATTCGGTGGCCAAACTATCGGGATAGATTTGCAGGCTGGACTGCAGCGTTGCCAATGCCTCGATCGCTTTGGGACTGGGGCCAAGTGGAGACTCGTTGGAGGAGAGTTTGACGATCTCCTCGACGCCTTCCACCGCGAAATCCCCCGGTAGATAGGGTTCGATGACTGCAAGGTATGACAGTGGCTTTACTTTACTCATGAGCCTGTCCCCCATTCAACAGATAGGGGGCATTTTCATGTATCTCGATCACGGTTGGCAGGTCACGGCGCAGCGCTGCGCCGATTTCAGTGGCGAGAGCTTCCAGGCTATCCGGCGCACAACCATGGCAGCCAAAGGATTCTGCCATGCGCACAAAATCCGGCGTCTTCAGGTTAACGCCGATAGTAGGGATGCCGGTTTCGACCATGGCGTCACGAATCTCTCCGTAGCCTCCGTTGTTCCATAAGATGACGATGACCGCGATGCCTTCATCGACCGCCGTCGCCAACTCCTGCACGGTGAACAGGTAGCCGCCATCCCCAACCAGACAAACCACGGCTGATTCCGGTTTTGCCAGCTTCACTCCCAGCGCGGCTGGCAGTCCGTAACCCAGCGTGCCGAAGCCGAGTGGGAACATCCAGTGGCGGGAAGACTGACTCGGGAAATAGTGACATCCGGTGTAGGCAAGCTGGCATGAATCACACACGATTACAGTGTCATCTGGCAGCTCGCTACGGACGATGTCCAACACAAGTTGATGCTGTGCGGCTAAAGGCTGCCACTCGAGGTTCGCGGTGGCAGATGCTATATCCTGTATCGGTTGCCCGGTCTTATCCGGCAGGACACTTTGATTTTCATCCCTGGCAAGCTCAAGGTTTATTGCCTGCAGCGCCAGGCGTGCATCGGATAATATGGGAACCGCGGGGGCAAAGTTGCGCACCAGTTGTTCTGCCTCGATATCGATACGAATCAGTTTGCCGTTAAATTTGGGAACCCGCCCGGTGTATAACAGGTCTGTTTCCGCAAATTCCGTGCCCACGGCCAGCACTACGTTCGCGTTTTTTATCAAGCCCTGCACATCCCGAAATGGCAATGTTGCACCCAGGCTCAATGGATGGGATTCATCGACGGTTCCCTTGCCGGCGATAGTGGTCAACACCGGACAGTTCAAGGTTTCCACCAGTTGTGTGGCTTCGACCCCGGCATCCACGGCGCCACCGCCCAGTATAACGATCGGCTTCGATGCCGATGCCAGTAACCGGGCTGCCTCCTCGATGCGCTGGGGGTCCGGCCCCGGCCTGGAGACTGTCTGTACCTCTTGCGGGCTGAATTCCACCTCGGCGGTGAGCAGATTAATGGGAATTTCTATATGTACCGGTCCCGGCCGGCCACTGCTGAAAACCGCAAAGGCGCGGGCCAGCACGTGGGGTATTTCGCCGGGGTCCAGCACCGTGTGGCTGAATACGGTGCATGCGGATGTTAGATTGCGCTGCGAGGGTAACTCGTGCAATCGACCACCGCCCATCCCCAGTTCACTGGTCTGGTTGACACTGGAAATGCACAACAGCGGCACGGAATCGGAATAGGCCTCAGCCATCGCCGTGGTGGCGTTGGTCACACCGGGGCCGGTAATCAGCAGGCATACACCAGGTTTGCCGGTCGCCCTGGCATAACCATCGGCCATAAAACCGGCGCCTTGCTCGTGCCTGGGCGTGATGTGGCGAATATTGGTGGCAGGGAGATCGCGGTAAAACTCGATGGTGTGAACCCCTGGAATTCCAAAAATGGTATCTACGCCATATTTTTCCAGGAGTCGGATTAACAGTGTGCAACAGGTGATCATTTCATTGCCCTCAACCCTGGGTTGAGACGTACAGGGGACCAATCAACAGGTCTATGATGCCGGGTTGTCTGCGTTGGCTGCGCGTAATTGGTAAATTGCTTGCTAGTGACGGGATTCTACAGACATAGGCTTTTTCGACCAGTGCTAAGAGGAAAAATCTGGATTGTGGGACTGGAACGTTGCGCTATTAGGTCTAAACTAGTTCAGTTCAAAAATATTGCCGGGGAAACACTAAATCTTTTAGCCAAAGACTTGATATGGTCAACAGTAAGATTTCTTTTCCCACTAATTACCATTGAAACCAAGCTCTTACTTCCGATTTCATTCTTCAAATCATCTGCTTTCAAGTGATATTGATCCATTAAAGTTACGAGGATAGCCGAAGCATTATCTAAGTCCCTAATTTGAATATTGAACTCTTGAAACTCTTCAGCTACTTCTTCCCATTTCTCAATTGAGTTTGACAGCAACGTTATGAGAGAACGGTTTTCATCATAATCCTCAATTAGCTCTTCCATCAATTCAAGTGCAGCCTTATATTCAGATTCTTTATCTATATTAGACAAGAAGCTGGCTTCACTAAACAAATCGCTAGCCTTACGTTTAATCAGAGCAATGTTCATCATTTACCTCTCCGGTATCTGTCACAAAGTTTGTCATAGTCAGCATGAGTAACTATATGCTTCACGTACATTCGTAAATCTCTAAATTCGATAAAAGCAATTAGGCGGAGTTTATTGCCCCCAATATCTATGACCCACCACTTGTCCTTGTATTTGAAATTATCCAATGTAGGAAAAGCCGTTCGCATTTCATCAGGTGTGGTGAAACGTCCTTTCTTTAACGTTTTGTAAGCAGACAACAATGAAGAGGCGCAATTTGGAAAAGCGCGAATAGCGTCATTGAATGGCTTCCTGGAAATAACGTGCACAGCAACTCCACTAGTTCACATTTTGTAAACTATAGCAGGCTCTTCAAATGTTTACAATATGTGAACATTTCCCTGATTGGTATGTTGTTGGGTGTATTGACAAGCTAACTTGTTCGGAACGAAATTCGAGCGTATAGATGATACTAACTCATTGATTGTTATAGTTAATTAAATAGATTTTGAGCCGAAAAGACCAAATTTATAGTTAACTTGTCAATACGTAAAAATGGTATCTACGCCATATTTTTCCAGGAGTCGGATTAACAGTGTGCAACAGGTGATCATTTCATTGCCCTCAACCCTGGGTTGAGACCTTCAGGGAACCAGTCAACTTATCTGAATCGTAACTGGATAGCTGGGCGAGTCAACTCATCAGGTAGCGAATAGCCATGGCAATGATCAATATGATCATCAATGGAATCATCCAGCGGGTGATGTTTTGTAGCTCTTCCGGGGATCTCTCCTTGCCGTATTTCTCCAACAGAGGAATGAGAATAAATAACGAGACAAAAAGAATGGCGAGTATGGCGATCAGAACGCCCATTGGGTAGTTCTCCTATGGCTGTGCCCCGAATCCTAACCGGTTTCCCCAACGGCAGCATAAGATTTTTCGAAGGCGTTGAGTACTACAGTCAAATCCTCGCGGGTCAAATTGGCGGATATCTGGGTGCGGATACGCGCTCGCCCCACAGGGACAACGGGGTAAGAGAAAGCCACCACATAAACACCATGCTTAAGCATCTCTTCCGCCATGCGTGACGCCAGCGCTGCATCATAAAACATCACCGGCACAATCGGATGATCTCCGGGCAAGACGTCAAAGCCAAGGTCTTGCATCCCGGCACGGAAATACGCAGTGTTTTCTTGCAATCGCGCTCTTAAATCCTCAGCCTGCTGCAATAAATCTACTGCCTTTATGGCCCCGGCTACCACCGGCGGCGCCAGCGTATTGGAAAACAGATAGGGTCGGGAGCGCTGCCTTAACAGAGCGACGATTTCTCTTGGTGCTGCGGTAAACCCACCGCTGGCACCGCCGAGTGCCTTGCCCAGGGTGCTGGTAATAATATCTACACGCCCCATACAATCATGGTGCTCATGAGTACCACGGCCTTCTGCCCCCACAAATCCTGTCGCGTGGCAATCATCAATATGCACCAGGGCATGGTATCGCTCAGCCAGATCACAAATTTGATCGAGCTTGGCAATAAAGCCGTCCATCGAAAAAACACCGTCACTGGTGATGAGTTTAAAACGAGCACCTTGTCTGTCCGCCTCTTGTAATTGTGCTTCGAGATCAGCCATGTCGCTATTTTTATAGCGAAAGCGGCGGGCTTTGCACAATCTGACACCATCGATGATGCTGGCATGATTAAGCTCGTCGGAAATTACGGCATCCTGTTCGCCGAGGAGGGTTTCAAACAAGCCACCGTTGGCATCGAAACAGGAGGGGTAAAGAATCGTGTCTTCCATGCCAAGGAACTGGCTAAGTTTTTCTTCGAGCAATTTATGTGGTGTCTGGGTGCCGCAAATAAACCGCACCGAGGCCATGCCGTATCCCCATTGCTCCAGGCCGGCAGCCGCCGCAGCCTTTACTTCCGGGTCCTGGGCCAGCCCGAGATAGTTGTTGGCGCATAAATTAATCACCTCCTGGCCCTCGGCCACACGCACGTGCGAGCCCTGCGGTGAGTCGATTACTCGTTCATTCTTGTACAATCCTTGGCTTTGTATTTCATCCAACTCTGTTTGTAAGTGTGCTTTTATCCCACCATACATAGACTAGGGCTCCTATTCCCAATTCAGGATGACTTTCGCCGCCGTGCCTGCTCGCATCGCTTTAAAACCCTCATCAAATTCACCATAGGCCAGGCGATGACTTATCACCGGCGAAATATCCAGAGAGGTTTCGATCATCACGCTCATCTTGTACCAGGTCTCATACATTTCGCGGCCGTAGATTCCCTTGATGGTCAACATATTGAATATCACCGTGTTCCAGTCGACAGCTGAATTCTCTTCCTGAATACCCAGCAGACACAGCTTGCCGCCATGGCACATATTCGCGATCAAATCATTGAGTGCAACCGAGTTACCACTCATTTCAAGCCCAATATCAAAGCCTTCAGTCATTCCAAGTTCTGCCTGAACCGCTTTAATCGACTCACTGCGAACATCGACCGCGCGGGTGGCGCCCATGGTAAGACCAAGCCGCAATCGATCCGGGTTTAAATCGGTGATCACGATATGTCTCGCTCCGGCGTGGCGACAAACCGCCGCCGCCATGACCCCAATGGGGCCAGCACCGGTTATCAATACATCTTCGCCCAGCAGATCAAACTGCAATGCGGTGTGCACCGCGTTACCCAGGGGATCGAACAGGGCGGCAATATCGAGGTCAATATCGGGCCGGTGCTCCCAGACATTGGACATTGGCAGGCTCAAATATTCAGCGAAGGCACCTTGCCGGTCGACACCGACGCCACTGGCGGAGGAACAAAGATGGCGCCGGCCAGCCATGCAATTACGGCAACGCCCGCAGACAACATGACCTTCCCCGGAGACAATCTGACCGGGGTTGAAGTCATTCACATTGGCACCGATATCAACAATTTCTCCCACAAATTCGTGACCGATAACCATTGGCACCTTGATAGTTTTTTGTGCCCAGCTATCCCAATTGTAGATGTGTAAATCAGTCCCGCAGATCGCGGTTCGTTTCACCTTGATAAGAACATCATTGATGCCAGGCTCAGGATCCGGCACATCCTCCAACCAGAGTCCCGGCCTTGCCTCCTTTTTCACCAGTGCTTTCATATTTGTCTTAATGCTGTGGTATTTGAGTCTACTATAGTAGAATTATTTCCGTTACTTTAATCCACAGTTGTTTTTTATTCAAGAATTAAATCCTGTATACAGGAAATAGGACGCGTCATGTCAATCGGCAACGGATCGAATCCTGCATCAGATTACGCCCTGGAAAAGACCAATGATCAGGATCTAAACCGGGTGCTTTGCCACCGTGTTACCGAACTGCGGAAGAGCCACAAATTTACCCTGGATCAACTCGCTCGCTTGTCCGGGGTATCCAGATCGATGATAAGCCAGATAGAAAGGGGGCGGGCGAATCCTACACTGGCAATCACCTTCCGTATCGCCAACGCCTTCGGTTTGAGCATCGGTGAGTTAGTGGAATCCACAGCTTCTAACCCGAACATCGAAGTCGTGCACGGCAGCGACCCCAATAATCTTTTCAGAGCCGACGATGAATGCCGGATCAGAACCCTGTCTCCGCTCCACATGGAGAAAAACGTGGAGTTTTATGAATTAATCATTGAACCCAAGGCCAGCTTAACCAGTACTGCGCACTTCGAGGGTACGCAAGAGCTGTTAACCGTTACCAGCGGGACCGCCGAAATCGTATCAGGGGAGACTGTGTGCAGGCTCTCCGCCGGAGATTCTGCTAACTATCGTGCCGATCTACCTCATTCGGTCAGAAACTGCGGTCAGGGTAAATTACGTTGTTACCTTGTGGTCACCTATCGCTAGAACAAACGGAGCCGCCAATAGTAGATTTTCCCATGTTAAGGATTGCATTCATGAGCTGTACTTTTAAGCAGTACCCCCGCATTGCGATTACCGTCATCCTCGCTGGTATCGTCAGCGCCTGTGAACAATCGCGACTGCCGGATGTCGGCCAACCCTCTCGGGAACCACTCATTCTACATAGCTCACTGCGCACTCGGATCAACATCGTTCCCAACCTGAGTACCGCCAGAAACGTCATTCTGTTTATTGGTGATGGTATGGGGGTGACGACGGTGACGGCGGCACGTATTTTCGATGGCCAGTCGAAAGGTATGTCCGGTGAAGAGAATGTGTTGCCATTCGAAACCTTTCCAAATGTTGCACTCATCAAGACGTATACCGCCAATCAGATGGTCGCCGATTCCGCTGGTTCTGCTACGGCCATGAACACCGGGGTAAAGACACGGGCGGGCGTTATCGGTATCGGTCCCCAGGCCTACCGCAGAAGTTGCGAAGGTGCCCTGGCTTATCCGCTGACGACACTGGGTGAGATGGCGGAGCAAAATGGGAAAGCCACCGGTATCGTCACCACGGCCAGAATCACTCACGCGACCCCTGCTGCCGTCTATGCCCATTCGGCAGAGCGTTACTGGGAGAGCGATCGCTTTCTGCCTGAGGCAGACTGGGAAATGGGCTGTCGAGATATCGCCTACCAGCTCGCACATTTCTCCAGCGGTGACGGCATCGAGGTCATGTTTGGCGGTGGTCGGCGTGAATTCTATGGCAGCGACTTCGGTGGCAACCGCCTGAGCCCCGAGGACGACCTGGTTTCGATATGGGCAGCAGGGGGCAGCAACCGGCATTATATTTCGACGGCCCGGGAGCTTTCGACTCTTAAAGCGGACGAACAGGTACTGGGGCTTTTTTCCAGCTCCCACATGACCTTCGTTGCCGAGCGCGAGTCGGATACCAGCGAACCGGGACTCGCCGAGATGACGGCGAAAGCGATTGAACTGCTGGCGGCACGGGAGAATGGTTACTTCCTGATGGTGGAGGGTGCCCGTATCGATCATGGGCACCACGACGGTATCGCAGGTTATGCCTTACTGGAGACGCAGGAGTTCGCCAGGGCGGTGGCGACGGCGCTCGAGGTTGTCGATCTGTCAGATACCTTGGTGCTGGTGACCGCGGATCACTCTCATACCTTAACCCTGGGTGGCTATACTACCCGTGGCAATCCCATACTCGGACTCGTGGTCGGCAACGATGTGACCGGGCGCCCGGACCCTGAACCGCATCTCGCCGACGATGGTTTGCCCTATTCGGTGCTGTCCTATGCTAACGGGCCAGGCGGGCTCACCGAATTGCCGCGAACGCTGCCACAGACCAATATCGATACTGTACAACAGGCGCTGGTGCCGTTATCGACCGTCGAAATAGACGGCAGAATTGAACCTGAAGAATCCCACGGCGGTGAGGATGTAGCGCTGTATGCGAACGGGCCCTGGTCTCATCTGGTGGGCGGCGTGCTGGAGCAGAATGCCATCTTTCATATCATAAGCTATGCATTTGCTTGGGACAGGAATGACAACAATTAGAGGATTTCCAGGGACAGTTCCCGAACGGCAGCCGTCAAACCTTGCAGCGTGGCCGCAAAGGCTACCGCGTCCAGCTAACGCCCCTGACCTACGTCCTGTAGGCCAGGTGTTCACCCTGCAAACCATTCCACCCAAGCCAGAATTCGATACAGCTTTTTCTCAGCGGCCAGTTTAAAAATATTGAGAACCGCCTAATGAAAGGCACCCCCCGTACCCCGCTTTTTGTTTGGTTCCATCGATTGACTGACCACTATGTACTGACCACGGATAGAGTAGGGAATTGATTCCTGAATGTGGGCAGTTATGGATCAGTTCAGCGCTTCATACGAGAGCAGTTCTAGTTCAAGCGTGTCCACATTACTGAACCGGAACAATACTCGGCCAACGTCTTCACCTATCTGAACAACGTCTGAATATAAGCCGGTTGTTGTCTCAAATCTACCGCTGCAATCTGGCTCATCGCCCGAGTCAGTTAATAATCCGTCCAGATTAAATTCCGTTGCTTCTTCAAGTCGAAATAGAACTGGATTAAGCGATAGTAATTTCAAGGTGACTGCGAACTGTGAGATACCCGCTTCCAAGGTCACTGGTACACCGCCTGTATACGCAGCTATGCACGTGAGCAAAGTCTCGTCTTCGATTCGATATTCGGCGATATTGTTCTCTTCAATTCCGAGAGAAGAATCAGGAGCGACAGTGTTGAACCGTTGCGGCGAAAGGTCTGGTTCAGGTTCTGGAGCAACGTAAGCCTCGACTGTGACTGTTATTAAATCTTCTGAGGTGTCGCCGTCATCGTCAGTTGCTCTGAGAGTAACTGTCGTAGTGCCGTCTGGTAAGTAAATGCTCGCAGTGGTTCCAGTAGCCACTACCACTGAATCAACTACCCATTCAAGCAAACTAATTGCGCCATCTGAGTCAGATGCACTGCCAGAGAGACTTACATGCTCCCCTGTTGTTTCATCGGAATCAGAGAATGCCTGATCACCATCATCAATACTCACCACAGGTGTTTGGTTAGGGACGACCCAGTTATTTACGGTGAAGCTGCCTGAACTAACAGAACTATCTAAAGACGTGATGCTTACCGATAGAGTCTGGGGGGCTTCACCCACTGGCCCGATGTATTCGATCGATGCATTAAACGCGGAGGCATTAATACTAGCAAAAAAATTATCTGCTGTGGCAGTAATTGGACGTGATGCAGTCCAATCAGGTGGCAAGCCATCCCAAGCAAAGCCTGAGTCAAGAATCGCAATTGACATTCCGCTCTTATCAAAATCTGTTCCTATGCGGGCTGCTGACAGGATTATGTACGCATTATCCACACTTCCACTAGACACATACCTTCCAGTGACTTGAAAATCACCGACTACATCAGCCAGTGAAGCCTGAGAAGCTAATACGACAAATCCAATAACCAATGAACGGCCAAGCAAATTCATAGCAATACTGCCTCATACGACTCCAACTGTAGCTCCAGAGTATCGATGTTCGAGAAACTAAAAATTACCCTACCAACGTCACTCCCAACCTGCACTATATCCTCATAGAGACCAGTTGTGGTTTCGAATCGCCCGCTGCAATCAGGTAGTTCACCTTGACTGTTCTATAAGAAGTCGAACAGCAGGTCTCGAGTGTTCGTGAAAAATGGTGGCCCATCAAGCCCAGTTCCATAGGCTACACCGATTTCAAGTACAGAAAAAGACTGCACCAGTGTAAGCACGATTGGATTTTTTCAGCCCTGGAATAGAAAAAGTCAAAACGCGCCTAGTGCCAGCCCACTGCCAGACTGGCTGCCCTGGTACCCAAGCCTCGGGTGAATCTGACTCGATTCCACGGTGTGTTTGCTCCCAATAGCAAGCATCGGATTCATGTCACACCAGCCAAACGAGGTAGAGGCCGTAAAGAGCTGGAGCTGCAGAGCTGGGATGAGAAAACACCAGCGGAGCGGTATGCATCAATGACCTGGCCGTTCTCGCACATCCTTGTGCTTCACGGCACCTGAACTTCCTGATCAATGGATGCAAAGACTGAAACGCGTGTTCAAAGCTTCCGCGTCCTGCTCACGCCCCTGACCTACATCCCTGTAGGCCATATCGACATCGAGGTCTGTGAGAAATGCCAAGGGCCAGTGAAGATCGCCGCTCCTGCGCATCCCTGCGCCCGCGGCATTAATGCGTCCATGCATGTCATCGCTTGTGTGGAAGACCCGGTGGCCATTGAGAAAATACTTAAGCACCTTAAACAGAAGGCTGTTTCCGACACCACTGCCCAGCGCCCCCCAAGCCGAGCACCACCACAGATGGCGCTATTCGAGCATTCTTAATTTTCCTTTTGTATGCTTGCTGCCAGGGAAGGTGGTGGGGCGAACTGCGGCTTGTAATTCCGAATAGGCCAGAAACGGCTAATCAGAGGACGAATGAACCGTTAGATTGGTCAATATCGTGGAGTTTTGGTGAGATTTCCGAGGCTATCCGGAGCAAACAGGATGATATTTCCTAATAAGGAAGGCGTGGACTTGACTGGAGATAGCTTTTATTCTACTTATACACTCTTCGCCAGCAGGGGCAGTCATGGGCCCGCAAAGAGGCCTCCCGCGGGCAGCTGGAGCAAGAAAAAGCAGGCCAGAGAAGGGCCAGGCATAGATAGGCTGTGGGGACGAGCCCTGTCCTTGCCTTCCTCACTGCCACGGGCTCACTTCGTTACGAACCGATGAGAGACGCACACAGACAAGACGATCAGGGGGTCTCAAATGACCGGTGCTGAGCGGACGGGCGACAAGAAGTACACGGCCACACGTGGCACGATCTCCATGATCGGGAGCTGGGGCCTCGCTGCCGTGCCGTGTTTGGCCGCTCTCGTCTTGGCGGGGTCGGCTTGGGCCTCAGCCGGACAGTCTTCCTCGGATCCGGCGGGCGGGCCGCCGCCGCCCGCGCCGGGCGACATGCAGGAGCGGCGGGTGGTCCTTGTCACAGGCTCGACCAGCGGCCTCGGGGAGGAGCTCGCCCTCAGGTTGGGCCGGACCGGCGCGCATGTCATCGTCCACGGGCGGAATGTGGAGCGAGGGAACGCGGTGGTCGCGGCGATCGAAGCGGAGGGCTCCGGCAGCGCGCGCTTCTACCGTGCCGATTTCGCCTCCTTCGATCAGGTCCGCGAGTTTGCCGAGTCGATCATGCGCGACTACGACCGGCTGGATGTCCTGATCAACAACGCGGGTATTCTCGGGACGTTCGACGAAACCCGCGAGCCATCGCGTGAGCGACGCCTGAGCGCTGACGGCCACGAGGTCCACTTCCAGGTGAACTACCTCTCGCACGTCCTGCTCACACGGATGCTCCTCCCGATGATCGTGGAGAGCGTCCCCTCCCGGATCGTGAACGTCTCTTCCGGTCTCTCGACGATGAGGGTGACGATCGACTTCGACAACGTGATGCTCGAGGAGGGCTACAACTCGATGCGGGCGTACAACCAGAGCAAGCTGGCCCAGATCTTCTTCACGTTCGATCTGGCGGAGGAGCTGGAAGGAACCGGTGTGATCGTGAGCGCCCTACACCCGGAGACGATGATGGACACTCCTCTGGCTCGGCTGGTGGGCAACCCGAGGTCCACGGTGGACGAGGGTGCGGATGCGGTGATGAACCTCGTGGAGACCCCGGAGCTCGAGAGCGGCCAGTACTTCATGGTGCAGACCCCTACCCGCGCGAACCCCCAGGCGTACGACGAGGCAGCCCGCACGATGCTGAGGGAGTTGAGCCAGGAGTTGACGGGGCTGAACTGAGGGGAGCGCCCGGCGGCCTTCACCGTGATCCTCCGCGCGGGTTGACTTGTCCACCGGAGCCTGGCTCACTTCCTTGACGAAGAAGGCCATGAATTGCTGTGGTATTTGAGTCTACTATATAAGGTCGATGCTAGCTGTCTGGGCCAAGCGTACATCTTATCCTCTGTGTGAGGGTTTAGGGTCTTTCTTTTCTAACGGTCCTTTTGGGCCTATCCAGGTATTCGATAGTATTCTGTCGTCGTGCCGCATTCGCCAAGACAGCAACATTTGGGCATATTTTGTCACCACTGAAATATAGGCAGGGTCATCGGCACAATTAACCAATTCATCCGGATCTTTCTCAAGGTCAAATAACAGCGGAGGCAACGCTGTAAAGTGAACATATTTAAACTTCTTATCGCGTATCACATTTAACGTGCATTGATCAATTCTAAGACCCAAGTTTTTTTGCACATTTCGACCTTCCGTATCACGAAAATCATACCCCCAATGGACCTCCTTTTTTATGACATTGGGTTTCTGCCCTTTACAAAAAGAGAGTAACGACCAGCCGTCACATTGTGAAGGCGTCTCCATACCGATCCAATCTAAAATTGTTGGAAACACGTCAATCGATTCGGTAAAATCCTCAATCACCTGCCCAGCTATAGCGTCGCATTCTGGATCGCGAATAATCAGTGGAATGTGAAAGGACTGATCAAAATAACCGGACTTACCAAAGAGCCAATGATCGCCTAATTGCTCGCCATGATCCGTGGTAAAAACAATCAGGGTTTTGTCATACAGATCATTTTCTTTAAGAAAATTAATGAGTCGACCTATCTGGTGATCCACTTCAGAGACTAGACCATAGTAGGTCGCGCGGATTTGATCCACCTCGGCACCATCCAATTTCACACTGGTACTGGCATCGTGGCCATACCAGAGTTGCTGCGTCTGATTATTAATGTAACCCATTAGCCATGGATGTTGTTGGCCTTCGATTTCAGCTGTTACAGCTTTAACCGCAGGGGGAACATCTTGGAGCTGATACATGTTGTGATAAGGTTCAGGCGCGACGAAGGGAGGGTGTGGGCGTAGATAGGATAGATGGATAAACCAGGGATTCTTCTGTTCAATAGAAAGATATTTGAGGACTTCATCGGTCAAAAATGCAGTGATGCTGTCCTCAGCCTTGTAGCGGGACGGCGCGAAGGATGGGCCTCGCTCTTCAGCATCATCGCAGTTTGAAACTGGCTGATGGATTTCCCAGGGACCCAGTGGGGTTTCATAGCCTTTTCCCTTCAGATAGATAAGCCAGGGAAGTGCCTCGCTATTGAGTAAAACCACCGGCGTCATCCCCGGCAGCACCCCTTCATAACGTCTTAAATCCGGATCCCCTGGTGCACGGGTTCGCGGGTCGGGGCTCATATCTGTATAACCAAACAGTAGCGGATCATAGCCGGCTTTGCGAGATTCTAATGCGATATTAGTATGTCTCGCATCCAAGGGGGTTCCGTTTTGAACAATCCGGTGATTCTGTAGATACATGCCCGTATACAGACTGGCTCTAGCGGGGCCACACGGCGCGGCTTGAGCGTAATGGTTCTTAAACAGCACTCCATCTGTCGCCAGCTGGTCCAAATGAGGGGTTTTGACACAGGGGTGATTCATCGAAGACAAGCAATCAGCTCGCCATTGATCGGCGGTGATGAACAGTATATTTTTCATGGTTCGACCCCTGCAGTGCCTAATACTGATTTTAGACGATAAATGAGCTAAACAGTATGTATCGCGAATTTCCCTTGGCTTATCCAGTTCTCACCAGCTGCGTATTCCCGCCCAAGCTGAACACTCATTCCTGCTGAACGTGAACACTTTTCCTGATTTACAGGAATCCGTGCTCACCATCCTGGAATAGGTGTTCACCTGCAGCAGGAAACGCTCTCAACGCATTGATTTTCTTATGATTTAATACACTCTCCGCTTTTTTAAAGGTGGATAGGATAGGGGTTGAAGAGCGACCAGCGATAGTATAGAAAAATAACAGGACGGGCGATTGGGAGGGAGATACGGTTAAGGCCCGCCGCCAGCGGCAATCTGGCTGGATATTTTGAACCGAAATTATTTGGATTTTTCCTCTGTAAATTGTCGCCGAAGGGCGTTAATGTGGCAGTGCTAACCTGAAACTCCTTTTCTATATTGGGAGAGAGAGTTGACGAAGAAAAGGCCTCGGGATCAAGATCATCCCTACGCAGTTCTGTAAACCACCCCTGATTAGTACCACCCTAAACTAGAGACCTCGGGGTGATGAAGGAGCAAATACTCCTTCGGGGTTAAATCGTCCAATGAGTCATGAGGACGCTCCTCATTGTACTTTTTCATCCAGATATCGGTGCGCTCCCGCACTTCACTCAGGGTCTGAAACACATACATATTCAGCACCCCCTCGCGATAGCTGCGATTGAATCGCTCGATAAACCCGTTCTGCATTGGTCTGCCTGGCTGAATAAATTCCAGATTAACATCATGTTCCTCAGCCCAATCAGCGGTCGCCAGTGCAATAAATTCCGGCCCGTTGTCCATCCGAAGCTGGCTCGGATATCCTCGCCAGGCCGCTATTCGATCCAACGTCCGAATCACCCTTTCTGCCGGTAGATTCAGATCAACCTCGATACCCAGTGCCTCCCGATTAAAATCATCCAAAACATTGAATGTCCGGAAACGTCGACCACACCAAAGTTCATCACTGGTAAAGTCGATTGACCAACAACCATTCATGG
>JADFIJ010000049.1 GCA_022566775.1 Pseudomonadota bacterium | reverse complement strand
CCTTTCAAGCAGCGCTAACGCCGAGTGCAGACCCGCCTGAAAGCCCCGAAGGGCGAGCCCTGAAGCATTCATTTGCGGCGTTACACTTCTTGCCAAGGGCGACACCATCGCCTACATGGATGTAGGTGAGGGGCGTGAGCCGGGAGCGGAAGCTTTGCCGGCGAAGTGTGCCTTGCAACTAAATGCTTCAGGACTCGCTGAGACATTACTGTATTATTCAGAGGTGCCTTATTTCCAGAATATTCAAGCACGCAATTATTAACAAGCAGAAATCCACGAGGGAAGCCTATGGTCTTAGTCAGAAATTTCCGAAGAAACTTTGTGCTGTTGTCGTTCATCGCGCTTGCAAGCCAGATGGTGGCGCAAAATGCACAGTCGCAACCGGCAGGAAGTGAGAATTTGCGCAACAATCTCGTCTATGCTGTCGCCTGGAAGCAAACGGCGGCAGAACATCGCGCCTTATTTTATCAGGGCTTCAGTCTGGCGAGGATGCGAGTCGAATCGGCATTGGCCAGGCGAGAGCCAGGCGCCAAGCCCCTTGCCATAGTAAGCGATGTGGATGAAACCTTACTGCTGGCGAATGATTATTGGGGCTATCTGATAAACCAGGGCCAGGATTTTTTTGATGATGCCAGTTGGGATCGTTGGGTGCCGGAAAATCGATTTACTGCGAGTCCGGGTGCCCTGGAGTTCCTCCGATTCTGCGCGGCGAATCGGGTGGAGGTATTCTATGTCACCAATCGGGATCAGGGTGAAGAAACTTTCGAGCTTGCTCTGGCAAATCTCCAGGCCGTCGGCTTTCCCAACGTGGATGAGGAACACCTCACCGTCTTGCGCGCTTCTTCCAGCAAGGAAATCGTGCAACAGCGAATAGCCCAGGAATACGAAGTCGTGGCCTTCCTCGGCGACAACCTGAATGATTTTGCTCGCAAGTACTATTCCACCGATGTCGAGGCGAGACTCGAATTGATGGAAGCAGATCGAGATTTATACGGTCGCAATTATATCTTGTTCCCAAATCCTACCGATGGTCATTGGATTCGCGCAATCTTCGGTGACTCAGAACCACCGCCCAGCGATGACAACCGACAAAAATTTCTAGAGGCGGCAACTCGATCTGCCTGGGACCCTCGATAGGGATTTCTCAACAGCCTGCTAGTTGGCGACTTCTTTCCACACAAACAGGCGTGTTGCCAGAATAAAAGAGAGGACAAGCCACACGGTGATGCCGATGAGGCTTGGGGCAATGGCGAACAGCGAGGCGCCATTGTTGGCAATTTCTCGCATCCCGGTGGAAACAAAGCTCAGTGGTAATACGAAGGCAATTGGCTGAATCCACTCCGGCATCGATTCGATGGGATAGAAAATGCCGGAGAGGAAGATCTGCGGGAATATGACCAGGTTTCCCACCGCCAACACCGCCTGCTGGGTTTTGGCGATACTGCCCAGGCAGAATCCCAGGCACAGAAAGATAAATGTTCCCAAGATCACGATAAAGAAAAAGGACGCAAAATTGCCGATGATACTGACATCCAGTATCAGCACGGCAAAGGCAATGAGTACGGACAATTGAATGAGTATGATCGTCATTCTCGCCATTACGATCGATGCAATAAAATCCCGCGGTTGAATCGGAGTCACGAACAGCCGCTTGAGAATTCCCTTGCGGCGATACTCGACAATATTGAATCCGCTACCGGCGATACTTAGCTGCATCAGGGTAAATGCCATCAATCCGGGAAGCAGAAAATCAAGATAATTCTGGGATCGTGCCTGGACATCTTCGATGGCCAGGGTAAACATCGGCTCGATACTTCTGAATTCACGTTCCATGGAAATCAGCGTTTGTTCGAGCACCGGCATGATGAGACCCAGTTGCTGCACCTGGGCGGCATCGACCAACAGTTTCAATTCGGCGCCGTCGCTTTGCTCATCGAAGGACTCCGGCAGTATCAAAACCATGGTCTGATCACCTTCCACCAGTTCTTCTCGCAAACGAGATTCCTCGCCGATGGTGACATTGAATATGGGGTTGTCGATTAATAATTGTGTGAAGTCGGTAGCTACCGGACTTGTGGAGTTGTTAACGATCCCGACATTGATGGGGTCTTGCCCGCCACTATTAGCGAAACTAAAAACCGTCATGAAAATGATAGGAAAGAACAGGCTGAAAAAAATAGATTGTCGATCCCGCAGGAATATTTTCAGGAAAACCTTGGCGAGATGGATTTGCACATTACTAAACATAAAAGCCACTTCTAATCCCTGAGCGCATGGCCCGTTAATGTCAGAAACACATCTTCGATATTGCCATGTATCGGCGCCACAGGTGGTTCCGGTGCGTGTTTCAGGATGAGGTTCTGGGGGGTGTCTTCGGCGACAATTTTGCCATGATCCATGATGGCTATGCGTTGACAAAGGGATTCCGCTTCTTCCATATTGTGAGTGGTGAGAACGATGGTTTTGCCAGCTTTGTTTAGTTCAAGTACCAGGTCCCACAGATTACGTTTGGCCTGGGGATCCAGACCGGTAGTTGGCTCGTCAAGAAACAAAACCTTGGGATCATTTACCAAGGCACAGGCGATGGAAAATCGCTGCTTCTGACCACCTGACAATTGACTGGGTTTGGCATTGGCTTTCTCAAGCAGGTCTACCTTGTTCAGCAAGTCAGAGACATCTATATCGCGCTCATACAGAGCGCCGAACAAAGTAAGTAATTCGTCGAGGGACGAATTATCGAAGTACTCATTGGCCTGTAATTGAACGCCAATTATCTTTTTTACTGCGTAGGGATTAGCATTCACATCAATACCATCGATGTAAGCGGTGCCGCCATCGATATCAACCAGGCCTTCCAGCATTTCCAGTGTGGTGGTCTTGCCGGCACCGTTGGGTCCGAGGATGCCGAAGATTTCGCCTTTCTCGATTTTCAGTGAGATCCCATCGACGGCGAAAAATGATTTTGACTTGTCATCCGGCAGTGGATACTTCTTGCTGAGATTCTCGACATCTATTATTGGCATCAACTTGTCCTTTAGCCTGGCAGCGTATGATACCTGAACCGGGAGGCATTAGAAGCGATTGCTGGTGGACGCGATAGCGGATGCCAATGATCAGAGCTGTCCTAGTAATAGTAGCGATGCCTGGGCTTGATCGGCGCCAGGAAAAAGTAAAATATCCAGGCAAACCATGACAGGCAGACCATTGCCAGTAGCCAGGCAATTTTTTCAAAGCCTGTGGTCTTATCCGAGGTAGCAATGATCCATATAGGTAGTACCCATATGGCTATCACCATCACCGTACCCAGTATCGCGACGCCTAAGGAGATCAGTGGAATCAGGGCCAGCAGGCCGAGGATGACGAGGAAGATGACTGCTAAATTACCTAGTGTTTTCATATTTTTCTCCGCTACAGCGGTGAGTTATCTCTGGTGTTTGGATGCCTGAAAGGGTTTAGTTGCGAATTGCGTGCCAATCGGGAAAACTCAGTAAAAACAGTGAGATAACAACAGGTAGCGGTAGAAAAATGTCAAAAATGGCCAAAAATGGTGAATCTCACCACTCTGGCCGTGCAATTGGGGTCACTCCTCAGAAGGGGCAAAAGTTTGAATACGGGCTAATTTCAGGGACCGGTATAACCGGGGCCATAAAGGATCTTTCCGGGTCTCTTGCCCGTGTGCTGGCCATTTTCGACCACGATCTGCCCGTTCACCAGCACGTATTTCATGCCCACGGCATACTGATGCGGGTCTTCAAAGGTTGCCATGTCGATTATCTCATCGGCGTCGAACACGGCGATGTCGGCATAGTAATTCTCGGCCAGCAATCCCCGATCACGAATTCCCAGCCGTTGTGCGGTCAGGCTGCTCATCTTGCGCACGGCATCTTCCAGCGTGAGTACGCCCCGTTCCCGGACAAAATGGCCGAGTACGCGGGCGAAGGTGCCGTACTGCCGCGGGTGGGGTGCACCGACTCCGAATACGGAGAGCGGACCGTCTGAGCCGATCGCAGTAGCTGGGTGTCGCATGATGCGATCCACGTCCTCGGGGCCGATAGCGTGAAAAACAGCCGTCGCGCCGCCGGCCGTTACGATATCCATGACCACATCGGCGGCATTCTCGGGCGTAGGCGACATGCCGGCCTCAATCGTTAGTTCGGCAAGATTCTTTCCTTCCATGGATCGATCCCGGGGATTGCGGGAGATCACGACGTTTTCAGGATTACCGCCGCCACGATCATAGAGAATCTTGTCGACAATAGCTGCTTTCACGGTGCCCCGGGTTTCCGGGCTGGCAATCCTCTCCAGCAGGCGCTCGTTACCACCCTCTTGCGCCCATTGTGGAATCAGGGCAACGATGCCTGTCTGTGATGCGGTGTAAGGATATTGATCGATGGTCACGTCGATGCCGCGGGCACGGGCCTCGTCAACCAGGGCCAGGCTGTCCACGCTAGCCCCGTAATTCGCCTTGCCGATGACCTTGTGGTGCGTTATCTGCACCGGAATATTCGCTTCCACGCCGATGCGAATAGTCTCTTCCACCGAGTCGATCAATTGCGCCGCTTCCTCACGCATATGGGTTATATAGATACCGTCGTATGCAGCCGCAACCTTGGATAATTCGATGACTTCGCTAGTGGGGGTAAAGCTGCCGGGCACGTAAAACAGACCGGTAGAGATCCCCAGCGCACCCTGCTCCATGGCCTCGGCCACCATGTCTTTCATGCGTTGTAGTTCGGCGGGCGTCGCGTCCCTGTCCTCGCTACCGATGACGATCGATCGGATTGTGCCCTGACCCACGAAGACGGCCCAGTTAGGACTGATCTGTTTTTCTATGATGGCTTGATAATGCTCGTCGATGGGAAAAGGCGAACTGCCATCATTGCCTTCGGTCAAGGTAGTCACACCCTGAAGTAAGGCGCTCTCTGCTGTGGGCACATCGAATATGCCGCGAAGGGCATGGGTATGGGGATCGATAAAGCCGGGGGCAACAATCAAGCCGGTGGCATCGATGAGCGTTGTGGCCGAGTATGCGGCGAGATTACCGATCGCAGTCACCCGCTCACCGGTGATACCCACGTCGGCTTTATACCAGGGATTACCAGAGCCATCGATAATCTTTCCGCCCCTGATGATGACGTCATAATTATCCTGCGCCAGGGCATTGCCGAATGCTACAAGACTGAGCAGCAGGAGAATTTGCGTCCCTTTCATAATGGACTCCTTCATAATTGACTCGGTGTTACCAGATTCGAATGCGCTCGGACGGTGGTAAATACAAGGCATCGCCCGGCTGCACATCGAAGGCCTCATACCATTCATTGAAATTTCTCACCACGCCGTTGACGCGAAACTCAGCCGGAGAGTGGGGGTCTGTGGTCAGGCGTTGAATCAGTGCGTCCTCGCGATACTTGCGTTGCCAGATCTGTGCCCAGGACAGGAAGAAGCGCTGGTCACCGGTGAAGCCATCTATTATGGGCGCCTCTTCATCCGCTAGTGCCATATGGTAAGCACGATAGGCCAGTGACAATCCACCGACATCGCCAATGTTCTCGCCGAGGGTAAAGTTGCCATCTATAAAATAACCCGGCACCGGCTCGAACTGACTATATTGTGCAGCCAGGGCCTTGGTTAGCGCTTCGAAATTGGCGCGATCCGCATCGGTCCACCAATTGCGCTGCACTCCCAGCGAGTCTGACTTCGAACCCTGGTCGTCGAAACCATGACCCATCTCATGTCCGATAACCGCCGCGATGCCACCGTAATTCACGGCCAGGTCGGCCCTCGGATCGAAAAATGGTGGCTGCAATATGCCGGCAGGGAAAACAATTTCATTGAAAGAAGAATTGTAATAGGCATTCACTGTCTGTGGCGTCATGCTCCACTCTTCCCGGTTGGTGGCTTGGCCCAGCCGACTTATCTCGTCCTCATAATTAAACTCGCGCACGTTCTGGGCATTGGCGAACAGGTCATCTCGGGTAATTTCGATGGAAGAAAGATCGCGCCACTCGTCGGGGTAGGCAATCTTGGGCCGGAAAGACTGCAGCTTCTTGTTGGCCTCCGCTTTGGTGGCCGCACCCATCCAGTCTATCTCCTCGATGCTTTGCGCCAGCGCCGTCCGCAGGTTTTCCACCAGTGCTTCCATTTGCTGCTTGGCGGCTTCCGGGAAGTGGCGGTCAACATAGACCTGGCCCAGGGCTTCGCCGAGGCTGTTGAGTGAGCCAACCCTGGCCACACCTCTCTCCCAACGCTGCCGCTGCTCCGGTACGCCATTGAGGACCGTAGAATAAAAATGGAAGGATTCCGCATTGATCTCTTCAGACAACGTGCCGGCACTGTCGACAATGAAGCGATAAGTCATGTAATTCTTCCACTCGGCCACCGTCAGCTCATTGACCAGGTCTATAACGGGCGACATGGCACTTGGATAATTTACATTGAGGCCTTCCAGATTTTGAATGCCAGCTGCTGAAAAATAGGCAGTCCAGTCGAAGCCCGGGTAGGCGTCCAGGAATTCATCAAAACTCATTGAGTTGTATGTCAGATCGCGGTTTCGACGCTTGGCGCGAGGCCAGGTATGCTCGGCAATCTGAGTCTCCAACTCGAGGATGCCCTGTGCCTTCAACCTGCTGTCCTCGATCCCTGCGAAATCGAGTATGCGCGCGATATGCGCCACGTATTCTTCCCGGACGCTAACAAATTTTTCCGTATCCAGTAGATAATAGTCACGGTCAGGCAAGCCCAAACCGCCAAGTGAGAGAACCAATTGGTGGCGGTCCGGATCGCTGCGGTCGGTGCCGATATAAAAACCGAATGGGCTGGCGGTATTGTCGATCTGGGAGCGGCCGAAGGCGGTGATTAATTCGTCCCTGGTGTCAATTTCTGCCAGGGCAGCCAGTCCGGGCAGCAGTGGACTAATACCCAATTCATTGAGAATTTCTGTATTCATGAAGCTAAGATAATAGTCGCTGATCTTTTGCTCCATGGAACCCGGGCTCGGTTCGATAGCGGTGAGGTCATCGATTATTGTGCGCACTCTCTGGTCCGACCTGTCGCTCAACACCGCGAAGGAACCATAATTACTGCGGTCGGCGGGTAACTCGTAAGTGTCCAGCCAAAGTCCATTGGTATATCTGAAGAAGTCATCGCCGGGTCGTGTGTTCGGATCCTGGTGGCTTAGATCGATGCCGAAGCTTCCCAGTTCAGGACCTGCTGGTGTATTGCCGGCCGGTGAGACCGCATTTGCCGTCGTCTCAGAGTTGCTGCTGGTGGGGCTGGATGGTGTTTCTTCGGCACCGCAGCCCAGCAGTATCGAGAACAGTGTTGCAAAAAGAAGTTTCGGGGCTGACGACATTTTTTGGATCTCCCATACGGTCGAATTCCACGGCAGATTCAGGAGTATACCCGAATTGAACCAGGGCTTTGATCCCCAAAAGCCCCAGCTCTTATAATTGCCAGAATATGACTGTAAACTCATCGAAAATCGAAAAACCGAAGCACAAGCATACAGACTATTATTGTTAGCCGGAGTTTATCCATAATGAGAAAAATAAGAGCAGGATTGTCCGCTGCCGGGCTGGTGTTTGCGGCCATCATTTCAGCGCCTTCGGTGTGGGCGCAGGACAATCTGACACCCAATGGCATTGCCGATGATCGACAGAACGCGTTCGCCTTCACCAACGCCAATATTTACCAGGCTGATGGTGAGATTTTGCGTGGTGGCACCCTGCTAATTCGCGAAGGTAAGGTGGTGGAAGTGCGTGCGGGCGGCGAGGTAAGCGACGGCTATTTTGAGATCGATCTGGGGGGACGATACATTTACCCTGGCTTTATCGATATCTACACCGGCTATGGTATTCCCGAGTTGGAACGGGAGGATGCCAACGGTGCGGCAGAAAACCTGTTTTCCAGCGACTTGGCTCTCAACGTCAACGATGCAATTCGCGCCAGCTTCCGGGCCAGTACTGTATTTTCGCCCGTCGCTGAGACCAGGGACAAATTTCGGCAGCAGGGCTTTTCGACAGTCTTGAGCCTGCGTGCCGACGGCATCGCCCGTGGCACCTCGGCACTGATAACCCTCGGTGACGAACGCGCCAGTGAATCAATTATCAGTCCGGATGCTGCCGCCCACTACTCGCTCTCCAAGGGCACTTCGACCCAATCCATGCCCTCGTCCCTGATGGGCTCTTTCGCCCTGCTGCGGCAGACCTACCTGGATGCAGCCTGGTTTGCGGCGCAATCACCACGCCCGTTTACAGACGAGTCGCTCGAAGCCTGGAATCGCTATCAGGGATTGCCACAGATAATGGAAGTCAGTAACTGGCAACAGGCCTTGACCGCCGACAAGGTGGGCGACGAATTTGAAGTCCAGTACATACTCAAGGGAGCAGGCGACAGCTACAAGCGTGCGGACCTGATCAAGGCGACCAATGCCACCCTGATCGTGCCCATCAATTTTCCCGAGGCACCGGAAGTCGATGACGCCATCGCCGCCGATGACATTTCACTGGTGGATCTGAAGCACTGGGAGCTGGCACCGTTCAATCCCGGCATCCTCGCCGCGCATGATATTCATTTCGCGATTACCAGCGCCGGCAGCGGCGATGATTTTTTGAAAAATCTGCGACGGGCAGTGAACAGTGGATTGCCGGCGCAAACCGCTGTTGATGCCATCACCAGGATCCCGGCTGCAATGCTTGGTGTGTCTGAACTACTGGGTCAGTTGGCACCGGGTTACCTGGCGAATTTTGTGATTTCTTCCGGAGAACTTTTTTCTGAAGATTCGCTGCTGCTGGAAAACTGGATTCGCGGCAAACAGCATGTGCTGGTAGCCGATTTCGACGATCGCGATGGCCGTTATCAGCTGCTGCTGGCTGGCGTATCCTACGATCTCGAACTGAGTTTCGAGGACGGTAAACACAAGGCCAAGATACTGCCAATAGACGACGAGTCTGAAAGCCGAACGGTGACGCTGGAGCTTGGCAATGACCTGATTTCTCTCAGTTTCGCCCTGGAAGAAAACGGCGATAGAACCCGGCTCAACGGTTGGCCAGTAACGGGTGGATGGCAGGGCAATGGACGCACGCCTGCCGGTGAGTTGATTAGCTGGCAACTGCTACGAAGCGGCGAGATCGAAGCCGAAGCCGAAGCCAGTGCCCAGGCGGCCGCAGAGTCTGCAGAAGATGCCGCGGTTCCCGGTCCTATTCTCTATCCCTTCGTCGCCTATGGGCGTGAATCCCTGCCCCAGCAACAGGATATGTTGATTCGCGGCGCCATGGTCTGGACCAATGAGGAAGCCGGTACGCTGGTTACGGATGTGCTGGTGCGCGGGGGCAGGATCGCTGCGGTCGGCGACGATTTATCGGCCGATGGTGTGCTCGAGATTGATGGCTCGGGCAAGCACTTGACGCCGGGCATCATCGACGAACATTCACATATCGCCCTGTTCAATATTAATGAAACCATGACGAATTCCGCCATGGTAAGAATGCAAGATGTGGTGGACTCGGAAAGCATTAACATCTATCGCAATCTTTCCGGCGGAGTAACAACCGCACAGTTGTTACATGGCTCTGCGAATCCGATCGGTGGTCAGTCGGCAATTATCAAGATGCGCTGGGGTAGACCTTCTAGCGAACTGCTCATCGAAGGCGCAGACGAGTTTATCAAATTTGCATTGGGGGAAAACGTAAAAAGGAGTCGCAACTCAGCCTCTATTCGTTATCCGCAAACCCGGATGGGAGTGGAGCAAGTTTTTGTTAATGCCTTTTCCCAGGCCCGTGAGTATGGAAAAAAATGGGATGAGTACCGCAGCTTGTCGCGATCACAGCGTCGCAATGTGGCCGCCCCCCGCCGTAATCTGGTAGACGAGACCATGCTGGAAATTCTCAACGGCGAACGTTATGTCACCTCTCACTCCTACGTGCAATCCGAAATCAATATGTTAATCAATGTAGCCGACAGTTTTGATTTCAACATCAATACCTTCACCCATATTCTCGAAGGCTATAAGGTTGCCGACAAGATGGCATTGCATGGCGCCGGGGGTTCCACCTTCGCCGATTGGTGGGGATACAAATGGGAGGCCTTTCAGGCCATCCCCTATAACGCCGCACTGATGCAGCAAGCCGGTGTCGTCGTGGCAATAAATTCCGACGACGCAGAGATGTCGCGGCGCCTGAATCAGGAGGCGGCGAAATCTGTAAAATATGGTGGGCTGAGCGAAATCGACGCCTTCAAACAGGTAACCATCAATCCGGCAATGCTCTTGCACCTGGATGATCGGATAGGAAGTATTCGGGCAGGCAAAGACGCCGACCTGGTGCTGTGGTCCGACCACCCGCTTTCGATCTATGCGCTGGTGGAAACTACCTGGGTCGAAGGCATACCCTACTATGATCGCGATGAGGATCTGGTGATGCGGGAGCAGATCGCCAGTGAGCGCGCCCGCATCATTGCGGCAATCGGCAGGGAGAATTAAGCATGGAACCGCATATGAAAAACCTGTTTGCCGGCCTGGCTCGATTGTTGTCCGGATTTATTGTCATCATATCAGGCGCATCGGCATTCGCGCTGGTGCCACAGCCAGCCGCCGACCAGAGTGAGCCAATCGCGATTGTCGGTGCCATTATTCATATTGGCAACGGCGAAGTGATTGCCGATGGCGTGATCACGTTTAGCGAAGGCATCATCACAGCGGTGGCTGCCGCCGATGACGCTGTTGATCTGAGCAACCATCTGGTCATCGACCTGCAAGGAGCCCATGTTTATCCTGGTTTTATCCTACCCAATACCAGTCTCGGCTTGACCGAAGTAGGTGCCAGTCGCGCCACCGCAGACTTCGAGGAGGAGGGTGATATCAACGCCAGCGTGCGCTCGGCTATCGCCTACAATACGGATTCAGAAATAATTTCCACGCACCGCTTCAATGGAATACTCACCGCCCAGGTAACGCCTCAGGGTGGCCTGGTATCGGGTTCCTCTTCGCTGATGAAGCTGGATGGCTGGAATTGGGAAGATGCGGCACTGCGCACCGATGATGGCATCCATCTGTACTGGCCAGGGTTAAAAACGCGCCGGCGCAATCCAGACACGTTTCGCTTCGAGACCGTAGATAATGAGGAATACGCCGGCGCCGTGCAGCTGTTGCACTCCTTGTTCCAGAGCGCGCAGACCTATACCGGCGAGCCCCTGAATCTGAATTTACAGGCCATGGGGTCTTTGTTTAATGGCTCGGCAAAGCTATACGTCCATGCCGATGGGGCCAAGGAAATTATTTCTGCGGTGCGCTTCGCTCGCCGCTACCCGATCGCGGATGTGGTGTTGGTAGGTGGCCGCGAGGCTCTGATGGTCAAGGATCTGCTGTTGGCGGAAGATATACCTGTCATCTACGAGGCGGTGCATGAGCTGCCGGAAATGGCTTGGCATGATACCGATGGTCCTTTCCGAATGCCCTACCTGCTCAGCGAAGCCGGGCTCAAAGTTGGTCTGGGTGGCGGTGCAACCGGTATCCAGTCACAGCGGAATCTGCCATTTCTGGCGGGAACGGCAGCGGCCTATGGCCTCGATCCGGAGCGCGCATTGACCCTCATCACCAAGAACAATGCGGAAATACTGGGCATAGATGACCGCATCGGCACGCTGGAAGTCGGTAAGGATGCAACCTTGTTTATCTCCATCGGTGATGCGCTGGACATGCGCACTAGCCAGGTCCTCGGTGCCTACATTCAGGGCCGCGATATCGATTTGTTCGGTACTCAGCAACAACTCTACGAGCGTTTTCGAGACAAGTACTCGAAGCAGGTTGAATAAGCAGGAACCAGTTTGAGTACTTCATGAATCAGAATGACAAGCTCATAACGGGCCAGACCTGGCTGGGTGTAGTTGCGGTGTTGTTTGCCTTGCTGTTATTGGCAAATCAGGCGAATGAACTCCTCAAGCAGATTGTAATCGCTCCCGGCTCGGCAGCAGAAATGGGCATAGCGGCAGACTGTCGCGCCGATGAGTTGGCGGAGGAGGGGTTGTCTTTACAGGAATGTCAGTTAATGGTCAGCTCGGTGCAAATCATCCTGGCTTCGAGTCCTCCCTGGTTTCGTCCCTTTCAGATTGGCTTGTCATTGCTGATTTGTGGGGTGGCCCTTGCCTCCATGGTCGCAGGGGTTGGCCTGGTCAACGACCGCCCTCGCTTCATCAAGCTGGCTGTCATCAGTTTTTCCCTGCTGCTGCTGATGGATGTGGCCGCCTTCACCGCCGCGCTGAACACGGGCCCGCTATTACGGGCGCAATATTTGTCGCCACTGCTGCTGTGGTTCTTTATCCACCTGTGCCTGGCTATGGCGGCGTTTAACGTGATGCAACAAGAGAGTCGAACTTGAGCAGGGAGTCGGTACAGCAGGAACGCCTGCCAAAGATCACGGTGATGTTGCATTGGGTGCTGGCAAGCTCGGTGTTGTTTCTGTTTACATCGAGTTGGTGGATGCTGTCTCTACCCCTGCCATCCGCAGAATTCACCTACCGGGTTTTGCCTTTTCAACTGCATAAAAATATCGGCATGACCCTGTTGCTGATCACCGTGACGATGGCGGCGATTCGAATTGCCAACGGCAGCAATCGTCATCTGGATAAACCGGGTCGAATGCAAAAATTGGCGGCGCTCGATCATCTCATTATGTATTTTCTACTTGCCGCGTGCTGCTTCAGTGGTTACCTCTCCTCTTCCTATAGTGGCTGGGAGACCTCCTTCTGGTGGATTCTGAATTTGCCGGCGTGGGCGGAAGAAAATGACGATCTTAATATTCTTTTTTCCGGTCTGCACCTGTGGAGTTGTTGGGCATTGCTGGCAGTGATGACACTACATATTGGTGCAGCTATTTATCACGGCATCGTCGACGATGGTCTGATTAACAAGATGTTTCGACTGGATTGAGGGACAGGAATAACTTAACAACTTAACTTTTTGATTAGTATGAGATACCACAGTCTCAATTTAGTTAAGTTGCTAATTTGTCGGTGTCCTCTATACGGAGCAAAGCATGAAAGAGTACCCCACTTTTGTAAGCCACCTGGAATGCAGTTATACCGGCAAGGTCTATCCAGCCGATCAGTTACATGGTTTGTCAGAGGCAGGCAAACCGTTGCTGGTGAAGTACGATCTCGACGCCCTGGGCAAAGCGATCTCGAAGGACGATCTGAAATCGCGGCTGCCTGAATTCTGGCGCTATCGCGAATTTTTGCCGGTAAGAAAATCAGCAAATATAGTGAGGCTGGGAGAAGTAATGACGCCGATCTTACCAGCACCAAAACTTCAAAGTAGATATGGCTGCGGCGAGATTCTGATAAAGGATGAGGGCAGGCTTCCAACCGGCTCCTTCAAGGCGCGGGGCATAGCCCTGGCGGTGGCGATGGCGAAGGAACTCGGCATCACCACCATGGCGATGCCAACCAACGGTAATGCCGGTGCGGCGCTGGCCGCCTATTGTTCGGCGGCTGATATCGAGACCTACGTTTTCTGTCCGGAAGATACGCCGCAGGTGAACATCGAAGAAATAGCGTTTCAGGGCGCGAAAACATTCCTGGTAAATGGCTACATCACCGACTGTGGCCGCATCGTCGGAGAAGGCAAACAGGCCATGGGGTGGTTCGATGCTTCCACCTTGAAGGAGCCCTACCGAATCGAAGGCAAGAAAACCATGGGCCTGGAGCTGGCGGAACAGCTGGATTGGGAAGTGCCTGACGTCATTCTTTATCCCACCGGTGGTGGCACCGGCTTGATCGGTATGTGGAAGGCCTTCAATGAGCTTGAGGCGATCGGCTGGATTGGCTCGAAACGTCCACGCATGGTGGCGGTACAGGCAGAAGGTTGCGCCCCCATCGTCAAGGCATTTGATGAAGGCACACGTCACGCCGAGCCCTGGGTCAACGCCAGCACCATTGCCTCCGGCATCAGGGTGCCGGCGGCGGTGGGGGACTTTCTGATACTCGATGCCGTGCGGGAAAGTGACGGCTTTGCGGTCGCTGTCAGCGATGAGGCGATTATCGCGGCGCATGAAGAATGTGCAAAGACCGAGGGCATCTTGCTGTGCCCCGAAGGTGCGGCGACTCTGGCAGCGTTAATTCAGGAACTGGCCAGCGGAAGAATCAAGTCAGATGAGCAGGTGATGCTATTTAATTGTGCCACCGGCTTGAAGTATCCCATGCAGTCAGAGCACCACAACATCGACCTGGGCAAGCCCATCGATTACGATTTTATTCGTAATTGCTGATGCCAGATCGACGCCTCACTCACCGGCACAGCGGATTGCCCGTTTCCGCCGGATGCCGTGTGTTAACCATGTAAAGCTGTTAGCACTCATGGGGAGTATGTAGCTCGCTAATGATATTCCGGTTCATTCGACTGCAAGGAGGTCGATAGTGACAAAACAAGAAGGCGCCAGGAATCCTGAGCGACAACTTATTGACCTGTATACATGGAGTACGCCCAATGGGCGCAAGGTGTCGATTATGTTGGAGGAGCTGGGCCTTGCCTACAGAGTTTTTCCAATCGATATTACCAGTGGCGACCAACATGCTGAGGATTTTGTTGCTATCAGCCCGAACCACAAAATCCCCGCCATAGTCGATCATGAAACCGGGACTGAATTAATGGAGTCAGGTGCGATTCTGATGTACCTGGCCCACAAGACTGGAAAGCTAATGAGTTCGATTGGCCCACAGTTCTGGCAAGAAATGGAATGGCTGATGTTTCAGATGGGGCATATAGGTCCGATGCTGGGTCAGACTCACCATTTCGTCAAGTTCAACCCAGGTAAGTCGCCCTATGCAGAGGCGCGCTATAGCAAGGAAAATGCACGTCTGTACCAGGTGCTGGAAACTCGACTGGGGGCCAAGAATTACATCGCCGGTGATTATTCAATCGTAGATATCGCCACCTGGCCCTGGATATCCCGATATGAGTTTCAACAAATGGATTTGAACGACTACCCCCGATTGAAAGACTGGTATCTACGCATCGCGGAGCGTCCGGCGGTGCAGAGAGGTTATGCTGTGCCCCAGGCGCTGAGCGTTCCTATCCCGGAATAAGTACCACTGCACCGGCGCAGTATAAGCCAGCTTGACACCACCCCTTGCGACTTGTCAGTCTCCCAAATCATTCAAGGGGCTAATCACTGCCCTTCCTCCTCGATTCAAAACATGCGTGTAAATCTCCGTGGTTCTTACATCGCTATGCCCCAGTTGCTCCTGTACCGTCCGAATATCGGCCCCGCGTTCGAGTAGATGGGTAGCAAAGGAATGCCGGAAGGTATGACATGTTGCCTGTTTCTCGATAGCAGACCTCAGCACAGCCTTTCTTACAGCCCGCTGCAAACTCTGGTCATATATATGATGCCTGCGAACCTTAGCACTGCGTTTATCCTCGGTTCTTTTGGTAGCGGGAAACAGGTACTGCCAATGATATTCGAATGGCGCCGCCGGATACTTGCGTTCCAGGGCAAAGGGTAGATACACGCCATCCCAGTGGCTTGCATTGCAATCTTCTTCCCAAAAAATCTTCACCTGCTGTAACTGTCTGCGTAATTCGGGTACGCAAAAATCCGACAGAGTGGTTATTCGCTGTTTGTGGCCTTTACCATTTCGAACCAACACGGACAGCCTGTCCAGATCAATATCCTGAACCCGCAACCGACACACTTCCATTAATCGCAATCCTGAGCCATACATTAATTGTGCACACAGCAAATAATTCCCCTGTAAATGAGAGAGGACTTGACGTATTTCAGTACGCGACAGGACTATTGGTAGCTTTTTAGGTTTGCTGGCTTTACTAAATGTGCCAATCGCCAGTTCTTCCCGGCCCAAAACTCTTTTATACATATATACGAGCGCATTCATCGCCGCCTTCTGGGTAGCTCCTGACACGTTGCGTTGTAGAGCGAGATATTCTAGAAAAGCAGTTATTTCTTCACCGCCCATAGCGTTTGGATGCCGATATTCGTGAAATCTAATAAAACATCCAACCCAGTAAATATAGGCGTTTTCAGTGCGTTTACTATAGTGCCTGGCCCGTAAGTGATCCCGAATAGTTTGTAAGAATTCCGATGTCACAGATCTTGCCTTAATGTGGTGCCCCTACACCTCTCCAAATTGGAAAAGCAATCGAGTACTATCAATTAAAGCCCGGTTTTCCTAAATTGCAAAGAAACGGTCAAAATGAAGGATTTGGGCACGTAACAAGAAGGATAGAGGAGTTTAATTACAGAATTCAAAGGCCTATCGACAGATAAAAATCTAATTCTGGAGTATTACCTCAATCTGACGTAAAGTTTTACGTCAAATTGATACTTACTTAAATGTTATGTTTCTTGCGAAATCCGATGCCAGCCCGTAGGAATTGATCGTCACGATATGTTAAACAAATATGATTGAAGAACTGGAATCAGCCATTGACGCGCTTAGTCGACTGCTTTCTGCGGCCAATGTGGCGGAAGACGACTATCAAACGTATTTCGAAGATCACTCTATCGTCTTCAAAACGTTGGGTTACGTCGAATTTTTATCGAAGCCACGTCTTTATACAGACGATACTAGTTATCTAGAGCCTGACTTCATGCTCAAGCGACCCAATGGCTTGTTTGAAATATGGGACTTAAAACTTGATAACGTAAAAATTATAAAGGGAAAGAAGAATCGAAATACTTTCTATGCCCCAGTTCACGAGTACATAAGCCAAGTTTCCGAGTACAGCGAGTACTTTGATGATTCCGCTCATCGCGATCTATTTCGAGAAAAACATGGTCACGATGTTCAAAAACACCCTGAACCATTTGTTGTTCTCGGCAGAAATACTGATCTGGATTTTAAGGAACTGCACAAACTTACAGATCGTGCCGGAATTAAGTTAGTAACATACGATGATATCTTAACCAATTTGTATAATTTCTATTCAGTGGCTTTTGAGATATTTGAGAAGTTACCTGGCGCATCGCTACACACTACTGTTCATTTAAGACCATACCTCGGAGAGAATGCCAAAAAAAAATATTTCTATGATTGCGGAGCCCACTTAGACAAGGAGCGAGTGTCTGTTTACGTTGACGAGCAGGGGTTGCTTTGTTTTAGGCTAATTGATAGTAATTCGAATACACATCTACTGGAAATAGACAGAGATTTAAGTGAGAAATGCTACAAACAAATGTCTTATTTAGCCTTCGAGTTCGGCACTACTGATAAGCTTGCGCTAATTCAGGTTTTGCTAGATGGGCAGGTCATTGCGAGAAGAGATTTCCGACCAGGAATAGCGCTTCCACAAAAGTTCGATTTGCAACAATATATACTGTTCATGGACAAGACTCACAAGTATTCTATCCCTTGCTCCATGATGAACTTTCGGGTCTGGGAAAGAACTTTTTCACTACAAGAACGATTAGCGATGACAGACCACTACTTGGATGAAATTTCACCCAAATGTAACCAACCAGGAATTTGAATAGTGCATACGAAACATAACAAACAAATCAAGGAGATGCGCTACGCGCACTCTTTATTAAAGACGTTATGTTTCTGAATCGAAACCGTGCATACGGGGAGTTCGGC
>JADFIJ010000048.1 GCA_022566775.1 Pseudomonadota bacterium | reverse complement strand
CCAGCGCTGCGGAACTCAACCATTTTTTGCAAGCAAAAAATCGGGATTCGAACAGTCCTCGCTCACTCCTGTCTAAAGCGAAGGAGATAAGCATGGCCTGACTGTGCGCAAAGGGACCAGGCGACTCGACTCCACTCAATCAAGTGAAAACCTGGCAGTTAGTGCATTTCGAGTAGCTTGAGTTAATTCAACAAACCTCACGTATACACTGAAGACAGGCATTTGCCTTCTATTCTTTCTTCCTAGTTGACTTGCTTGCAGTCAGAGCACGTTTTAGCGCTTGTCTTTTTTCAGGTAGAGCGAGGACTGTCTGAATCCCTATTTTTTGCTTGCAAAAAATGGTTGAGTTCCGCAGCGCTGAAAAAAGACAAGCGCGGGTGCTCGCAAGCAAGTCAACTAGGAAGAAAGAATAGAAGGCAAACGCCGAGAAAGTATCCTAAGAATAGTGTGTCAGGGACGGATTGAGGGTCTGGAGGCGTGGCAAGTCTGCAGGAGTATCGACATCCCACAGGGTGGGTAGCAGGTGGTAATTCAGGCGCAGGGCTTCCAGTTTGGTGAGGGTCTCGGCGAGCACACGGTCTGAGCCCCAGGGAATATCGGCAAACAACGCGGGTAGCAGCCGTCGCATCCCAATGAGGACGTAACCGCCGTCCTCGGCTGGACCGATGACCACATCGCTACCTGCCTGCAAGCTGGTGAGGGCAGAATCCAGGTAGGCTGCATCCATCACCGGACAATCCGTGCCCACGATGAGCACGCTCTGGGCCGCCTCAGCCACCAGTGTGTGGTTGCAGGTAAATGCCATTTTCTGCCCCAAATCATCACCGCTCTGAACGAATATATTCATTTCATTACAAATACTTAGAAAAGATTCATGAGATGGATTCGATGTTACCCACAGATCCAGTCGCGCCAGCCGGGAAGCACTGATGCAGGCGCCGATGCGGGCCAGCATTTGCTGATACAGTGTCAGCGCGCCCTCCTCTCCTAGCGCCGCCAGCAGCCGGGTTTTGACCTGGCCCAAAACCGGTTCCCGTGCAAACACGGCGATGCGGGAGTCTGGAAACTTGAATGTCATGGCTTGGACCCTGATTTCAACGCCTTGGATAATACCGCTTCACCAGTAGCCGGGGGCTCACTCCGAGAAAGTACTGCAGCCTTAACCACCACATCAGCAACACAGTCTTGACCAGGCCATGTTGCTGCCAGCGCCTGCTGGAAGCTAGCGCCGCGGTTTTTATGGGGGCCGGCCTGGCCTCGCGTCGCAGCAACTTACTCATCGCGATGTCCTCCATCAGGGGAATTGCCGGGAAACCGCCGAGCCGGTGAAATAGCTCCGCCGTCACAAACAGCGCCTGATCGCCGGTGCAGACGGCGGTGCAACGGGCCCTGAGGTTCATGGCCGCAGCGATGATTCGGTACGCCAGGGCAGGATGGCTCAAGCGAATATCGAACCAGCCCCACTGCCGCCTCTGCTTATGGGCTACTGGGTTCATCGCAGCAGCAATCAGTTGGTCGGCTTGTGCTGGCAGCGAGGTATCGATGTGGAGGAACAGCAGCAAGTCTCCCCGGGCGAGTTCTGCACCCCGGTTCATCTGGGTACTGCGCCCGGGCGCCGAGATTTCGATTCGATCTGCCAGGCCGGCAGCGTTTTCGACGGTGTCATCGCTGCTGCCCCCATCGACGAGTACTATCTCGTGACCCCCAGCCCGATAAACCTGCAGGCCTCGCAACTGCGCCCGAATCAGGGAGGCTTCATTCAAGACCGGCAAGATAAAGCTTATTTTCAAGGTGGGGAGAGTGACACAGGACGGCGAATTAGTTGTCGAGGGCGCCGCCGCAACTGCTGCCCTGGCCGGCAGTACAGCCGAAGCAATGCTCGCCGATGGCGATGGGATTATGGGTGAGATCCTGCTTTCCCAACTCCGACAGATGGGTCCTGGATTTGCCATTCAGGACCAGGGGCATGGCCAGCATCTGGTTAAAGTCGCAATCGTAGACGAAGCCCTCGTAGTCAATACTCAGCAGAGAACGGCACATCACCGTTTCCAGATTTTCCGCTCGATAGCTGTCGCGCAGGGTATTCATATACTGATGATACAGCCCCTTCGCCAGCAACATGCCACCGAAACGGCTGATGGGCATATTGGTGATGGTGAATAACTGGTTGAAAACGATGCCGTGCCGTTGTTTCAGCTCACGCTTATAGTCCAGCTCCAGAGCGGCCTGGGCAGGGGGTAGATTGATGCCATCGGGGTTGTAAACAAGATTGAGTTGCAGCCCTGGATCGATGCCGTAACCCAGGGCGTTAAGCACCTTCAAGGCGGTGATGCTGTCCTGAAACACGCCCTTGCCGCGCTGCTTCTCCACATTCTGTTCGGTGTAACACGGCAAGGAGGCGGTGATAGTGACGCCTTCGCCGGCCAGAAACTCGGCCATGTCTTCGTAGCCTTCCTCACCGAGGATGGTCAGGTTGCAGCGATCGATGACTTCCGCGCCGGTGGCCCTGGCGGCACTGACCAGATATTTGAAATGGGGATTCATCTCCGGGGCGCCGCCGGTGAGGTCGAGGGTTCGCACGGCGTGACTGTGCATATGCTGCAGCACAAGATCTACCGTCTCCAGATTCATCATCTCGGTGCGAGTGGGCCCGGCATTGACGTGACAGTGATTGCAGGTCAGGTTGCATTTATAGCCCAGATTTACCTGCAGCGTTTCCAGAATGCCACGGGAGATCGCGGGAAAGTCGGTCTTGATGAGTAGCGGTCTGGTGTCGAGCATGATTATCCGTTGAGTCCGGTTTTCTGCATTTAGGGTTCGGTCAGACACCCCGACACCCGGGCTGGATGAAAGACGGCGCTGGTCGCCAGTCGACGCCGGTTTTGACCCATCGTTTTCGGCACCGATAGGCTACTTCGGCAGTTTATTCTCGCCTCGGGTGATCGGGCACACATCAAACGACCCGGTTGCAGGGTATTTTATGTCAAGCCTGCTCACAATGCATGTGATTCGAGGCTGAGTAACTGAGTTACTGCGCCCAATCAAGGGTCGGGCCCGACCTATGACCCCGAAAATAAGGCTTTTGCACCACTGGCAGAGATATCGGAGTATAGTCCATCATCTTCATCCCGCACCGGTATTCGGTAGTGTGATGGGGAACTCAATTTGCCACTTGCACAAGGATTAAGCTTGGATTAAGGCAATGTGGCCCAAAATTAGTCTATAGGGAAGGGAATAGAGAAGGAGTAGGGAAAGAAACCAGGCCATGGAGGAAAATTCAGGACGAAAACAGACGCCAGGCCGGGGCGGAATAGAAAGAAAATTAGTGCTATTCCGACCTTGTATTGCTGGGCTGTTGGTTTTTAATACGCGGCCGATATTAGCCCTATAGCGGGGGCCTAACGCCTTATCCATGGGGCCTGAAAGCCATAGGTCGTCGACGTCATCAGGTAGCATACTTATCGGTCAGGAACGAAGAAGGTCAGAGGTAAAACAGTAACTGTGAACGCAAAGAATTTTTACATCGTAGCCACTGCGCCCAACGAGCCCAGCTTACAGGTGAAGATTTCGGGTCCCTACCTGACCCGACAGGCTGCCCAGGCGGATCTGTCTGCCGCCATCGACGAGGCCATGGATATCGATCCCAGCGCCAAGCAGTTTGATTACAGCATTACCAAGGTCGAAAGCCGTAAACCAGGTGTTATTCAACACATGGCCGCCCACGCCTGCTAAGCGCACTGCGGCCATTCCCCTGCAGTAGTTTCCGTTTCTATTCGTTTTTCCTCATCTCCAGAACCTGCCTCTGGCTCCCTGCAAAATATGGGTGTAGACTGAATCCAGACCTCGGCAAACACAGAACGATAGAGAGGCTCCTATGAAAAAACTAAACGCACTTCATCACATCAGCATTATCGAATCCAGGGGCACGAATTGCGCCTGGGTTAGAATCAAGTATGACAATAAGAGCTTTCAGAAGTCCTTCCCCTATAAGAAATACGGCGGTAAAAACAAGGCCATTGTCGCCGCCAAGAAAAAACGCGACATAGAAGGCCGAAAGATTTACGGCAGCAACTGGCCCTACGCCAAATTCAGCCCCCGGAAAATATCGCCGCTAAATTCCTCCGGCGAGATCGGCGTGAGTTACTCGGAGAAGGATCATTCCTGGGTGGCTACCTGGCAGGAAGGCAAGGGCGTGCGTCGCAAGCAGAAGAACGCCTACTTCTCTATTAACAAGTACGGAGAAGACAAGGCCAAGCGCCTGGCGATTAAAGCCCGCCGGAGTTCGGTAAGGGCGAATCAGATTAGCTGACAGCGAAGTTACTTGCTGGATTGCTTGCGTCTGGCCGCGTCCAGTAGCTTGCGAATGCGCGTGCTTTCATCGTCGGATAGACCACGATATTGCAGCAAGGCCATCATCAATTTATCCGGGTTACCGCCGCAGGCCTTGTCCACCATATCCATCACTCTCTGGCCCAGACTCTCTTCCCTGGGAACAGTGGGCGAGTAGAGATAGCTGCGCCCCTGGGCACGCCGGCTTAGCCAGCCCTTTTCCTGCATCCGTTCCATCAGGGTGCGAACCGTATTGCGAGCGACCGCTCTGCCCTGATTAATTATCTCCGTCACTTCGAGTACACCGACCTCGCCGCGATCCCAGATGATTTCCATGACCTCGCGCTGGGCGCGGGAGAGCGGGACTTTGTTTTTCAAATTCATAAGGGCACCGGGGCATCTTCACTCGGCGTTGCCGGCGCACCGAATTGCGTAGTCAAATCATCCACGTCCTCTAGCAGAGATTCCATGTCGAGATCGAGCCCCTGCAACTTGTCACGCAAGATATCCAGGGACAGCTCTAGATCTTTTTCCAACTGCGCAAAATCGATTGACTCCAGTTGCCTCTGCACTTCAGCCAGCGCCCCTGCGACGATCCGGTTTATCTGTTCTTCATTCAGGATACCGTCCTCCCCGACCAGGGCATCGATTTCCTGCCTGCTTATTCTCAACTGTTCCATCGACGATGCAACGGTTCGTCTAATCTCCTCCACGTCGATCGATCCTCGCACTCGACTTTCTATCTCCAGGGCATGTTGCTGAAGATCAATTCTCTTGAGATTGAGTTCTTGCTGGAGACGGCGGAACTGCCGTTCTTCTGTGATCGCATCTTGCTGCAGGCGTCCTGCATCGTCTTGACGTTGAACTTCTGAAGCTTGCGCCAACAGCATTGCCCGGTCCACCTGCTCAGCTTGTTGAACCTGCGCTGCTGGTTCTGCCTGCTCTGCTGGTTGAACCTGCACTGCTCGATCCGCCTGCGCTGCTCGTTCTGCCTGCTCTGCTGGTTCTGCCCGCGCTGCTGGTTCCACTTGCGCCGTTGCTTGCACTTGCGTTAGCTGCGTGACTTCCACTTCGTCTCTTAGGGGTTCATTCTCCGCAGCGCCGACTTGACAGGCTGCCAGGGATATCGAAAATACGACAAGGCTTAGTTGTAACAGATGGTTGATTCCCGTACCTAGTTTCATGGTTTTCTCCCGGTGATCACTTAATAGTTCACTGATGCGTTGCTCCAGCTTCCATTCGCCCCCAATCATCCCCACCGCCAACTGCATAATTCCAATGTCGTCCCTCTTCCCGTACCCCCTGCCGTTGCCAAACCCCTTAGCTTTGTCTTGGGAAAAAGCTCCGACATGAAGCAGTGTTTCTCCGTAGCTGACAGCTTCGGTCTGAGCCAATACATAGTTATCGCAAATTTCCTCCCGCGCCCTGGAAATCAGCCGGTCCATGATGTGAACCAGCGGGTGAAACCAGAACACCGCGAGACAGATTTTCTGTAAAAAATTCGCCAGCACATCTCGTCTTTCGTGGTGAGCGAGTTCGTGCAGGAGTATGTTTTTCAGTTGTTGGTCGTTGAGGCCGGCAAGGAATTGCGTCGGCAGCAGGACGGTGGGCTTGATGAACCCGGTCAACATAGGACTGTCCACCTGCTCGGAAACGCGGTAGTGAAGATGCTTGGCTGCCGGCAGATTATTAGACAAGACCTTATTCAGCGCATTCCGGTCAGAAGCTGAAAGCCGTTTCGACTGCCGCGACACCGCCTTCACCCTATACAAGCTACGCAGCAAACCGAGAGCCAATACCAAAAAACCTCCGCCCCAGATAACGGCAGCTATGAGATACAGCGGCAGACCGGAAAACGCGCGCCATAGGGGTCCAAGCAGGCCTGCACTAATTGAAACAAATATCGTTGGGCCTGGTAGCTCGAGCTCCACAAGATGTGGACCCGTACTCGCCAGCTCGCGAGGAGCCAACGTCGCCGCCGCAATTTCATTGTCAATCACGACCTCTGTTTGCAGATTCGCTGGCGCCAGAGGAATGTATAGCAGCTTTTTATCACCCGTTTGCATGGCGATGGAAGCAGCGACCAATACCAACAGGGCCAGCATGGCCGGATAAAGAATCGCGTAGCGAATCGCCGCGTTATGCTTGAATCTCATCGCCACGAACAGGGCGACGCCAGCAAAAACCGACACCTGCAGCAGCACATTCAGCACCACGAAATTGCCATCTAGACCTAAGAATTCGAAGATAGTCATCGTCTGTGAACTCCCTTTGGGGAATTGTTAATCCAATACGGTGGTTCAATCAATTCATAAACTACATTTGTAGTTTATGATGGCTACAGTTGTAGTTCTTGTCAACCGCTTTTTGAATTTAGTCGAACGATGCAGGTGAAAAGTTTGCTGGGAAACAGGAGAACTGGCCGAGAGCTCGCTGCGAGCGCTTGTTGCTAGGGCATCTCTGAACAACGCCGTGATGCCCTAGTGGATTACAGGACTGAATTCAGTGCAACCGCTAATAAGCAGGGGCTTCGAGGCTCGCAAGTGGACAACTGGGATGGTCGAAAAACGCTCGCCCGGCGAGGAACGGCTACCTAATTGATTTCTGCCCGGCTCGGATTTTCCCATATCCGGCTGAGATTAAGCTGATTCGCGTAGATCAACTTGGCATCGAAATTGAGGCGGTCGATGCCGTAAACTTCGAACAGGGCTTCGAAGCCGGCAACTGCCTCATCGGTATCGCTGTCGATAGCCGCGACCAGGTCATCCAGGATTTCCGAATCGACCAGGGCCTGGGCCGTATGCATCAGGCCGGCGTCGCGCATGCCGGAGATCAGAATCACCTGGGTGTCGGTGCTGACCGGAAAAGTCGAAAACATGCCGTAGTCCCGAAACGGCTCACCCGCTTCCGGCAGGCCCGCATCGGAAGTGTAGTATTCGGCGGTCTTGATGTTGAACAATTCATCGTAACTACGACCGATCCGCAAGCCGGAACCGGCGAAGACCATGTCGGTCAGTTTTTCCAGGGCGCTGAGATAGCCGATATAGACGATATGATTGCTGCGAATATCCGCCGTGGTCAGGTCAGACATCATGGTGATATTCACCGGCTTGCCGCTCTCCTGCAGGACCGGCAAAATCCTGGCCAATGCGAAGGCGCTGCCCTCCGGCATATAACTCAAATCCAGGTCCAGGTAATTTTCCGCCCGTTCGATATCGCTGAACTGCAGATCCTCGAGATCGCTTCTGGAGTTCACATTAAACTCCCGTACCATGCGGGCGATGTTGCCATTGGCATTGAGCTCGCCAAAGATATAGTAGTCACCCATGACCAACAGGATGGGCTGATCGTCACTCAGTACGCTCTCCCACACCGGATGTTGGGCCGCCGCCTGGTAAGCCTGGTTGGGTTCGGCATCCTCCCCTGTGAACATATAAAGCAAATTCGCCGCCAGCAGAACCATCACCCCGGCCAGTAGCCCGTTGCTGAGACTGAAATAACTTCTCACCGACTGCAAGCTTATTGCATTGGGGGAAGCCTTTGACAGAGGCGCTGCAGCCAGGGTGTAGCTTCCCTTCGGGATGACGATACGGTACCGCGCGTCCTGCTCGTGGATTTCGTAATAGCTATCCAGTTTTTTCCGCAGCTGGTGCATGTAGACACGCACGGCAGAATCCACCGAGACATCGAAATCATCGCCCCGGCCCAGCACATCGATAGCCAGCTCAAGCTCCTTCGGGGATTTGTCATCGATAGAACATCGCACCAGGTAGCTGAGCATGGCGGCATAGTTTTTCGACCGGCCCAGCACGCCGCTGCCAATTATGCGCTGACACAGGGCACTCAGTTCTTCGGGACTGAATATCTCGTGGATAGCCCGTAGCGATTGCGCGTCTGTTGGTTTGTTTACCATACAATAGCTACCTCCTCACCAAATAGCCGCCGAATAGTGCTTACGAATCTCTTGATCTTTGGTGATTAGCGATGAGCCGTCGTAACTGGATTGCGCGACAATTAATCGATCAAAAAGATCTCTCGTCCACTCGAGCCGACTGGCACTGGCGATCAGCGGGCCGAGCATAAGATCTCGAGACTTCAGCCCAATGCTGCCCTTTAAACCAGCCAATACGTTTTCAGGGGGCTGCTTAATACGCCCGGTTTCATGCAAATATTTCAATTCCAATGCAACTACCGGAGAATAAACCAGCTCTTCGGCTTCCTCTATTGCGGTTTTCGCAGCGTGGCTAAGTTTATCAATCAAACCCGCTGCCAGCCACACCACAACATGTGTATCGAGATACAGCATCTATAAGTTCTCTTGCTCCGACCATGTCGTAAGATCCACGCTCACCAATTCTTCGGGATCTCCCGCAATCAAATCCTCAACTGCATAACGAGCGAGTACATCCATTCGACTCGGTTTGTCTTCTAAGACGATCTTCAGCGTACGGCCGCGCCGGTTAACCTCAACCGGCACCCCGGTCGCCACGACCGCATCCAGTATGTTAAATAGATCTTTACGCAACGCCGTTGGCGTCAATTGCTTACTCATCATCATGATCTCATTAGCAATATATACATGTACGTATGGTATCCAAGCATCATGTACATGTCCAGCGGCGGTAATGCACCGATTACAATCGGACCAGGCTTGTTGTACAACCCACGCATTCAACCCTAAATTAATGCCTCTTCCGCAAAACCCCTAGCGCAATTCCTGATATCCACCGGCCAGGCCGCAGTTTCCTGGTCGAATCCAGCCTTATCCCGGGCGTACAGGGCCCGCACCGCCTCTTCAAATCCCGGAATATCGCCTGCCATGGCGTACATGAAGCGGTTGGCGCTGTCCTGGGACTCACGAATCATGTCGTCTCCCGCAGTCGCCTTGCGTTCCTGGTCGATAAGCCGCCGCAGCCGCGCCGAGGCACCACCACGCTGGTTATCCAGCCATTGCCAGTGTCTCGGCAGCAGGGTGACTTCGCGTCCTACCACGCCCAGTTTAGGCCGCCCACGGGACTTTTTGGCGGGTATTTCCTGGCTATTGCCTGATGCTGCTGTCGACGCCGCGCTTACATTCCCGGACTCCCCGGCGCTTGCCTGCAGGTCGATATCGATTTGCCGCCCATCACTTCCATTAAAAAATAAGATATTCACCGTATCATTTTGTTTTATATGATTTTTAACCAGCTGTAATACCTCACCGAATGTACCCTCAGCGATGAGATTCTGGGCACTAAAAGCCAGAATTTTACTTGCCTGTTGCATGACGCGACTCCACCTCCTGCCATCGGGAGGGTTTATTTATACCAAGATAGTTTATAATTTTACCAAGGTAATAATAATATGCAACAGAAATCTGACTGCCACGGTTCAATAGCAGGGTCGAAGCAGCATGGAAGTGTATTCAGAGTGAAGCAAAAGACGTTTCCGCGGAAACGTCTTGCTGGCAATATCTATGTAGCAACCGGGCATTCTGGCCTTCTACAAGCAAACCCCGGCCGCTAGTTGCATGAGCAAATACAACTCGACAGAACTAGGAATTGAACAGACAGATTTAGGCAAAATATCGCACATCAGTGGAGAGTTGACGATCAGGAATATGCCGCCCAATTCACCACACTGTTTTCACGTATTTATAGGCATGCATTTTTTTATCAGCAGTTAACAGCGGGTAGGCCCCCTGTCGAGCCAGCGCAACAATCATCCTGTCAGCAGGATCTTTATGGAAATCTCCGGGTAAGGTGGCAGATTCTACACCTACTGTATTATCCACCGGTACAAATCTTACCGCAGATATCCTGCCCACCTGGCTTAACCAGGCACTTACATCCATATTCAGAGTCAAGCGCCCTTTGATGACTAGCATGGCAATCTCCCAGGCAGTGATGGAGGAGACTAAAATACTGCGATCATCATTTTCATGCTTAAGGATCAGAGCCCGGGCCTTTTTAGACAACTTTTCATTGGCAGCTACCCACCAAATGAGGGCGTGGGTATCAAGCACTATCACCTACGGCCTCCCAGTCATTGTCAGCAACGGGTTCCAAAGGATCGACATACTCTGCAACACTACCCGCCAAACACTGCCTTGGGTCCACTTTGTTGTCATCATAAGGCCGCAATTCCAATACTGGCTTGCCGTGGTCAGTAATAATAACCGACCCCTTGCCCTGCTCTACGGATCTCATAATTTCCAGGGCCTTGGGTTTGAACTGAGACTTGGATAGATGCCGCATGTTTCGATCGCCTGTCTATTGATGACTGATTATTTTGCTAATATACCAGTAATTATGACTATACACCATGGTCATTTTACCAGATGCCTCGCTACTCCATGCTCGAGCGAATTACTGCATTCAGGAGACAACTCTATCCTGCCTCTCATCCAGATTCACTACGGGCATTATCTATCGCATATTGAATATCAGCTTCCTCAATACCCAGGGAATGCAGCTTGTCACGCACTGCAGCAGCCGGCTTTCCCCGATCTTCAATGATCAAGTCTCGGTCGAGGGCGGCAAGCGCGGCGACCACACCATCGAGGCGGGAAGCGTGGTCTGGATCAACTAGACGCCGAACTGCGCCTTCTGATACTCCCAGACGCTGGGCGAGCGCAACATTGGACAGAGTCATTTTCTGCATGGCGCAGCGTAATGCCAGCTTTGCGGCCACTAATGGGGCTACGGGCACCAGGCGCTCTCCGTGTCTGGCAACAGATGGCAACGGTAAAGTTCGCCCTGCAATAGAATAACCTGCCAGGGCAGCACCCAGCGCTGCAGCCATCTCATGCAATGCTTCCGAAGCCGTCTCACCATCAGTTAAGGCCTCGGGCACATCCCTGGCGGACGCGATATACAATCCGTCTTCGTCTAATTTTAAAGCTACTGGATAAACGTAACGCATTTTTTAATGCCCCTACAAATCACTGGGGTTGATTCCGCGTTGGGAGCACATGGCCCGCAATAAGCCTCTCCCGATCTCCTTTTTCCGATCCTTTAAAGTGGTGAAACGCTCGCCGTAATATAGACGGCCATGGCTGCCTTTCCCATGTTGCTCGAATCGAACTCCAATGCTAGTGCGCAAGGCAAGTCGCCTCACCCGCTTTTCAAATTCCTTGCCGTTCACAGGGTGATGTCCCTATTCAGCAATACATTCGTACATATATGTACGAATGTATTGCCTTCATTGATTGTCCCATTCCGTGGGTAAGGGGGTAGCAAGTTCGTCGGCGTGGGCATTGAATGCCTCAATTCCATCTAACAATTCGGCTTCGCTGAACGGCAGCTGCTTCGAATCTGGCTTCAGAGGCGTCAAAACAATCGCCCCGTCTTTAACTTGAACATCAATTTCCGCCCCTTCGACCAATGCCAACTGACGCACCAAAGGCGCCGGAATAATAGAGCCCAAGGAGTTACCGATTTTTCTTATCTGTGTTTTCATCACGATCGCCCGTTATAACTAAGTTATAACCAAATAGTCCAGTTTCTATAATGTGTCAACATTGTTATAACGGTTGCTGACTTGAACAAATAAATTCCTCATTGATCGCATCAACTTTAGTGTAGGTCAGTAATGGGATATTTCAAGAATCCTGAAAAATGACCAGGCCCAACCATCGGTGGATGGGTTTGGTAAAACTTCCGATAGCGTACAGGCGTCAGCAGGCTGCGCCCCAGATCCTCTTACCCAGACAAGAACACTGGCAATGCTGTGAACGATGGGTAGGTCCATCGGCAATACCGGGGCAAGCGCGAGGTCTGAATGTAGCCGGATCAGGACTTGATCAAAAGCGACTTCAACTTACCGTCAAACTCCACATAGCCCTCGGTGATAAAGCGCTCGTGATTGCGCTCGATAGAGCCAATATCGTAGAGGTAATTCACCATGGTGCCACGGGATTGAGACAGGCCCTTGTCACTGAGATCGGCGCCGGTATTGATCTGGTAGATCATGGCGCCGTTGCCAAGATGGAACCTGGCCACCGGGTCGGCGGGATACTTGCCGCGCTTTGCGTGCATCAGATAGTTAAACACAGCCTTGCTGATTAGCTCTGAATTCTCCGCTACTGCAGCGGCCTCCAGACCCAGTGCGTCCACTTCAGCCCTGAGACTGAGCAGCTCTTCCGGCTCGCCTTTCTCTTCATCATCCAGCCAGAGCTGAAACCCCGGGATCGGCGAGAGGGTGACAAACTGCTTGATGGAAGGAAATTCCGCCTGCAGCTCTTGCACCACCTGCTTGATCAGAAAATTACCAAAGGTAATATTCTTCAAACCCGGCTGACAATTGCTGATGCTGTAGAAGGTCGCCGTCGTGTATTTTGCAGAATTCGCGCCCGCATCCGGCGTGTCTTCAAGAATAGAGGCGATCGAATCCGGGATCGCATGCCCCAGCGCCACTTCCACAAATATCAGCGGTTCATCGATCAGGGCCGGATGAAAATAGGCAAAACAGCGGCGGTTAACCGGATCGATCCGGCTGCGCAGATCATCCCAGTCCTTGATCTCATGCACCGCTTCATAGCGAATGATGCGCTCCAGAACTGCTGCCGAGGTGGACCAGTCGATCGTCTGCAACACCAGAAAGCCGCGGCCAAACCAGGAGGTGAAGAGCCTGACAAAGTTCTCATCCACCGCCTTGAGGTGAGGATTATCCCTGATCAGATTCAACAGGTCCGTGCGCATACTCACCAGATCATGGGTCGCACCCGGGGTCTGGTTCAAGCGCCGCAGCAGCTCGAGCCGGCGCGGTTCCGCCGCCCGTGCCAGGCGATTGAGATTGGAGCTGGTGGCCGCTTCAGAATACATCCCAAACGCCAACCTCACCGCCGCCTCATTGGCGTTATAGTTCTGCTCCAGGTTTTCGAAGAAGGCGAGTTTTGCCTCCTCATCGAATTCATTGTAGCTATCGAACACCTGCCTGGCCGTCAGCATACCCGACACTTCGCCGAGAGATCCCATCAGCTTCTCTAATAACTCCTCGATAGATGGCTTGCCATCGCCGGAGAAAAACAGCTCCCGCTGCCGCGCCAGCAGACCACTGAGAAAATCCTGAAACCTGCTAAATTCCACTACCGTCTTCCCTCTGTCCAATTGCATTTGTTCTACGGCAGCAAGTTTATAGCATCGGCGCAGCATTCGCATCGCCTGTGGGTGCCGCTTGTGCTTGGCCTGGCAACCTTCACGTGGTTTGAGTGACAACTTTCACTGCTATAGCCGGGCAAGTTAAAGCATTAATAGTTGCCCTAGATTTCTGAGCTTAATCTTCAGCTAAATAAAACCACATTCATTTTTCTCATCTTTGCGTGGTTTTTTACTAATTGTTAGGTATATCGAATTACCGGTATTTGATTGCGTAAAGCATCACAAAATGACACTTTACGCATATGAATACGAATTCAAGTCAGATCCGTGCTCGGGACTACATCGCCAGCCTTGCCGCTTCGGGGCGGTATCATTTCACTTCAGCCGAAGCACGAAATGCTCTCGATGTCTCTGCCGATGCTGCAAAACTGGCAGTAAACCGCCTGGCTCGTCAAAATCTAATCGCCTCACCAGCGCGCGGTTTCTATGTCATCGTCCCGCCGCAATATCAATCACTCGGTTGCCTGCCCGCCGACCAATTCATCCCGGCATTGATGGATCAATTAGAACTAGCTTACTACGCAGGGCTGCTTTCGGCGGCACAGTATCATGGGGCAGCCCACCATCGTCCGCAGGAATTCCAGATTCTGCTGTCCAAACCTAGACGCCCCATCCAATGCGGTAAAGTACGAGTTTCCTTCATGATGCGAAAAAATCTGTGCAATGTGCCGCTCCAAAGTATCAACACTCCGCGAGGAACCGTGCAGATTTCAACCCCAGAAGCAACGGCGATTGATCTCGTCGGCTATTTCAAACAGGTAGGTGGGCTTGATCAAGTTGCAACCATTCTCACAGAACTGGCTGAGCAGATAGAACCGGAGAAGCTCGTGAAGGTAGCGCAGACTGCCCCGGTCACCTGGGCTCAGCGGCTTGGTTACTTGCTCGAGCTCGCCGATGCAGAAGAAAAGACCGGTGCACTGAGACGCTACGTCAAAGCAACCGCTCACGAAACTGTCGGTCTTCTTCCAGGTTCTGTCGATAGATGCACAACTCGAAATCGTGATTGGAAACTTCTCATTAATACAGATGTCGAGCTTGAAATTTGATTCCACGAGATTACATTACACAATGGAGGACAGAAGCCCCATGGGTGCAGGACTCGCAAGTGGAACAAGACCTGGTTATTAGTTGGCGTTATGCCGTTCTCTTCGGCGTATCCTTCATAGCTATACACCTGATTAACTCAGGTGGGCTCACGAGTGTGAGCTGGCAGATGGGGTTTGTCTGAGTAACTGCGCCTGTTTTTGATGAGTTAAAGCAGCCGAGAAGAAATACATCGAGTTGTTATCGCTCGTGTTCGGCATAGTAAAGAAGAAGCACTTTAACCTGGCAAAGCATGGTTAAGCTTTACGGGTGCTGGCTATGTTTGCACAGTACCCAATTTGACGTAGATAAATCTGCCTCCTTTTCCTATTAATTAAACTCCTCCATTATCGGCTTAAACATCGGCATAAAATTCGCCTTTACTTCCTTGTTAAATATGTAACTGACTGATATAGTTATTCTTATTCAATAAATATATCGGCATATTTATCGGCACATTTGAAGGAGAAAGACAGTGAAAGAACCTGCCGCACTCATGGAGCCAATGCTTCCAGCTCAAGGGCTTAAGGAATTGGAAGACATGGCTATGGAGCTCGCCAAAAAAGGCAGTGCCCTTGCAGGGACACTGCACCCTATTGTGCGCCAATCGCTGGGAGACTTAGTACGCTCGATGAATTGCTACTACAGCAATCTAATCGAGGGGCATGATACTCATCCTAGAGATATCGACAAAGCTCTTGTTGATGATCTTTCGGGCGATCCAGTTAGAAGAAATTTACAGCTTGAGGCTAAAGCACATATTGAAGTGCAGCGTATGATTGACAAGGGTGAAGCGCCCCCTGTTATTCCTTCAAAAGAATTTTTGTTGTGGGTTCATTTTGAATTCAGTTCTCGCTTGCCCGATGATTTACTTTGGATCGAAAATCCTGATACGGGCGAAAAACTTGAAGTGATTCCAGGGGAGATTCGCAAATCAGAAGTGGCCGTTGGCCGGCATATCCCTCCTCTAGCCAAAAACCTTGATCCATTCCTAACACGATTTGAGCAAGCCTATGCTCCAGAAAAATTATCACAAGTTCAGCAAGTCATCGCTATCGCTGCTTCCCATCACAGGCTTACATGGATTCACCCATTTCTGGATGGCAATGGCCGCGTTGCACGGCTGTACTCCCATGCATGGCTTTTAGAAACCGAAATTGGAAGCAGTCTTTGGTCTGTGTCCCGCGGCCTTGCCAGAAATATAGATGAATATAAGGCAAGGCTTATGGCAGCAGATGCTCCCAGAAAAGGTGATCTAGATGGCAGAGGCAATCTCAGCCACGAAGAGTTGAAAAACTTTTGTCAGTATTTTCTTGGGGTTTGTATCGATCAAATTGAGTTTATGGCTAAACTTTTAGACATTGATAACTTCGTTACTAGAATGAATATTCATATTCAGGAGGAAGTCGCTTTAAAGCGATTACCCAAGGAATCCTTTTCCTTGTTAAGGGAAGCCCTATATGTGGGCGAGTTCAAACGTGGTAGAGCGGCTGAAATCACAGGATATCAGGATCGTAAAGCACGAGAAGTATTATCAGCACTTGTTGATAAAGGCTATCTCGTATCAGATACAGAACGCAGCCCAGTACGCCTTGGCTTCCCTGGTGAGGCCGTAGAGCGTTGGCTGCCTAAACTGTATCCAACATTCAGCTAGTGAGGCGGTTTACCATACTTGCCCCGCTTGGCATGCATCAGATAATTAAACACCACCTTAGCAATTAGTTCCGATTTCTCTTCCGCGCTGTCCACGTCCCAATCCAACTCACTCAGCTCATCTTTGAGTTGGATGACTGCTTCCGGTTCGTCCTGGGCCCCGAGGTGGAGTGCTTATGAAGCGGGCGGAGTGGCTACAGGAGACTCGACTGATGAGATTCGAGGAAGCTTAAGGGGTATTTGCGATTGATATAGTTCGTATTTATTATTTTGAAGCCATTAAAACGAGCTAGATAGCAGGTTTAGTGCCATAACTGGCATTAGTGGCACTAGTGTCAGTTATGGTGCTAAACTGGAGCCGATTGCAAGTAGAGGACACCTACCCAAATGAGTCAAAACCCAACTCACCCAAACCTCAAACCGGCAACACAGGGCGCAGTACCCGCTAAACTTTTCGGGCGCACCAAAAGCCTGCTGAAGAAACTTCGCTGGCTATCACCGGTTCGTGCACTGAACAGCACCGCGAGTTCTGCTTTCGGCCGCAACATCGAACGCCAATTGAATGGCCTGGTGCAGAGCGAAGAGGTGCTGACACTCAAGCTTCACCGGCGAGACACTGCGGTGGTGATGAGCATGGCCCATTATGAGGAAGTGCTGCAAATGAAGGCGGCATGCACGCAATTACTTCAGCTGGCATCACAGCGGGTGATAGCAGATGCGGCCAATGACTTCGAAGCCTTGTACGACCGCATTACCTCCCCGGCCTCCCACACCGCCGCCAAAGGATTATTGTCGGTGAGCCCCGAAGAGCTGCGAGACAGCTACCGACCCGGCGACACTGAAACCTCCCCATGATCACCGTGATTGCCGGCGTCGATGGCGCCGGCAAAAGCTCTATTGTGGGTGCCAACCTGCGCGCTCGTGGCGGTGATTACTTCAATCCAGACGAAGTTACGCGTGAATTGCTCAGGAATGATCCCTCGATGACTCTGGACGAGGCGAATGCACAAGCCTGGAGACTGGGTTTCGATCAACTGAATCGCGCTATCGACGACAAGGATAGCTACACCTTCGAAACCACACTCGGGGGAGAATCCATCTGTAGCGCATTACATCGGGCGATAGATGGAGGACGTCAGGTCAGCATTTTTTATTGCGGTTTATCATCAGTGGAGCTTCACATTGAGCGCGTCGCTGCCCGTGTGGCGCAGGGAGGCCACGACATTCCCGAACAAAAAATTCGCGAACGTTGGCAAAATTCTATAGTCAATTTGATAGGACTCATTTCCAGCTGTTATGCGGTTCGTGTCTTCGACAACTCCGCACCCGCTGACAGCGGCGGCCCCAATCCAGTTTGTCTTTTTTCTTTGAATGATGGCAAGTTTATACAAAGCCCCATTCCGGAAATGCCCGAATGGGCCAAACCTCTTGCCGGGGCAGCATTGAAACGAGTCTTGGGATGAGACTCGACAAAACACCAACCTTGATATTCACGCCCCACAGACATATGATTTTCGCCTCATACGGACAGCAGGTATCAGAGCAATACTCCTGCACCCAGATTCCAAGGCCCTGCTCCTGAAAACCGAAGGAGTGTTACCCCAAACGCCATAACCCTGTACTTAGCCCGAGACATGCCATGACTACT
>JADFIJ010000047.1 GCA_022566775.1 Pseudomonadota bacterium | reverse complement strand
CGTATCAATTACCTACAGCAAAAGCTAAATTGTGTGGGGGTATCACAGACTCTGACCCTGTTTGTTTTCGAGGAAACCACTATGTACATTCGCGCCCTTGTTATCGCGCTAACAGCCTGTATTTATAATTCCATGAGCTTCGCCCAGTCGCCGGACAGCTACAAGGCACCGAGAACAGAGCACGGTCAACCCGACTTACAGGGTGTATGGAGTACCCGCTTCAATACCATGCTGGAACGCCCTGAAGGCCTCCCCCTGATACTGTCACCGGAGCAGGCGACGGGATTCGCCCAGGCTGTCCATCAGGCGTTTGAAGGGAATGCCGACCCTGATATCGATCTGTTTGGTGCACCGACACTGGTCATGGTAAAAGGTGAATATCGTAGTTCTGTCATTGTTTACCCGGAGAATGGCGTGCTGCCTTATAACGAACTCGGCATTCAAATGTCCTCTTACCAATACTTCGACGGCACCGGTTTCGATCACCCTGAGCAGAGACCTGGCGTGGAGCGCTGCACAGAGGCATGGGGCGCCCCGCCTATGCGAGCTTTTGCCTATCAACTGTTTCACGGAATTGTACAGACTGCTGACACGATCGCGTTGATGAGTGAGGAAGTCAATCCTCTACGCGTCATTCACATGGACGGACAAAGTCGGCCAGATGCCATCAGAACCTTGGAAGGGCACTCCATCGGTCACTGGGAAGGTGACACCCTGGTGGTAGAAACCACCCATTACAGTAGCATTAACCCGGCACGTGCAACTATAGGTCGACCCATGTTAATCAGTGGTGACGCCCGAGTGACAGAGCGCTTTACCCGGGTGTCGGAAACCGAGCTGTTTTATCAGTACACGGTAGATGATCCAGTCTATTACACCGAGCCTTGGCGCGGCGAATTCTCATTTACCCGGGACGAGGGCGGACATATCTACGAGTATGGCTGCCATGAAGGCAACTACAGTATGGTGGGAGCCCTTCGCGGCGCACGTGCCCAGGAAGCACGAGCTGCGCAGGGGCAAAAAGACTGATAGTACTTGTGAGCCCCCTATTTCCATAAACGTAGTCTGTCCCCTATTTAAATCGCTATGGTAAAAGTAAGTCCAATCGATGCTCCTTGTGGGGCCGTAATTACCGGTATTGATTTGTCGTCAAAACTTTCGGATGAAGCGGTGGTGGATATTCGCCAGGCCTGGTTGCAACACCATGTGCTGGTGTTTCCGGAACAAGTTCTAAACCCTGCGGATCTCGAACGCTTTACCTTAAGCTTTGGTCACTTTGGGGATGACCCGTTCTTCGATCCCATTAAGGAGCACAATCACATTGTGGCAATACGGCGCGATGCGAATGAAAAGACCCCGCTGTTTGCTGAGAATTGGCATACCGATTGGAGCTTTCAAGCCAAGCCACCGATTGGTACCTGCTTGTATGGTATCAAGATTCCTCCGGTTGGTGGCGATACGCTTTTTGCAAATCAACACAAAGCTTTTGACGAACTGCCTGCTTTGCTTAAAAGCAAAATTGAACACTTAACGGCCATTCATTCAGCGGCGTCTGCATACTCTCCAGAGGGTCTTTATAGCGATAAACATGAGCAGAACACCGGCCGTAGCATGGATATCGTGGTCTCAGTCGAAGCTAACCGGACCCAGACTCATCCGCTGATCCGGGCGCATACAGAAACCGGCAGGTTGGCTATATACTCCACCGCAGGTTATATCCAGGGCTTTGAAGAGCTTGAGGAAATTGAGAGCAAAAAGCTTTTGCATGAGCTCTATCAATATCAAGGTTCGCCGCAGTTTGTGTATCGTCACAAATGGCAGCCGAATATGTTGGTGATGTGGGACAACCGCAGTGTGCTGCACAAGGCAACGGGTGGTTATGATGGCTATGACCGCCTGCTGCATCGCACCACGATTTCTCAGTAATTAGGCACAGATCTATTTTTCGCGACTGATTACCGCTGAAGGTTCTGGGCAATGGAAATCTGCGATGATGCCCTGGATCGCCTTCGTAGTAGGCAATTGTTTTTGTTAACTGTTTGGTATAGTGGATTAGGAGGGTGTGACTATGGGTTTATTCATCGCTGGTATCTTGATCTACCAATTTGACATGCACTGGGGCTTTTACGTGGTCGCCGTAATCATTGCTTTAGTGCAGTTTAGCTATGTGCGCGCATTCGTTGATGAGAAATTTCGGCGTGTACTCAGCAGTCAGGAGAACACCACGACGCTGCTTGAGAAGATACGTCCGGTTGCTGGAAGTGCAGCAGATCGAGCGCAATACAAGCTTCTGTAACAGGCATAGGGACAGAGCCAATAAAGACAAATAGGGACAGATCTATTTTGCAGCAGCTCAGCTTCAGAAAAAATCTGACCTTGTTGACTCGGAAACAAATTGTACTGCCAGTTCGATTAAACTATTTTTCGTAAATTCAGTTTGACTGAATTAATGGAACAGGTCATGAAGAAAAATAATCCGCTGATTCTACTATTCTGTTTTTCGCTGCAGGTTTCCCTGTCCGGCCTGGCCGCCGAAGACTATGCAGTTCCCCGCACCGAATGGGGACAGCCGGATCTACAGGGTGTTTGGAATTTCTCTTCCAATGTCCCGATGCAACGTCCCGAGCATTTCGGACAGCGACAATTTCTCACCGTTGATGAGATCGCCGCAACCAGGGTTCAGCACTTCGAATTGGGGGCGGCGGCCAAGCCCACAACTTCTGCATCTGGAATTGAAGCCTTCTACAACGACAACATCTGGTTGGAGAACGTAGGCATCCATGCCAACGTGCGCACATCGCATATAGTCTACCCACCGAATGGTCGCATTCCTCCACTTGTGCAAGGAGTAAAATATCAACCCGGTGGCGAGGTAGAGGTTGCCGGGCAGCGTCCTGTGAGATTTGTAGTCGGCGGCATTGGCCGGGATGGTCCGGAAGATCGGGGCCTGTCCGAACGTTGTATCGTGGGCTTCAACGCTGGCCCACCGTTAACGCCAAGCGTATATAACAACAATGTGCAGATCATTCAAAACAGAGATCATGTGGTGATCCTGACCGAGATGATTCATGATGCTCGCATCGTTAAACTTGATGGGCGTCCTGCCTTAGACGAGAGCCTGGGGCTTTGGTCGGGTGACTCTCGCGGTCATTGGGATGACAATACACTGGTCGTTATAACACGGAATTTCAACGGCTTGACTCAAAGCTTTGATGGCTTCGGCACTTCCAAAAACAAAGTGCTTACGGAGAAATTTACCCGTGTCGGACCGAGAACTCTCAACTATGAGTTCACGATCGATGACCCCTCCACGTTTACCGATAAGTTAACTGCCATAGTGCCCATGACCAAAGTGGCGGCTCAGTTGTATGAGTACGCCTGCCACGAAGGCAACTATGGCATGGTGAATATGCTACGCGGGGCACGCAGAAAAGAAGCGAATGAAGTGTCGGATCGAGTAGCCAATCTATTTCGCTAGAAATAGGCACAGATTTATTTTCCAAAGCGTATCTTCGCCAGGTATCAATCTGTACCGTTTTGCGCGGATACGCTTTGAATAATAAATCTGTCCTTATTTATCCCAAGGAACAACCGATATGAAAAACTTTACCCTATTCTCGTTCGTTTTCGTGATCTTTGCCCTCGCATATCCCCCCGGGAGTGAAGCGCAGTCGCGCCAGGTACTTCAGCCTACCGAAAACTGTACCGATCATGCGGTCACCGCCATCGTGACCTTCGCGGATCCCGACCTGGAGGAGGTGGTTCGAGCGGCGCTCTCGGTTGGTGCGCAGGAGGACCTCAGTTGCGGCCTGTTATCTCAGCTGACGGCACTGTCCACACCCTCGGATAGTGAGCGCGTCGTCTACGGAGGCACGCTGCGACCTTCGCCCTCCCAGCCGTTCGAAAGTCTCGAGGGAATCCAAAATCTCACCAACCTGACCAGCCTCAGCCTCATGAATCGGCTGATCACAGATATCAGCCCGCTTCGTGAACTCACCAAACTCAGAGTGCTTAGCCTCCACACCAACTGGATCAGTGACATCAGCCCATTGAGCGGACTCACGAACCTGACCCAACTCATCATCAGCGAGAATCCAATCGCGGATATAAGCCCACTTCGCGGGCTGACGAATTTGACCAGGCTCCACGTGCACGGCTTATATCCCTACCAGCTGCGCCATTTTCTGGCCTACGACGACGGTCGGGACCCGAATGTGGTGTTCAACAGCATCACCGACATCAGCCCGCTCAGTGGGCTCACTGAGCTGAGGTACCTGCGTATTCATCTCCAGGAAATCTCCGACATCAGTGCGCTGAGCGGTCTTACGAATCTCACGCACCTGCGCTTCTACGATAACGACATCGCGGATATCAGCCCGCTGCGTGGGCTCACGAAGCTGAAACTTCTCTGGGCCCACGACAACTCGATCACAGACATCAGCGCCCTCAGCGGCATGACTGAGCTGCTTCAACTCGGCTTGAGCGACAATTCGATTACGGACATCAGCGCCCTCAGCGAACTAGCTAGCCTCGAGTACCTTTTCCTCAGCAACAACGAGATCACGGACATCGGCCCATTGAGGCGGCTCCAAAACACCAGGGTCCTGCGCCTTGAAAACAATGCGATCACCGATGTCAGCGCGCTGAGAAACCTCACCAATCTCCGTGAGCTCGGACTCGCCCATAACGATGCGCTCTACGACATTCAGCCGCTGTTGGCAAACACAGGGATCGGAGCGGGCGACGAGCTCGACCTGCGCTTCACCTACGCGACCTGCGCGGACATGGCCGCGTTCGAGCGCAAGGGAGTGACGATGCTCCGCGTTACGGCGCTGAACGGATCAGCCTGTGGGGGACGACGCCTCGAAGATCCATGAGGGTTAGAAACAGGGACAGGGAATACAGGGTCAGATTTATTGTCGCTGACGCATCCGCTCCCAGTATTCATCCAGCTTGCCTTCAAGTTCCAGACCGCGGTAAAAGGGGTAGGAATCGCAGTCATATTCCAGGATTGTCGTTGCTGGAGTCTTGCGCCACTGTCTGAATCTTACGACGGGCCTGAGGTAATTTTCCGGGTCATGGAGCGTTAGCAGGCTGCGAAGATTCTGACCGTCTTCACTCAGGGTGAGTCTTTCGATGACCCTGGCATTTTCTGATATGGGTTGTCCGGCCTGGTCCACATATCCCGGTTTCAGCAGCGAGGTCTCCACCACCAGGGTACTGCCTTCCCAGTGGCCGGTGGAATAGCCCATGGCAGAAATAGGAAAATATTCGGGAGAATTCCGGCCATCCAGAAAAATTCGCCGTACCTCACGATAACTTTCATAGAGAATGGTCACCTGCCCCTCGTTCTGGAGGATTTCCAGAGGATAGGGCCAGCCGGAAATCCGTACCAGGCCGGGGGAAATACAACGCAGCGCAGGATCATCCAGATAAGTGTAATCGTCAACTACAGCCTGAGCCGGGCCGGTGTAATCCAGCTGCACTTTTTCCATGCCAGCCGAAATTCGTGACCAGATACCGCTTAAATCCACGGGCGCTGGAGCGAGCGCGGCTGAGGGCAGCAATCGTTCGGCCCGCCAGCTACCGGTGGAGTCGTCGTGTGGAGCCACCAGTGTCCCCGACAAGGAGCCGCCGTTTATCGTGCCGGTGAAATGCCGGCTGAGGAGCCTGCCGCCACCATCACGGTAATCAACATCCATTTCCAGGGTGTTGCCTTCCAGGACGAAATCGACTGGGCCACCATCCACGAAAGCTTGCAGCTCGCCACCCATGTCTTCGAAGCTGAGCACACCCAGACGCTCTGCGCCATGATTCACCGTCAGCAACCATTCACCTTGCAACTGGGCCAGGCAGTTACTCGCCAGTGCAAGCGTGAGAAAGAAACCGAGAACACTCGCTTTGTTCTTCACCAGGACTTACCCCTCAACTATCAGGTGTAATGACGGTGCCGTTTTCCAGAGTCATGGTTCTGATCCACAACTTTCGACTATTTTCCAACCCCAGGTTGCCCTGGAGGGTAATCCGTTCACCTACCTTGAGTGTGTCCCTTCTCCAGCCAGCGCGGAGCAGGGTAGTGACGGCATGGGTCTGTGCGTCCCATATTTCCTTTTCGCCGTTTTCATTGGTGACCGCAATAAAAACGCGGGTATGAGGATTAACATAGTGCACCTCGATAACTTCGCCCTCTTTAGTGCCGAACAGTTCATAGGAAAATTCGGCAGCAAAACTGTGATGAGCTGCGGCATTCATCACATGAGTAATGAGACCGAGCAGGGTCAGGCAATTAATGAGTATCCTCATGGCATTTCCATAAATGGGGTCAGAGTAAATATACAGTAGTTTTAGGCACGGGGACGGCCTCTTTTCATCGGGTGCACTCGGCGGCCGGTTAGTTCCTCTACTTCTGCTTTGAAGCGGTCAGTACCCAACACCAGGCCCTTGTTCAGAGCGTAGCGGATATCGATCAGCAGTTCTCCATCAATATGCGGTTGGAATAATTCACGATAGCGGGAAAGCCGTTGCGGCTTTGTCTTTCCCAACTGCAGGTAAAGTGGGTGCGGAGTAAGCAGTTTTGATTCAACGCCCAAGGCATTCACTTGGTAACTTGACCAACGATAATTTGCCGGGTCGTCCACCATCCCCGCCCTGACAGGATTCAATTCGATATATCGCTGACAACCAAGGAGAAAGGTTTCTTCTTGCACCAAACTGGAGTGATAACGTCCCTCCCAAAGAGTTCCACTGCGCTGATGCGTGTAATTGAAATATCGTACGTATTGGCGCCCTATAGTCTGCATCATCTTCGATGTAGCCATAGCTTCCATTGGCGTGACCAATAAATGCACATGATTGGTCATAAAGACCCAGGCATGAACCTGCACGCCAAACATTGATGATGCTTCATACAACCAGTGCGCATATGCCTTTATGTCATTATCTGAGGCGAAACAGGCTTGGCGATTATTTCCTCGCTGAACAATATGTTGAGGTATGCCGGCAGGGCACAATCTAATTCTTCGCGGCATCAAGTTCATCCATGAACTGACAAATAGGATAGGTGTTAGTGGCTAGTATAGTTAGGATGAACAGGAACACCAAAAACTACTGTATATTTACTCTGACCCCATTTATTCTGTGCGAACCGCATTGAAAGGAGAGAGGGAAAAACCATGTTTCGTTATCTGTTAAAGCTCGTTGGTACTGGATTGCTGGTGACAGCCGCAGCGCTGGCCAGTGCGCAATCCAAAATCTACTATGCAGCCCACCATGATTATCGGGTCGTGACGGTTGCGGAGGGCCTGCTACAACCCTGGTCCATGGCCTGGTTGCCGGGCGGTGACATGCTGGTTACGGAAAAACCTGGTCGATTGAGAATCATTCGAGACGGGCAACTGTTGCCGGAAGCGGTACCGGGTGTGCCTGATGTATTTTACACGGGTCAGGGTGGACTGTTCGAAGTCTTACCACATCCGAATTTCGGGGATAACCGCTGGATTTACCTGAGTTATGCCAAGGAAGAAGGGGAAACTTCGGTCACTGCGGTAGTCCGGGGACGTTTCGAAAATGATCGACTTACCAATGTAGTGGAGATCTTCTCTGCGCAAGCGGTCGGTTTCGGACACTACGGCGGCAAGATGTTGTTCGATGGCGACGGCTACCTGTTCCTGACTCTCGGGGAACGCCAGGCCCCTGCCAGAGGTGACCTGGCCGCGCATCCGGCGCAAGATCTGACCAATCATCAGGGCGTCATTGTGCGCCTGAATGATGATGGCAGCGTGCCCAGCGACAATCCCTTTGTCGGCCGTAGCGACGCACTTCCGGAAATCTGGAGTTATGGGCACCGCAGCCCCCAGGGTCTGGTTATACACCCGGAAACCGGTGATCTGTGGGAGTCCGAGCACGGCCCCCAGGGTGGAGACGAGCTCAACCTGATCGAACCAGGGGCCAATTATGGCTGGCCTGTTATTGGCCGTGGCGTAAACTATGGTAATTTCGGCCGGCCAATTCATGAGGCCATTGGTCTGGAGGGCATGACCCAACCGATCCATTTCTGGGTACCGTCAATTGCCACTTCGGGCCTCATGGTCTATACCGGCGACAAGTTCCCTATGTGGTATGGCAGCATCATTTCCGGCGCCCTGATCGGGGAGCAACTGGCACGTCTTCATATGAGCGATGATTACCGTGAAGTGATAGTGGAAGAAACCCTGGCCTATGGCATGGGTCGGATTCGTGACGTGCGTCAGGGTCCAGATGGTTATATTTACCTGGCCATTTCAGATGGTAATGGCGCCGGAAGAGGCGATTTCGAGCCCACGGCAATCGTGCGCCTGGAGCCGATTGACTGACCTGGATAAATGGGGTCAGAGTAAATATACAGTAGTTTTAGGCACGGGGGCGGCCTCTTTTCATGGGGTGCCCTCGGAGGCCGGCTAGTTCCTCTACTTTTGCTTTGGAGCCGTCAGTACCCAACACCAGGTCCTTGTTCAGAGCGTAGCGGATATCGATCAGCAATTCTCCATCAATATGTGGTTGGAATAAATCACCATAGCTGGAAAGCCGCTGCAGCTTTGTCTTTCCCAACTGCAGGCAAAGACAATCAGGAACCTCGAAAACTACTGTATATTTACTCTGACCCCATTTATTGCTCTGACCCCATTTATTGACACCTCGATCTCTGTTCATCATTTTCGTCTGCACGATACTTATCGTTTAGGGAAAATAGAATCGCAATCGATTCATCGTCGATCGACCCATCGTAGTTACCGGGTCGAAAGTGCAGCTGAAAGGCGCGCATCACAAATTGGCTTTGAGAGTCGTGACGCCCAGTGATTTCTATTGGATAGCCGTAGACCAATAGTGCGCATTGCACTTCACTCACTGATGGCTGTTGACGCCTAATAGTATCAAGGTGTTTGTTTACTGCGTCGCTCTCATACCAGGCACCGATGCCGTTCTCATAGAGTTGCTTCCAAGGAAACTCCGGGCCGGGGTCTGACTTTCGAGAAGGAGCGATATCCGCATGAGCAACGACGTCTATTGGATCTATGTCTTGATGGCGATTGAGAATTTCGGTGATCAATCGCACGAGTAAATTAATCTGGGATTCAGGGTAAGCTGGGAACCGACATTCGACTTGGATACCTTGGTCATCCCCTGCGGTTGATTCGAGATTCCTACACTCAAAATCATTGACTACTTCAATGCCTATAGATCGATCGTTGAGCGAACTCTCGTTGCCCCAGTTACTCATCCCGGCATGCCAGGCACGCCGATTTTCATCGACAAGCCTATAGACTCTCAAATTGTTTTCCGGATAGCTTGGATCGTTCGGAGCAGGCACAAGATAATGTGCACTTACGGGGTTGGAATTCGGTGTGCTTAACAGGCGAAGCGATTCCTCAAAAGATTCTGAAGTCGCGTGAAGAACGAGATAATTGATTCGACTATTGTGGTTCATCGATGGGACATCGATGAAGGAGAGTTGTTGGCAACTACTCATTGCCAAGCAAGCGCTTACAGCAATAATTTTTTGAAGAAAGGATTCAAGCATTAATTGGGTTTTGGAAATCAGGGGACACCCACAACTTAACGTGCCTGATCGTCGAAATCAAACTTCGCCTGTTCGCAGTATGCTTGCCTTCGTTTCTCCCAAGATTTGACCCCTTCCCCGACCTGCGTGATAGCGTCAGTATCGAATCGGCGATGCGATTGACGCTAAGATGCAAGACCTGACCCCAATTACAGATGAGGTTTCTATCAACTCCAGGAGTTAACTTGTCAACAACCGAGGGACTGAAAGTCATCGTTTACCCCTTATCGATAGAACAGGTTTCACTTCCTTTAGAACAAGACTTTCATTAAAGTCGACGGGTCCGGAGTTTAATCTCATGACATCACCAGCGAATCCGGCACGGCGCCGGCAGGGAGGAATCCAGTGAAAACTCGGCGAATTGCATTGATTTCAGCGCTTGCCATCGCATGGTCGCTAGCGGCCTGCTCACCCGACGAAGTATCCACGGAATCAGACAGCGCGGGGACAGAGAACAGAAATGATCTGGCGACCCGGGCCGGCGCGCCGTTGTTCGACGGCATGGGCGAACATCATCATCCCATTACCACCAATGACGCCGATGCGCAGCGTTACTTCGATCAGGGGGTGATCATCGATTTCGCGTTTAATCACGCCGAATCGGTGCGCTCGTTTAAGGCGGCACAGACACTGGACCCGGAATGTGCCATGTGCTTCTGGGGAGAGGCGCTGGCGCTTGGACCGAATATCAACGTGACCAGCAATGGCAAGGTGGTCATGAGTGACGATGAACGCCGCAGGGCTTATGCCGCCATCCAAAAAGCGTTGGCGCTCAAAAGCCAGGTATCTGAAGCGGAGCGCGACTACATCGACGCACTGGCGACGCGCTACAGTGGCGACCCGTCGACGCCCCGTGACCCGCTGGATGAAGCCTATGTGAATGCGATGCGTCAGTTACATCAGAAGTATCCCGGCGACGATGATGCGGCATCATTGTTTGCAGAATCGATGATGAACACGATGCCATGGGACTATTGGCTCGACCCTGAGAATCCCAAGCCGTTGACGGTCGAAGTCCTCGAGGTATTGGAAACTGTGCTCGACAGATCGCCGCAACATCCGCTGGCCATCCATCTCTACATACATGCGGTGGAAGCTTCTTCTGCGCCAGAGCGCGCCGAAGCATTCGCCGACACCCTCCGGACACTGGTTCCGAGTGCTGGACACCTGGTGCACATGCCATCGCACATTTACTGGCGAGTGGGGCGCTATGCCGATGCCTCTGCGGCAAATGTGCTGGCGGCAGCCGTGGACGAAGCCTATATTGCCGCCTGTAATGCCCAGGGTTTTTACCCAGCCGCTTACTACCCCCACAACATCCATTTCCTGTGGGCTGCCTCCACTATGGAAGGACGCAGCGCAATCGCCATCGAGTCAGCCCGCAAGGTTGCCGCCAACGTCCAACTCGAAATGATCGAGCAATTCCCCGGAGTGGAGTTCTTCAATACCATTCCACTGCTGGCGCTGACGCGATTTGGCCGCTGGGATGAGCTATTGTTAGAGCCGGCTCCACCGGCAAATCTCGAATACTCTACGGCGATCTGGCACTATGTACGGGCCACAGCCTTTGCTAAAAAGGGCGATCTCGATGCGGCGCGTGCAGAGCACGTGCAACTGGTACAGTTGCGGGAAGCAGCCGATGTTACTTTTCTCGACAGCATTTTCTACCCGGCCACCCAATTGCTTACCATCGCAGACGCCTTGGTTCAGGGTGAAATTGCAATGGCCCAGGACCAATACACAGAAGCGGTCGCGCATTTCCGACGGGCAGTGGAAACCCAGAGCGAATTGTCCTACACCGAACCGCCATTCTGGTATTACCCCACGCGCCACACCCTGGGCAAGGCACTGTTGAGCGCTGGCGATGCCGCCGCCGCCGAAGCGGTTTATCGGACCGACCTGGCACAATATCCGCGCAACGGTTGGGCGCTGTTTGGTCTGATCCAGTCACTGCAAGCTCAGGGCAAGGAGGCGAGCGAAATCCAGCTACGCTTCGACCAGATTTGGGCGCAGGCAGATGTAACACTCACGGCGTCGAGTTTTTAATTCGCTGCTGTCCTCGCCATTTGTTTCAAAATCATGTGGCAGTATTCCAGGCAGCAATTTATCCTTGAAAAATTGCCACAACGGCGTAGTTTGGTTAACTATCAATAAAATAACGGGATGGAGGATCAAATGAACCATCGAGCCCTAACCGCACTGAGTCTCGCCATTGTCAGCCTGCTAATTGCCCCGGCGCTGATGGCGCAATCATCCCGGTCCTGCCGATATTCCACGTACCGAGTATGGCGTACCTGATTTTCAGGGCACTTACACCTACAGAACCCTCACACCACTGAACCGCCCCCGAGAGCTGGCTGACAAGGCCGTCCTGACCAGAGAGGAAGCCATAGAGTGGCAGAAGTTCGAGAATCGTCGCCAGAACCGGGACCTCATCATCGATTCGGTGGGCGGTGCCGGCTATCCACCGGGGGTGATTTCCTACAACAATTTCTGGTATGAGCGTGGCATCGAAACCATCGCCGACCGCCGGACTTCCCTTATCTATGACCCACCCAATGGCAGAATGCCGCCTACCAATGCAGCCGGCCAGCAACGTCGCGCCGAAATACGCGAGATGAGGAGACTGAGTCTTGGTCCCGAGGCCCGAACCCTGTCCGATCGCTGTTTACTGATGGGAGGCCTGCCCATGACATCGGGTGCCTACAACAACAATATGCAACTGATACAGACCAAGGATCATATCGTCATCGTCAACGAAATGATTCACCGTGCGCGCATCATCAGGCTGGATAGCGAGCATCATACGCGCCAACTCAAATGGAGCGGTGATTCCATCGCCCACTGGGAAGGCGACACGCTGGTGATCCATACCCAACATTTTTACCAGGACCAGAACGGCAGGGGCTCCTCCGCCAGCATGCAGTTGGAAGAGCGACTCAGCTGGATCGATGAGAATACGCTGGAATACGATTTCACCATGCAAGATCCGCAAACCTGGGATGTGAGTTGGTCGGCAAAACTACCGATGCGCCGAATCGAGGACCCGCTTTTCGAATACGCCTGCCATGAGGGCAATCATGGCCTGCCTGGTATTCTGGCGGGCTGGCGACGGTACGAGACCATGGGCATGAATGGGGATGGCACGCCTAAGGACTAGTTGCAGGAATAATTGGGGTCAGAGTAAAAATACAGTACTGTATTTTTACTCTGACCCCAATTTTTTAACACCCCAATTATTAACTCTGACCCCAATTGATTAATCCCTCCGTCCCCTTTCTTAAGACCCGCATTCCGATTACCAAATGGTAATGTTTGCAGGGTTTCGACGACAATGCGTAAGCAGGGAATATGATAAACTGGATAAAGGTTCGTTCTATAAAAACTGACAATCACCACAAGACCAGGCCTGAGCTGCCAATTGAGAACGAATCAAAAAATCTCAGCTTTTGTAAGAAAAGGTCTAAAAGAAGCTGGCTATGTGCTCGCCCAATTCAATAGAGCAATAGATAGAACGAGTGCAGCAATGCTGGATTCCGATAATGTAGTAGACTCGCGAGTGTGTCGACTGCGGGAACGGGTCGGCATATATTTTGAGCAATCGTTACTTCAAATTTTTCGCGGTGTAGATAATGACCTTAGCCATGATATTCAGGCCGGCATCGCTGGCTGGGCGGCTCACGCTCTGGTACACGCTAATTTCCACCGCGCTGTTTCTAGTGGCGATAGCCACGGTATATTTTCTCACGGCCGCCGTATTACTCAATCAGGTTGATGAAGATCTAGAAGAAGACATCGAAGAATTTAATTTATCGTTTCGTAGAGAAGGCATGGTCGGATTCTGGCAAGAACTTCAACAGGAAGCGCAGGCAGATGGATCAGAACAAGTTTTATTTCGACTCTATGCCGCAGACGGAAGCTTACTTCGGGAGACCGATGACGGCACCTGGAGCGAATATGCATCGCCGGATGATCTAGCAGAGACCCTGCAACTCAACCCTGAAACACTCTTAAGTACAATTCATTTGCAGGATCATGAGTTCCCCGCGCGTACCATCTACGGTCTCATCTCTAATGACAGCGGAGACATGATCCTGCAAATCACCGAGTCTCTGGAAGAGCGGGCCGATGTGCTGGAAATCTTTAGGCTTACCTTCATGCTAAGCCTGCCGTTTCTGGTCTTGCTCTCCCTGGCATCTAGCTGGTTAATGGCGAGGAAGTCACTGTCGGGCGTTCAGTTGGTGACCAACACGGCGATAGACATCAGCAATGGTGCCCTCAGTGAGCGCGTCAGTCTGAACGACCAAGGCACAGAAATTGACAGGTTAGCGGCAACTTTCAATAGCATGTTGGACAAAATTCAGTTGTTGATTCGCGGTATGCGAGAAGTAAATGACAACATCGCCCATGATCTGAAAAGCCCCTTGGCCAGAATAAGAGGCCTCGCTGAAACGACACTAAGCGGCGAACACGATGCATCTGAGTACCGGCAACTTGCTGAAAGCACTATCGAAGAGTGTGATCAATTGCTGCATCTGGTTGATACCATGTTAGATCTGGCTGAAACTGAAGCCGGACTAATCCACAATATGGAGACAGTGAATTTTAGTGAGCTCATCAACGATGCCGTAGAGCTTTATCAAGCGCTGGCAGCGGAGAGCAAAATCGAGCTCGAGAGTCGGATTCAGCCGCAAATATTTATCAACGGCAATAAGCAGTTCTTGCAACGATTAATAGGCAATTTACTGGACAATGCAATAAAGTACACAGCCCCGGGCGGCAGAGTTACCGTCAATGATGAGGTAGTTGGAAACGATGTCCTGGTCAAAATTGCCGACACTGGCATGGGAATAAGTTCGGTCGATTTGCCCAACATTTTTGAGCGTTTTTATCGCTGTGATATGAGCCGAAGCAAACCGGGCACTGGTCTAGGTCTGTGTTTGGCATTGGCTATTGCCAAGGCACATTGGGGCAATATCTCGGTGAAGAGCCAAATTACGCAGGGCAGCCAATTCACGGTGATATTACCGTTGATGAAGGTCAACTAAGTATCAAAAGGTTCCTCTCTCAAAAGGTTCCCCTCTCAAAAAGTTCCTCTTAGAGTCACAAGAAATACCGGCTCAAATTGTTCCTGTTCAAATATGACTTCCTCTACCGTCCCCGCCTGTAAGTCGGCGAGGCTGCCGTAGACAACGCCGTGTTCCCTTTTGCGTGCATCCAACAAATTATTCAGACTCAGTCGTAACATGAGATTTTCGCCGAGTCTCTTCTCGACGAAATATTCAAGATTGGCACCATAGCTGACGGTTTTGGTCTCGTCGGCCTGCCACTCCCGCACACTGCCTTGGTTCTGCAAGCTGAACCCATGGCTGAGACCCAGCGACGAGACATTATGGAACACGTCAATATTGCTTATGTAATTTGGTTGCAGGTTGAAGCGACGAGTCTCGTTGGTAAACGGATCCCTGATTTTTGAGTCCATCCAGGTGTAGTTAGCAAACATGTGGACCTGGGGCAAACCGATGAAGCTCAGCGATAAGCCAAAATCCAATTCCAGCCCCCAGGTGCGTCCCCGGCCGATGTTTTCGGGTGTAAACAAGTCGTCACCTATCTGGCTCAGCTCGATCTTGTCCTCAATTTCCCGGTAGAAAAAGTTAAAACCCAGATTGCCCGCGTTGTCCTGGAAGCGCTGTGTATATCCCAGATCCAGGCCCCAGGCAAACTCAGGCTGCAATTCAGGATTACCAACGGTGACCTGATCTTCATTGGGGGTATCGAGATTGGTGAAAGGTATTATTTCGTCAAAACCGGGTCGCCTCAGAGTCCTGGCAACACTGGCTCGAAATTCACCGAAATCGCCCGCCTGATAGAACAGGTGAGCTGAGGGATTCAACTCGAATTGAGAGGTCTGCGCTTTACCGTCACTCCCTCTTTGCTGCAAGCTCGTATCCTCAGCGCGCAGGCCATACTCTAGGGTAGCGCTGCCAGACAAACGCCAGCGGTCCTTGATGTAAGCATGAATGCGGGTCTCCTCTACGCGATAGAAGCCATTGCCCGGGGTCTCATCCACCAGTTCGTCTTCGTCTCTTTCGAGGAGTATCTGCCTGGAGTCGCGGTCTTCATTACTGGCACCCAATCCCACTTCGATGTCATGATTGGTCTGAAACTTCCAGCTAAGCGACACATTTATCTGCAACTCCAGGTCTTCGGCGAGTGTAAATTGTTGCAGATTCACCAGTTCGAACCCTTCCTCCAAATCCGCTTCCAGCTCGCCAGAGTCGTCGTCAAACTGACTAGCAGAAATACTCAGGTGAAAGCCCATGTCATTGGCCAGGGTTCGATCGTAGTGCATGCCAAACTCCCATCGGTCCTGGTCTGTTTGTCTGCGCTCAACTCCGCGACTATCCAGCTCCATGGCGTCATCGAATTCGTCGATGAACTCCATTTCATCAATGCGGCTGCGTATATACGCGATCCGAACACCGAACTCTCCTGCGTCTCCCAACTTATATGTCAGGGCGGCGGTAACAGAGGCGTCAGTACTGTCGCGAAAGTCATCCGCGATGACTGTGCGAATCAAGCTGCCGTCGTCATCAAATACATTTTCTGTTTTGGTTTTTGGCCCGAGTCTCTCCTGCACGTTAGCGGATATAAAATAACTCCATGAATCATTTGTTACGCCATGGGTGATTGCAGCTGTACCTTTGAGTGTTGGATCCAGATCTGAGTAATAGAGCCCGCCCAGACGCCAGGCGCTGCCTTCCAGGCTTGCACCATCTTTGAGGATCAGATTGATTGTGCCACCAATGCCCTGGGAATCCAGATCGGGAGTTGGGCTGCGAATGATCTCTATGCGCTCAATCAACTCAGCTGGAATGCGGTCCATCAGCGCACTGCGATCCCCGCTGGATCCAGGTATTCGCTCCCCGTTAATGAGTACCTGGGTATACTGCGCCCCAAGTCCCCGCAACTGAGGAGAATCAACTTCCCCGATATCGGCGGTAAAGGCGACTCCAGACACCCGCTTCAGCATATCGCCAACTGTCTGTGGTTCGAAAGACTGAAAGAAGCCTTTCTCATAAATTAATGTCGGCGCAGGTGAATTGGCGAGGGAGTAATCGAAACGCTCACCCAATACCGATATTTCTTCCAGGCGACTATCGGCTTGCTGGCCAATGCAATAACTTGACCAGCATCCACAAAACGCTGTTAGAAATGCAAATCTTTGGACTCGCTGAAACATCCAGAGCTCCTCATTCTAATGCGTTGAAAAGTGGACATTGCGCACATTTATATTTTCGCCAGGAACCCTACCATAGCAAATAACTTATTCGTCGTCGCTGGCGTTCCAGAGGAAGGGGGGATACTAGAAAGACAATTAATTGAGAATTTGGGGACACTCACAACATAACAACTCAGGGTGCAAAATCTCCAGAATTGGCTTGTTTAGTTATCAGTGTCCCCTGTAAGTTGCCCCGGAATTTTAGGGCCGATTCCAAATACACTCCTAAATGACCGCTATCCACACATTATAAGTCCTTCGGTCTCGTTCTCTTCGATAATCCACATAGCTGCCAGAGCGCTGTTAGCGCGGGTGGTCCCTGGCACATTCACTGATGGGAATGTGAACTATGAATCAGTGCAGCAAATCGAATCAGATGAATACTTCGAGGGTGAAGAAGTCGAAATCGACGATGCGTGAATCAAGTTTGAAGTAAACGACACCGACGATGACGTTGGTATCCAGATATTTATCGATGCCGACCCCTGGAAATGGATGAAGATCTTCGACACCGAAGGTGAGCTGGTCTTTCGAGTGACGGCGAGTTGTAGTGGTGGTATGCAGGGCGGGGCCGAGCTGTTTCTGGAAAGTGGTGAGCCAGAATTTTCTGAGCTGACACTCGAGGAACTGCTCGAGCGCTTCCCCGAAGGAGAATATGAATTTGAAGGAAAAGGAGTCGAGAATGAACACTTTGTTGGCAGTGCAACATTGACACACGCTATCCCGGATGGGCCGGAGTTGCTGTTTCCGCTGGAACACGATGGCTTACAGGGTCCAAATAATACGACTGTAATGTGGGAGTCTGTGGGTCCTGCAGACGGTAGCCCCATCATCGCTTACCAGGTAATTGTCGAGTTCGAAACCGAGATCGAAGCCTTACCGAAAGTTGTTCTGGACGTAATGATGCCAGCAACCGCAACCAGCATGCTGGTTCCACCGGGGTTTCTGCTGCCGGAGACCGAGTATGAATGGGAAGTGCTCGCTATCGAAGAAGGCGGAAATCAG
>JADFIJ010000046.1 GCA_022566775.1 Pseudomonadota bacterium | reverse complement strand
ATTCAGTGTTCTTTTCGAACTGCAAGTTCGTTGCTCCTGCAGGAAATTCACAGGTGTATATGGTCATTGTCTCTTTCGCTATTTTTGGAAAAACATAAAGGTAGGAGCAGTTGCTTGTCTGTGGCTTGTGCCTCAGATATAGATAAGAACACGAGCAAGCTTGGAGCAGGGGGGTTGTTTTGCCGTGACTAGCGCCCAGGGACGGAGCGCGGGACGGGCCAGGGATGGCCCACCGGAACGGCAAAATAACCCCCCTGCTCCAAGCTTGCGTACTACACCTACAGCACAATCAACCGATATGAGGCATCACGTACTTTATTTTAGTTTATCCTTTTGATTTAACGCGATATTTCTTGGGGATATCTCAGGGTCAGACCACGTTTTCTTGATAGATTACCTGGATAATTGATCCTTTTTTACGAGAAAACGTTCTTTGCCACGTTTTTCCACTTTTTATCCTTGGACTTCGTTCGGGATAGCTTTTATCCTCGGTAGTACCTGACCTTGCATCGTCAGGAACCCGCTTCCCCACCATCGATAATAAAGGGGTAAAAACCAGTGAATTCAAGACTTACCCGCAGACATTTCATCAAAGGGGTGATATACAGCAGCGCCGCTGCCACCTCAGGCGCCGGCTTTTACCTCGCCAATGCCGCATCCAACCGGCAGCCCGGCGCCGTCGAGCGACTGATTTCCATAAATGTAAACGGTCGAACTAGAAGAGTCGATGTGCCACCCCAGGAAACCCTGGCCCATACCCTGCGTTACCGTCTCAACCTGACCGGCACCAAAGTCAGCTGCAATCGGGGTGAATGTGGTTCCTGCACCGTATTGATCGACGACACCGCGATTTACTCCTGCTCGATCCTCACCCAACAGGTCAAGAGCAAGGAGATTACTACCGTGGAAGGATTAAAGGCGGCAGATGGCAGCTTGCATCCGGTGCAACAGGCTTTCATCGAGGAACTGAGCCCCCAGTGTGGTTTTTGCACACCGGGCCAGGTGATGTCGGCAGTCGCCCTGTTACGGGCCAATCCCAATCCGACTCGGGAACAGGCCCGCCTGGGATTATCCGGCAATCTATGCCGTTGTGGCGCCTATGATCATTATCTAAATGGCGTGATGCGCGCTGCGGAGCTTATCTCATGACTTATATGCATATAGGAAAAGATTTCGTTCCACCCGATGTCGAAGGCAAGGTGACCGGCGAGGCCAAGTATGCGGAGGATTTCCGCCGCGAAGGCATGGTATTCGCCAGATTACTGACCAGCCCCATGCCCAGTGGCAGAATATTGAGTATCGATGCTGCGGCCGCGCTGAGAATGGACGGGGTGCTGGGCATCATCACCGCAGATGACTTGCCGCCTTCCACGCCGCCGGAGAATCCGATGCTGGCCAGGGATTACGTGACCTACGTGGGGCAGCCAATTTTGGCGGTCGCTGCGCTAACGGAACAGATCGCAGAAAATGCCCTGGCCAATATCAAGGTCGAGTTTGAACGCAGAGATTTTGTGGTGGATCCTTTAACCAGCCTGGTAGAGGGTGGCCCCGATGCCTATCCTGAAGGCAATGCCATGGTGCGGGAGATTCCCGAAACCGAGGATGAAAATGCCGAGGTCGTGGGCACTATTCGACCGGTAAAATGGCCCGCCTCTGAAATAGAAAGATTTCGCGCCGGCAAGGAGCCCATGGGTGTCACCTTCACCGACGGTTGGGAATATGGCGAACTGGATGCACGCTTTGCCGAATGCGAAGTGGTTATTGAAGAGTCATTCGTCACCGCGGGCACGCCCCACCATTGTATGGAGCCCCGCACCAGCATGGTGTATTGGGAGAACGGCAAATGCTATTTCCACGCCTCAACCCAATCTCAGAGCGCTGTCGATGAACCCCTGGCGGCGCAGCTTGGAATAGACCCGGCAGATCTGTGCATCATCAATGAGAACACCGGCGGTGGTTTTGGCTCCAAGGGGCGGAACTATCCCACCATGGGCGTGGCGGGCAATCTGTCGAGATTGCTCAATCGTCCGGTACAACTGCGCATAACCCGGGAAGAAGAGTATTACATCGGTGTTGGCCGACCCGGCATGCAGGGCTGGATCAAGGCCGGCCTGCGGGCCGATGGTACGGTGGCGGCGGTAGACCTGATCATCGTCAGCGACGGCGGACCCGGTGGGCGTGACAGCGCTTCCTCATCGGCTGGGCATATATCCGTGCTGTTTCAGCCCGATGCCATGCGCCTGAGAAATATCCCCATCTTCACCAACACCCCACCCCGTGGCGCCCAACGGGGCCCAGGCCAGAACGAGATGGCGGCAGCGTTGTCGCCGATTATGGACAAGGCGGCGAATGCGCTGGGCATGGATCGAGTGGAGTTCCGCAAGATCAATGCACCCAATAGCGATTCCGGAATCTACCAGGCCCAGGGTCCGGTCACCAGCGCCTTCATGGCGGATACCATCAGCAAGGGTGCCGAACTTTTCGATTGGGAAGGCAAACGCGATCAGCCCAAGCGTCGGGGCAACAAGCTCCGGGGTATCGGCGTAGGCCAGGGTTACCACGGCGCCGGCGGCTATGGTTACGATGGCCTGGTGCGCATCCTGCCTACTGGCAAAATCCTATTGCACTGCGGCGTGGGAAATTTGGGTACCTATTCCTATGCCGCCACGGTCAGAGCGGCAGCCGAAGTGCTGCAGGTGAGCTGGGAAAACTGTGAGATTGTGCGCGCCAGAACTGACCGCCATCTGCCATGGAGTTCCACCCAGGGTGGTAGCAATACGATCTTTACCCACAGTCGTGCCAACTACGTAGCCGCCATGGACGCGCTGAAGAAATTGAAGGAAATCGCCGCCGCCGAATTTGGCGGTAGCGTGGAAGAATATGACATCGCCGATGAACGCGTCTTCAAGATAGCCGATCCCACCGCGTCAATGAGTTACGGCGAAGCCGCGCAGAAGGCGATCGCCATGGGTGGTCATTACAGCGGCGCCGAATATCCCGAAGATATTCATCCCATTACCCAACGTGCAGTGCAGGGTGTTGCCGGTACCGGGCTGATTGGCGTCGCCAAAGACAATCTGCCGAGAAAGGGGACACCACCGGGCATGATTGTTGGCTATGTCGAACTGGAAATCGATGTCGATACGGGTAAATTTGAAATTCTGGAATATGTTGCAGTCGCCGACTGTGGCACCGTCATGCACCCCCAGGGTTTTTCCCAACAGATGAATGGTGGTGGTGTCTGGGGCATAGGTATGGCGGGTTATGAGCGCCACGTCTATGATCCGCAGAATGGCCTGCCTGCCAACGTCGGATTCCATCAAGCCAAGCTACCCACGATGATGGATGTGCCCGCCAATATGGTGAACGCGGCGGTGGATATTGCCGATCCGTTCAATCCGATGGGAGGCAGAGGCATCGGTGAGCCGTCGCAGGGTTGTGCGGTAGCCGCCATTACCAGCGCCCTGGCCGACGCCCTGGACGGTCATCTATTTAACCGGGTTCCGGTGACCCCCGATATGATTGTCAATCATCTGGCGCAGAACGGATTTGGACCTGAGTCGCTTAAGTTGAATACATTTTAATTTGATAGAGAGCTTAACAAGCAGCACCTGGCTGCCGACAGTTCGGAGTGTGTAATAGACATTTAGTTGGCATGCTCTTATGCTGTCTGTTCCAGAATTCGGGAGATTCCAATGATGACGAGTAATTTTCAGTATCGGGCAGGATTTCTTGGCGCTACTCGGCCAGCCTTGCTACTCGCTTGTCTGCTGGTGCCGTGGAATACACTCGCGGCAAAATCTGCTCCTACCTTTACCGCGGATGTGGCGCCCATACTCTATGAGAAGTGTGCGAGTTGTCATAATCCCGAAGGCATCGGGCCGATGCCGCTGCTTGACTATGCCGACGTCAAGCCCTGGGCCGGACTCATCAGCTACAAGGTACAAGCTCGAGAAATGCCGCCCTGGCACCTGGACAAGACCACCGGCATCCAGGACTACAAGAATGACATCTCACTCTCGGATGAGCAGATTGCCACTATCGTAGCCTGGGCCGAATCCGGTGCTCCGGAGGGCGATCCCGCGGCGTTGCCACCCATGCCGGACCTGCCAGATGGTGCCCAATGGCAGATGGCCGAATTGCTGGGTCCACCGGATTTCGTCGTCAAGGCGCCTCCCTACACGATTGCCGCCAATGCACAGGACCAGTGGTGGGTGCGCAACACCCCCTTCGAGGGTTTGATCGACGAGCCGCGTTATGTGCGGGCCACAGAATTAAAAGGCAGCTATCCTCTTGGGGTCAAAGTACTTCACCACGGTCACGCGACGCTCACATCGCAAGATGCCGATGGCCAGCGTGTCTCGGGGCCGGTTGGCAGGCAGGGTGTTGGTAAAGGCGGTGACCTGTTTCCCGAAGGCACCGCCATGTTAATCCAGCCAACTGGGCAGATTCACTGGAATCTGCACTATTTCCCTATCGATATCGAAGTGCAAAACGAGCAGGCAGAAGCGGCAGTCTGGCTCTATCCCAAAGGTTATCAACCAGAGTTTGAGACCAGGGGAGAGCAATTCTTCGCCGCCGATACCGGTCCCGGTGGCTTATGGGCAGGCGATCTCTTGTTGCCGCCGAATTCCATCAAATCGCAACAGGGCGTCCGCGTCCTAGATCGACCGGCACTGATCACCAGTTTCCGCCCACACATGCATATGCGTGGCAGAGCCCAGTCACTGGAAGCCGTCTACCCCGATGGCCACCGTGAAATGCTGGCCCGCGTGGACAAATATAATCACATCTGGCAGATCTCCTATAAGTTTGACGATGATGCGGCGCCCCTGTTACCCAAAGGGACCACGTTGATTATTACCACAACCTGGGACAACACCGCCGCCAATCCCAACAATCCGGATCCTCGACAATGGGTAGTCTTCGGCCAGCGGGGAGTGGATGAGATGTCCCATCTGTGGCTAGGCATCACCTATCTGACAGACGAGCAGTTCGAACGCTTAAGCGCTGAGCGACGAGGCAGATTGACCGCACAAAACGGGCCCTAGTCAGCAATGGGAATTGACCATAAAAGCGCAGCTCTGCTGCTGCTCACCCTTTGCGTGAGCGCCGCCGGCTCGTTGACGGCACAGACTTCAACCAGCCTCGATCTTTTCAATTCAGACCCACTGCATGCCAGTGGACAGAACGTTATTCCGCTGTTCGATGGCTGGTTTCCTAATGCCGATGGCACTTATACGCTCTGCTTCGGCTATTTCAATATGAATACCGAACAGTCCCTGGACGTTCCTCTTGGCGAGGCCAACAAGCTCGAACCAGCTCGGTATGATGGTGTACAACCCACCCATTTCGACCCAGTGCCGAATCCAACTCTCACCCGCCTGTTCCGCCACCACTGGTGTGTTTTCTCGATAATCGTCCCTGAAGATTTCGGAAATTCAGAAATTCTTTGGACGCTTGAAACCCAGGGTAACAAGTTGGAAGTGCCTGGTTGGCTCTTGCCTGCTTATATCCTCGACGAAGAATTCACCACCGGCCGTAACACAGTGGCGCCGTATTTGAGCCTGAACGATGATCCACCGAATTTCAGAGGACGCAAGGGCCTATGGGAAGGCCCCCGCATCGCCAAGGTGGGAGAACCGCTACCTTTGATCGCTCGCATCATACATCCCGAACCCGGTACCTGGTTGGGCTGGACCCTGCACCAGGGTCCGGGACCGGTGGAATTCAGCCCCGCCGAGTTACGACTGGATGTGGCGAATGGGACAGCGACCACCACTGCAACTTTCGACCAGGCAGGCGCTTACGTGCTTCGTGTGCAGGCCATCAATGACACCGAGCAGCGAGGGAATCCGACCTACGGCTTCGAGTTTTACTGCTGTTGGACCAACGGCTATGTCAGGGTTGATGTGGTCGAGTAGGAACAGAGCCGGCGTTTGCAGCGTATCCCGGTCGCTTGACGCTTCGTGCGTTACAGTGACGATTGCTCCACTTTCTCCCATCTCATACTCAGCCTGAGCGGCAGAGAAAACGGCCGCCATAGACGTTGAATGTCAATTGCTGGATGCCCCGGCACCACTGGCTGTCAAATGGCTCCGAGATGTCCAGGTTGGAGGACACGCGCCTGTAAGTCCAGGTGCCATACCCCGCTTTCTGGATCGTTTCGAGGACGTCTATAGCTCTCTTGGAAAAACTAACAGAGTACTAGCTGCTGCCAGCGCACATCACCGCTTATTATGGATACACCCTTTCCTTGATGGCAACGGACGCGTTGCAAGACTTATGTCTTATGCCATGCTTTTGGAAACCCTCAACACAGGCGGTATTTGGTCAATCGCAAGGGGGCTTGCCCGCAATATTAACGACTATACAAGCCTCCTATCAGCGTGTGATCGAAGTCGTCGCAACGATCTCGATGGACGGGGGAACTTAAGTCAGGAATCCCTGATCGGTTTTTCACGTTTCTTTCTTAAAACTTGTATAGATCAGGTCTCATTCATGGAGAAACTTGTTAAACCGGAAAGACTGCGCGAGCGCATATTGATGTGGGCTGAAGAAGAAGCAAGGGCCAATACATTACCGCCTCAATCAGGAAAAATCCTTGAAGCCATCTTGTATAGAGGAGAGCTACCAAGGTCAGAAATTCCAATCCTTTTGAGCGTGAGTGATCGACAATCCAGACGGATTACTTCTACTCTTTTGGAACAGGAAATATTAACCACTGCAAGCCCGCGCGCACCATTACGGCTAGCTTTTCCGGCATCCCTTGCTTCGCGGTGGATGCCAGGACTATTCCCCGAAATATAGTTGAGCATGGACCAATTTTAAGGCAGGCTTACAACTAGATTAGTCAACGTCGTGGAGCTTCCAGAGAGATTTCCGGATTTCCGAAGGTTTTCAGTGTTCGCAGGACGATGATTTTCTCCAAATGAAGGCGTGGGTTCCAGTTGACGCAGTCGACATAGCTTTTGTTCTTCTTATACTCGGCAATAGCCTGTAATCTCACCGGTTGCCTGGGTGGAAATCGAAACCTGAGGGATATTGGGCGCCTGTTTATTGATTGAGACTATGATATTTTAGTAGCTCACATCGTGAGTTCCGCCATTACCGACACCGTGGATTTCGCCGACTCCAAAACTAAGACTACAACAGGACACAAAATAAGAATGGATTTTGCCAACGAAGAAGTTTCGGTGAACAGTCTGCCCCAAGCCAGTACGGTAAGTTTTACCCCACTCTATCAAGGATATGCACTAATCAGGCTAACAGTGTTACTCGTGTTCTATGGCGTTCTCTCGCTCGCTGCTTTAGTGGTCGTAGTGTTATCGGCAGAGCTGCGGGCGTTTTTATTCACAGCTTACGGTGTACTCTCCGTGATCTTGCTGATGTTATTGCTGACTTTTATAGCGTGGTTTCTCTATGTGGCCACCAAGGCGATCCACTACAGTATTCGGCAACACGATATCATCTTGAAATCCGGCGTCTTCTGGAAGAAGGAAGTCATCCAACCGCTAAAGAGAGTCCAGCATGTCGAATTGACTCGAGGACCAATCGACGAGCGCTATGGCTTGGCGAATGTGCGCCTGTTTAGCGCGGGAACTGCCATGTCTACCTTCAGAATTCACGGCGTAGAACATGCAATCGCTATCCGTATTAAGCAATTTATTCTGGACTATCAGGAAAAGGCTGGTCAGGAATTTTCTGACGTCGAGAATCGAGTCGAGCTTGCTGACAAGTCATGCACCGGCGCTGAAGAGGTGCACCATCGACACACTAGTTGATCAAGAACAGGCCTGGCTACAGCTATCGAAGTGGTCTGTATTCCATTACATTGCCCGCAGCCTGAGGGGCATTACCTCGATGATTCTCGCTGGCTTTGCCATCAATGTTACCACTGAGGGTGACTTCACCCAATATACCTGGTGGGCCGCAGCGGTGCTATCCCTGATCGTAATAGTCTCGGCGGTATTAAAATATTTGTTCTTCCGCTATCAACTATTGGACGATGCAGTGCAAGTAAAACAAGGAATCCTCTTCAAGAAAAGGCTCAATCTGAAGTTCAGCCGTATACAGAACGTTAACATCAGACACCCATTCTACTTCCGACCACTGGGTCTGGTGACCTTAAAGATCGACGGCGCCGGATCCAAAGGCGAAGAAGTCTCTCTGTCAGCTTTGACTCAAGCGACCGCGAATTCGATCCGTCAGACAATTCGGATTAAGAAAGAAGGAATCGATGCAGTACAAAATCACCAAACCGCCGAACTGAAGAATCAAACTGGGGTTGATGCGGAGAACGAGGAAGCTTTCTATAGGCGAACACTAACCGACCTGGTGATTCATGGCCTCACCAACAACAGAGCCTGGTTCGTGCTTGCAGGTCTTTTTGCAGCGCTGCAGTATACGTCCATTTCTTTCGGTGATCTAGTACGGTTTATGCAAGTGGTTGTCAGCTACTATATCAGCAACCAGAACGTCGCCTTTACCGTAGTGTTGTTTACCGTGTCTGTCGTGCTGGCCGTCTTTCTTACTGCCTTTCTCTCCGTTGTTGGTTCCATCTTGACCTACTATGGTTTTACCCTTTTCAGATCAGACAAATCGATGATGGTGCATCGCGGGTTGATCAATAAACAGGAATTCAACATGCAGAAGTCCAGGGTGCAATCCATCTATATCCGACAGGATTGGCTGGATCTGGTTCTGGGCCGCGCCAATGTAATATACGAACAAATCAGCCACAGCCCCAATGATCCGAATCAAGCAGATAGTGGCAAACGAATAGTGGTGCCTTCCGCTCGTTCCCACGAAATCACCAAATTAGTTGCCGAAATATTCCCCATAAGCGATGTGGCAGAACTATCTTATACACCCATTAGTAAACGCTACTTTTACAAGTATTCCATCATCTGGAGTGTGATCTATTTAATAATAGCCGTCGTCATCATTACCCAGAGCGAAAACCAGAGGCTGAGTCTAATAGTCGCCATAATCTGGCCATACCATGTCTTCCTGATCTACATGATCTGGAAACGAGCCGGTATCACCTTGATCGACGACATCGTTATTATTCGAAGGGGAATCATCGGTGTCGATTACATTATCTTCCCCGCCTACAAGATCCAGGCCGTGGACTACGTCCAGTCGCTACTGATGAAGCGACACGAGCTGAGCAATTTGATTTTTCATACCGCATCCAGAACCGCACGAATCAACTACCTGCCCAGTCAATTTGTCCGCAAGATTATCGACTTCTGCGTCTACCGCGCCGAATCCAGCTCCAGGTCCTGGATGTGATGGTTGGTCTTCGTGGCGTCAACCAGCAGCCATCAACGTGGTATTGACAAGTTAACCCTTCAAATCGATGAAATACCGCATCAAGTCACTTCTATATCGCCACTGCCTTTTCCCAAGACGCAAAGGCGCGTGTTCTGAAATATCGATAGTTCTTGGCTGACACCAAATGTCGACCAAGGTTAAACAGATTGTACACAGCCGCATGCACACTCAAGAACCGCTGTGCTTGCCATATCGAATTAAATCGTCGCATGCCCCGCTCTCTTACCCTAGTCGGTTGATGCGAAAGCTCAGCACGATTGTTCGCATATTGCGATGTATCGTGAATCGTCTCTGGAATCAATTCTCTGTGTGCGACTCCATAGCTCCTCAATTTATCCGTGACAATCTTTCTGGGCTCACCATGGTGATTGCGCAATAATCGCTTAAAGAACCGCTTTGCGGCCTTTCCATCACGCCTTTTCCAAACCAAGGGGTCAGGTTATTTGATTGCAAACAGCCTTGGCACCATTGCCGTCATGGAGCCCTTGTTGAATGAGAGTCACGCTAAAGCATAGTCCGGATTTCAGGAAAATCAAGTTACCTGACCCCTTGATTGGAGGTGGCTTGAGCGATTATTCTGCGGATTTGACCGTTAACTTATCAGTACCGGTGTATGTGTTAGGTAAGAAAAAGTCCGAATAGATGTATGAGTCTGCACTCTCCGTGCAACTGGACTCACGAGCACGGGAGGATTATTCTAATCCTTGAGAAAATCGGAGGGCCGCTATGTTGTTCAATCCAGCAGCTAGAAAATTGATGAAATTTTTGACCGTCATTTGCTTCATCCTGACATCCACTTGTTTCTCTACCATAGCCTACGCACAATCGACTCCAGAACCGGCGCAGAAAGTAGCACTGGTTACCGGCTCCACCAGCGGCCTGGGTCGTGCAGTAGCCCTTAGACTAGGGGCCATGGACTACTTCGTAATAGTGCATGGTCGCAATCGGGAGCGGGGCATGGAGGTGGTTAAGGAGATCGAGGATTCAGGCACAGGCGGTGCGCGCTTCTACGGGGCCGACCTTGGGTCCTTCGATCAGGTCAGGGAATTTGGTGCCGCCGTGTTAAACGATTTTGATCGTCTCGATGTGCTCATCAACAATGCCGGTATCGGTTCGGCGCCCGCCCAACGACTGCTGTCTGAAGACGGCCACGAGCTACGCTTTCAAGTAAATCATCTGTCCCATTTTCTGCTGACTCATCTGCTGCTGCCTCTATTGCGTGATAGCTCGCCGTCCCGTATCGTCAATGTATCCTCCGGTGCACAGCAGGCAATAGATTTTGACGATGTAATGTTGGAGAAAAACTTCAGTGGCCGTCGCGCCTATGCCCAGAGCAAACTCGCTCAGATTCTGTTTACCATCGATCTGGCGGAAAATCTAATGGCGGAAGATATACTGGTGAACACTCTTCACCCTGCCACCTTAATGGACACTGGTATGGTCAGACGTTCCGGTGCCAGACCACGGGCTACGATTGCAGAGGGGGTGGATGCCGTCATGCAGTTAGTCATAGCAGCAGATATTGGCAGCGGCAACTATTTTTCCCGGCAGCGATCGGTCCGCGCCAACAGGCAGGCATACGACGCGGCGGCGAGGGCGAGACTCTGGGCGCTGAGTGAAGAGCTTACCGGCCTCGCTCGAGAATAAGAAACTGAATTGGCTATGGGTCAAAAAGAGGAAAACAGGCAGGCGTCGGATCTATTCTTAGAGTTCGCGACCAATTTTTTGCTCGAATTACAATTTCCAATTCTATCAGCTAAATCACCATAGTTAAGTTGTTAGTAAATATCTAGTTAGATGTTAGCAATTCGCCTTTTGCATTCACCTCGAAACACCCTATACTGAGCCCATGTTGGAATTACTTATTATTATCGTCATCGCTGTCGCCGCGGTGATCTGGATTTATAATCTGTTGGTAAAAGATCGCAATCAGGTGCTGGCCGCCTGGAGTGATATCGATGTTCAACTGAAGCGTCGACACGATCTGGTGCCGCAACTGGTGACGACGGTAAAGGCCTATGCAAATTTCGAGAAGGCAACGATGACGGCAGTTACCGAGTTGCGAACGCGCAGTGAGGCGGCCGCTCATCTGCCGGAGAAGGCGGCGCTCGAAACTGAAATGGCATCGGCCATTAACCGGCTCATCGTTATCGCCGAAGATTACCCCGATTTGAAGGCCGACCATAACTTTCGACAATTACATAGCGAGCTTACCGAGATCGAGGACCATATTCAGTATTCGAGGCGCTTCTATAATGGAGCGGTGCGCATATTTAACACTCGCATCCAGTCCTTTCCGCATTTTCTAGTTGCACGGCCTTTTGGCTTCGAAGTCGCGGAATTCTTCGAGGTGAATGATGCCGACGAGAGAACCACGCCCACCGTGGAGTTAAACTAGATGAGCATCCGCAGAGGTAAACGCCCGGTATTATTGCTCGTTTTTCCCCTGTTGTTGGTAGCTGTATCTGCAATTTCTCAGGAGCGCATACTTTCTTACGACAGCGACATACAGATTGCTGCCGATGCATCCATGGTAGTGACCGAGACTATCCGTGTGCGGGCCGAAGGCCAGAACATTCGTCGCGGCATTTATCGTGATTTTCCCACTCGCTACACCGATCGATTCGGCAATAGCTATAGAGTGGATTTCGAAGTTATCGGTGTTACGCGCGACAGCGAAGCTGAGCCCTGGCGCAGCGAAAACCTGTCCAACGGCGTGCGTGTCTATGTGGGTGATGCCGACGTATTACTGGCGCCTGGAGAGTACAGCTATCTCATTCGCTACCGAACCACTCGCCAGATTGGTTTCTTCGATGATCACGACGAACTCTACTGGAACGTTACCGGCAATGGTTGGGTGTTTCAGATCGATAGGGTGCGAGCTACGGTCTCTCTGCCGGGTGAGGTGCCAGCCATGGACATCAGCATGGAGGGTTACACCGGCCGCGCAGGCGCTAACGGGCAGGCATATGCAGTCCGGGTGATGGACGGAGGCGCCAGCATCGAGACCACGGGCGTATTGCTGAGCCGCTCGGGTTTGACCCTGGTGATGAGCTTTCCCAAGGGAATAGTGAGCCAGCCCGGTTCGATGCAGCGATTCAATTATCTTCTGACTGACAATGCCGGCCTGCTACTCGGCTTGATGACACTGATTGCCGTGTTCTTGTACTTATACAAGGCTTGGTCCGGTGTGGGTCGCGACCCTAAGGCCGGTGTCATCTTTCCACACTACGAACCACCCAGGGGATATTCGCCTGCATCGGCACGTTATATCTTCCAGATGGGCTATGACAAAGAGGCGTTGACCGCCGCTATCGTAAATCTGGCGGTAAATGGTCACCTCATCATTAGCAAGGACGATGACGATTATGTGCTGAAGAAGACCGCTTCCGAAAAAACACTGGCTCCCGGCGAACAAGTGTTACTGGCCAAGTTGTTCGCCTCAGGCACAGAACTGGAATTGGATACCGCAAATCGCGCGATCCTGATATCAGCGCGGGAAGCACACCGGAAAGCACTACGGCGAGATTATCTAAATATTTATTTTGCCAAGAATACCTGGCTGTTGTTGCCGTCCGTCGTTGGCACCATCGCCATGCTGGTAGTAATTGTCCTGACCGATTCTCTGGTACCGTGGGTTGTGCTCCCGTTCGGGCTCATCGTCCTGTTACATTTGTTATTCGCGTACCTGTTGAAGGCCCCCTCGAAGAAAGGACGTTTGCTGATGGACAAGCTGGAAGGATTCAAGTTGTACCTCGAGGTGGCGGAAAAGGACGATCTGAATTTACGACATCCGCCCGAGTTGACCCCGGAATTATTCGAACGCTATCTGCCCTTCGCCATCGCCCTGGGTGTCGAGCAAGACTGGGCCAAGCGGTTCGCTGCGGTATTTGCGGCATTGCAGACCAGCAATACCCCCGGCTATCATCCCGCCTGGTACGCTGGTCATTTCAGCGTGATGCATCTCAATACCTTTACCACCGATGTAGGTAGTGGTTTTAACACGGCTATTGCTTCCGCGGCAACACCGCCAGGGGGCACGTCCGGCGCCGGTGGCGGTGGCTTCTCAGGAGGCGGCGGCGGAGGCGGCGGGGGCGGTGGCTGGTAATAAAGTAGCATGGGGGAGAATGAATTTTCCGCTTATGTCTGCAATAAAAGTAATTTGGAATCAGGTGCGAAATGTGGTCTTGTCACTTATCACACTCTATCTAATCCTCTGTGCCCTGCTGTTTTATTTTCAGCGCTCTCTGCTGTATTTTCCAACTGCACTGCCACCCGGTGCAGCATGCTGTATCGAGAAATTGTCAGTGGATGGTGCCGAACTCACTCTTTCCGTGAAGGCCGGTCCGGGTAACGATGCGATCATCTATTTTGGAGGAAATGCCGAAGAAGTATCGGCAACGCTGGATGAATTCGCCGGGCATTTCCCCGAGCACGGGATAGTTCTACAGCACTATAGAGGTTATGGCGGTAGCACCGGGAAGCCAAGCGAGGCAGTCCTGCATGCAGACGCTCAGGCAGTCTATGATCTGGTGAAGACTCGATATAGCAATATTGCCGTTGTGGGTCGGAGTCTGGGAAGTGGTGTGGCCATCAGGCTGGCAGCAAACAATCCGGTCAGTCAGCTAGTGTTAGTCACACCCTATGACAGCATCTTGAGTCTCGCCAGGGGACGTTTCCCCTTCGTCCCCGTATCGTTGCTGCTCAGAGACAAGTTTCTATCTATCGACTACGCACCTCTGATCGAGGTGCCGGTTTTGGCAATAATCGCGGAACAGGATCAGCTGGTGCCGCATTCCCACACCGATGTTTTACTGAATGCATTTGCGCCAGGGATAAGCAGAACCGTTACAATTCCGGGCACCGATCACAACACCATCGGTAGCGAAGAAAATTACTACGCGGTTATTTTGGAATTCCTGACTCAGAATCGATAGTGGAAGCAACTGGGTACTGACAAGTCAACTTAAATTTCGCCATTTTCGGTCGAAATAGGCCTATTCCTCAACGATAAATCAATGACTTGCAGCCACATTCCCAGTCAATTTGCACTCAAATAAAGTTGACTTGTCAGTACCCTGAGGACAGATAACTGGCTAGATTAGTCAATGTCGTAGAGTTTTAGAGAGATTTCCGAATGTATTCAGTGTTCGCAGGACGATGATTTTCGCCAAATGAAGGCGTGGGTTCCAGTTGACCCAGTTGACATAGCTTTTGTTCTTCTTATACTCGCAGTGGTTGCGGGCGAAGGGATTATTAATTCCGCCTGCTGCACCGATATACCGGCCTCGAAATCATCTCAAAGCTAATTTCCCGTCTCTACGCACTGGAATTCGTAGGCGTGATGAGGCTTATATTCGGTGATCCATAAGAAAGGGAAGGTGAAAAATATGCCACCGATTATTGCACCCACATCGGCCTCCTCGTTTCTTCGAAAACTGTAGTGTTCGGGCAGACAGCCTTCTTTACGAATTTCTACGTCATTTCTAGAAAATGCTACCTTCTGGTCGGAATACACCCCGCGGCCGGTGCCGAGGTACTCTCCATTCACGTAAATTCTAGCATCAGGATCCGATGATCGAATCACCGTGGTGCTGCTACAGGCTGTCGCTACGGATAACAGCAATAGTATAAATACCTTTCTCATCTACCCTCTCCAAGTTTCGCATTTCGCGATTCAGTCTCTGTGGTGGCAAGGATGGCAAATTGCACCTGAATCGAGGCTGAATAGACTTGGTTTCGTGAAAACGCCTTCAATCGAGATCGACCGTCGATGGAATCCTGGGGATTAGACAAACAGATCTAGGGCCTCGAAATTTTCATGGGTAGCACCGATGACGCGATTACCTGTGATACCTGACCCCCTTGATTTGAATTCCGCTTAAGTCAACTACACTGGGCTAACACTGTACTGGAAAGGATTCCAGCATGTTACCGGCAGGGACTGCCGGGTTGGGTGGCCAAACATCAGCTCGTGCAGTGGCACCCAGGCACGAGCGCCACCGTCCCGAGACAACAGTTCTCTATCAGATTGTCGATAAACACTACCACGAATTCCTGGCATAATTCGTAGTTCCTCGGCAAGAGCTCCTGTATTTTAATTCTGACTCCATTTAATTCGATCTTAAGAAATATTATGGAAATATTTCACACGCAGGATGTATGTCTCCCTGAGTATTACCCGAGATTGAAGACGGTCCGAAGTCGAAAATCGAGTGGGAGCCATAACATTGCAATCCATACCCACCATTGTTAGTGATTCTCAGACCTGTACTCAGGAATGCATTAGTGAGCTTGTCCACTACCATGCCGTGACTGCCGTTATTTCTGATTTCCACATCTATGGTTGACTCACAAAAGATCGAGCCACCGCTGTGGGCCCATACGCCAACCCCAGAATTGTCTTCGATAACCACGTTATTTCTTGGGGATATCTCAGGGTCAGAGTAATTTGATTTTAGAGCTGGCAGTGGTATTTGGACTTGCGGTCGCCGCCTCGGGGGAGGGGTGGTAGGGAGTAGCCTAGTTGCTCTTCTATCTCTCGTTTGAATTTTCCTGGTCCATGAGTGGCAAGGTGTAGGCCCTACCCCTCCGAAGTCCTGCTGTCCCTTTGCGGTGAACGGGAGTGCTTTTCCATGTAGTCATCCATGGCCTCCAGCGTGAAGTCCTCGTACATCAATCTCACATACTTCCACGCCTTCCTCGTGATTTCCTGATCATACATATGTTTACGCCAACGCGAATCCTCGATGTACTTCTTAACCGTGATGTTGAGCGCGGTAGCTGAAGCGGATTGACCGTCCAGGCACACTGCGAGAAACAGGATGTGTTCCTTGGTGACGCCCTCAGCAAGGACCGCGTCCATGTCTATTCCAAACAGCTCGAAAGACTTTTCCCACTTGTCGAGCTTTGTTACGAGGAGCAGGTTTCGCTCAATCTTATACCTTGCGTAGCTCTGGTCTAACTCCCTTTTTTTGGAGTCCGCGTTGTGATGGTAGACCAATGCTGCAATAAAGGCAGATATGATAGATATAGCGGTGGTAGCAATAGCCGTAATGATTTCCCACATTGCTTATTGTTTACTCCTTCGATTATTGATGCTCGAACTGGTTCCGTCGCGTTTGTAAATGCGATTTAATAATACCTTCAAGAGATCGACTGATCACGCAGCCAACTCATAGAATAATTCTACGGCGGACTTAGAGCTCTTATCCACCGAAAAACTCTGTTCCCAATTACGTAAGCTAATTGAACACAGTCGTTATAGAATACATGATCTGTCGTTTTGCATTTCAAATTGACCCCGTATTTGCAACAAAAACTAACCCAGCCAAATAAAGATGAAACAAGGGCTATCAGCATTATTAGTGGGTCAAAATTCAATGCATATTTTCACCGTTACTGGATCAAATTTGGGTGCAATTCAACATAGTGACCTTAATTTTGAATGAAGGATCACTGTCCCTGGAACTAATAGCTCTGTCCCTCCATGCGTTAATTCAGCCATAATGTCGCCAAAGGGGCATCCAGTGAGCCAGGGTGCTTCTGGTCGAAACATTCTCCATTCAGGAAAGGAGTCAGAAATGACTGAGAAATACCATTTTACGAAGTTTAATGCATTCTTGCTGGCAGTGCTCATTGTCATCGGCGTGTCCACGGCAAATGCCGACATAGAGCAGGGCCGGCTCGATGCGATCGCCGCCGATTTACAGGGGCGGGTAGACGCAGGCAAGTTATCCGGTGTGGTTGCCATGGTAACCAAGGATGGCGAGATTCAGATGAATCAGGCCTTCGGCTATCAGAATGTGGAAGACAAGGTGCCCATGAGCACCGATACTATCTTCCGGATTTTTTCCATGACCAAACCGGTGACTGGCACCGCCCTGATGATCCTGTACGATGAAGGCAAGTTTCAGCTAAGTGATCCGGTGGAAAAACACCTGCCCCAGCTTGCCGGCATGACCGTCTTCAAGTCGCAAAACGAAGATGGCTCTTTCGAAACCGAGCCCGCCAATCACGCCATGACGATTCGTGAACTGATGAGCCACACCGGTGGCTTGCTGTATACCCCACCGCTGTCCCGGGGGCCAGTCGCCGCAGCCTATTCCAAGGCAGGCATCAACAATCTGCCCAACTATACCCTGGCCGAGAGTATTCCGGCGCTAGGGGAAATTCCATTAGGCCATCAGCCCGGAACTCAGTGGGTTTACAGTATTTCAGTGGACGTGCAGGGCTATCTGGTGGAAGTGCTCTCAGGCCAGAGCTTTGACGTGTTTCTTAAGGAGCGCATCTTTGGCCCGTTGGGCATGGTGGATACCGGCTTCTATGTTGTTGCAGATAAAGCGGAACGATTGGCACGGCAATACCGGCCGAGCGCTGATGGCAAGCTCACCCGCACCGATAGAGGTTCGTTTTTAAACGAGCCCAAATTCTTTTCCGGCGGCGGTGGTCTGACGTCCACGGCCAGCGACTATATGAAATTTGCGCAGATGCAATTAAATGGTGGCAGCCTCAATGGCACTCGTATCCTTTCCGAAGAAGCGGTTCAGATAATGCGGACAAATCAATTGCCGGACGCGGTGGAAAATATCGGTCAATTGTATCCGGGCAATGTGTTCGGTGTTGACTTTGCCATCGTTAATGATTCGGAAAAATACAATGGGGCGCCAGTCGGCACACATTGGTGGTGGGGCATAGCAGGAACCTGGTTCTGGATCGATCCCGTGGAAAATATTGTCTTT